>JAYSVF010000328.1:0-2865 GCA_043718695.1 Acidimicrobiia bacterium | reverse complement strand
CCAGGGTCCGGTACTTTCCGGGCGCCATTCCCGTTTGCGACCTGAATTCTCGGCTGAATTGGCTCTGGTCGTAATAGCCGCACTGCTCGGCGATGGCGGCCAAGGTCGAGGAATTCGTGGTGAGCAGCCTCGCTGCGTACTCGACTCGGGTGGTCTGTAGAAACTGTTTCGCACCTACCCCGAGGACGCGCTGCATCTGTCGCTCTAGCTGACGTATACCCAATCCGGAAAGCTTGGCCAACTCCGCAACTCTCCACCGTTTCCCTGGCTCTGTTCGCACTCGATCAACCACGTTTGCCAAGCTGCCCAAGGAATCCCCTCGCATCGAAGCGGCGTTGAGATCAATAGAAACCACCATCACCGCCTCGATACCTCCGGGTCCGTGAATGGGCGACTTCGAAGTGAGGAACCATCCCAGGGTGCCATCGGGGCGGCTTATTCGTTCCAACTGATTGGTCACTGGCCTGCCGGTGGTCAGTACGGCACGGTCCTGTGCTTCATAGGATCTGGCGAGTTCGGGCGGGAACAATTCGGTGGCGCAACGATCAAGTACCTCTCGTTCATGGTTCTTCCCGCACCGCAGTGCAAAGGCCCGGTTGGCTTGCGCATAGGAACCATCGGGCCGTTTGAGGCAAAACAACACGTGGGGCAGAGGTCCGAAGATCTCAACAATGGAGCTCAACGTTGGGTTCATAGCGTTCGTTGGGTTCGCGGTGTCCGTCACTGTGGAACTTTCCCACATTCTGTTCATTGCACCAACCGACCATGGCGATGCATGGTGGTACTTACTGCTTGCTCCCGTGCCCACCTGGTCAGCTCCACCGAGGCGTTGAGAACAATCGGCGCTTCATCGATTCGAATACCCAAACGGTTTGCGGCCTCACGCAACAAATCGGAACATTCGCCGACGACACGAAGCCGGTCGGGTTTTTCCTCTCGCAAACGTTCGATACAGGCGCTTTCTGTTTCCTCAACAGCAGAGGACACTTTAAGAGGACAGTTGGTTGCTTGCGCTGCACTCTGCGCCAATTGGCGAGAGTCTTTGGCGGCCGAGGTGCCGATGCGCAGCAGAACTCCGCGGGGTAGGGCTCGGTATCGCAACACGTTGGATTCCGATCGCAAGCCCGTTGGATCGCTCTCACTGTTGAATCTGCGTTCTAACTCTTTCTGAAACGACCCCGGGAGGTAGGGCGAGTCGGAGTGAGCTGAACCGGAATCTCCCGGGAACCATCTGCGCAACGACGCAACGTAGTGTGGTCCACCGGCTTTGGCTGTGGCACCGACCGTGGAAGCCTTCCAGCCGCCGAAGGGTTGCCGGTTGACAATGGCCCCCGTGATTGATCGGTTCACATACAAGTTTCCTGCCACAACCTTTCGTTTCCAAACTTCCACCGACTGCGGATCGAGCGCATGAATACCTGCGGTGAGACCAAACTCGGTGGCATTTTGCAACGCAAGAGCGTGATCGAGATCTCGTGCTCGCATGACCCCAAGGACTGGACCAAAACATTCCGTGCGGTGGAACCAAGACCCTTCGGCCACTCCCATACGAACCCCAGGAGACCATGCTTTGTCGTCGTCGTTGCGTAATTGTTGTGGTTCAACCAGCCACGTTTCTCCGGCGTCAAGAATGGTAAGTGCACGTTGTAGTGATGGGCTTGGGGTTTCAATCAACGGGGCAATATCGGTTGTGGGATCCGCGGGTTCGCCACAGCGCAGGGTGCGAACGGCGTCACCAAGCCGGCGACCGAATGACGGTTCATCGAATACCGATGCTTCAACGATGGCCAGGCTGGCTGCCGAGCATTTTTGGCCGCCGTGACCAAAGGCAGACTTCACCAGATCCTTAATGGCTAGGTCTAGATCGGCTGTGGCGGTGATGATCAGCGAGTTCTTTCCACTGGTTTCGGCCAACAAACGTAGGGAGGGTTTCCAGTCGAGGAACATCTGCGCGGTGGCCAGGCCCCCGGTCAGAATCACCGCATCAACGCCTGGGTGGGTGATGAGGTGACGGCCAACTTCGTCATCGGGAACGGCGAGAAGTTGTAACGCTTCGGCCGGGATGCCAGCCGCCCAGCAATCGAGCGCTACTCGTTGCGCCGTTCGGGGGGCCTGCGGTGCAGGTTTCAAAATGACGGTGTTTCCGGCAGCCAAAGCCGCAAGAACACCTCCCATCGCAATGGCGTAGGCAAAGTTCCAAGGCGGGGCGACGACAACAACCCCCAGAGGCGTACTGGTAACGCCATAGATTTGCAGAGGATTGTCGGGTGGTGGTTGCTTGGGGTCGAATGTGCCGCGAGCGTTTGGTGAGATGGACCTTTCGAGATCTTGGACCGCATCGATTTCCTCGGCGCGGTCGGCGTAGTAATTGGCAAAGTCGATGGCTTCACTTACTTCTGGATCGGCCTCAGCAATTGTTTTGGCGGCGTCGGCCACGATGGTGGCAATGATTGCCCCTCGGTGGTGCGAGATTTCGGCGGCCACGTTGCGAAGCAGCCGGGCCCGTTCACAACTTGACCTGGTGCTCCAAGATTCGCCTGCCGCTCGAGCGGTTGCGACCACTGCATCCACGTTTGCGGTCAACCGGACCAAAGGCGCGGCTTCCCGTATCGGTGATGCAGCGACCGCCGAAAGGATTTCTGCACGAACTTTCTGCTGCGTGAAATCGGAATCGGGCGCATTGGAAAAGCCTTGACGGTTCACGTGCGCTGTTGGGAAGGGTTGTTCTCGAAACGATTCCGTTGAGATGGTATGACGATGATGAACGGCGGTTCGAAACCTCAACGCTTCGCGGTCAAAAGTTGGTGATCCAGGGGTGAGATCAAACAGAGCCCTCAGAAAATTCTCTGGTGCTGTGTTCTCATC
>JAYSVF010000327.1:0-6715 GCA_043718695.1 Acidimicrobiia bacterium | reverse complement strand
AGCCACACGAAATCGAATCCTGGTCGACAACCCCCGGCGCCTCTACCCGCTGAACTGATCTGTTCAGCCAGCTTTGGGCAGGCCTCCGTGTGGCTGAGGGACACGGAGGCATGCCGGACCGGCCATGGGGGCTCTGAGCGCTTACAGAGTTTTTTCCAAACGGTCGAGGGTGGCCATGGCGGGGAGGCATTGCGCGACGCTGGCGTTGGGTTCGCGGCCTTCAAGAATTGACGACACAAACTCACGATCTTGCAGCTCGATGCCATCGTTAGAAATTGCCAACCCGGATAGATCAATGGGTTGTTCTTTACCGTCGACCAGATCGTCGTAGCGCGCGATGTAGGTGCCGTTGTCGCAGATGTAGCGGAAAAACGTGCCGAGCGGGCCATCGTTGTTAAACGAAAGTGACAGGGTGCAGATAGGTCCGGAAGGAACGGCCATCCCAATTGACATGTCCATCGCAATGCCGAGTTGTGGATGCAGGGGACCCTGCTGCGCCCAAGCTTTCGATGCCGTCTGACCCGTTTGGTACTGGAACAAATCGACCGTGTGACAAGCATGGTGCCAAAGTAAATGATCAGTCCAGTTGCGAAGTTTGCCGAGCGCGTTCTTGTTCTCCCGCCGAAAAAAGTACGTCTCCACCACAAGATGCTGCAGCGTCAATTCACCAGAAACAATACGGTTGTGTACCCACTGGTGGCTGGGATTAAACCTACGGGTATGACACACCATCGCCGTGACCCCGGTGCGTTCCTGTGCGGCCACAACGGCTTCGGCATCGGCCAGCGAATCAGCCATGGGGATCTCAATAAGAACGTGCTTTCCCGCTTCCATAACCTGAATCGCGCCGCTCGCATGCATGCCCGTGGGTGTGGCGAGCACAACAGCATCGACACCCGGAAGAACCAACGACTCTGCGAGATCACCCGTGAAATGCGGAATACCAAACTCGGTGGCAAACGCCGCGGTATCGGTGGGATTGCCACCAACGAGCGAAACCACTTCAACGCCATCGATACGTTGCAACCCCGCAATATGCCTGCGGCCAATTGCGCCTTCTCCCGCCAAAACAACCTTCATTTGCGTACCCCATCAAGAGCATCAAGAGCGTCAAGAGCGTCAATCGTGTCGACGTAGATCACGCCGAGATTGGCGAGCGTAGCCCGGAGACCGTAAATGTCGAGGCCAAGTTCGCCGGCATTGAGACGTAAACGGGTCGCTGCTTCCTTGGCAATCCGAGCCTGCGAAAGCGCGAGAGCTTCATCGGCCTCATCGGAAGGAACCACCACAACACCATCGTCATCACAGCAGATCACGTCGCCCCCACGAACGATTTGTTCCCCGAGCACGACCGGAAGATTCACCGAACCAGCCGTGGCCTTCACGGTTCCTTCGCACGAAACGTGACGAGTCCACACGCCAAATCCCATGGTTCGCAAATCGGCGGTATCACGCACGGCGGCATCCATCACTAGTCCGCGGACACCACGGGCCATAAGCGAACCCGCCAGCAGATCCCCGAACATTCCGTGCGTAGAAGGTGCGGTAGTAGTGACCACCAAAATGTCGCCGGGCTGGCAAACCTCAACGGCAGCGTGGATCATCAAGTTGTCGCCAGGATGACACGAAACGGTCACCGCCGAGCCAGCAATGGAGAGACCCTGTTGAATCGGACGTAGCTGAGGACCAACAAAACCTCGTCGGCCGATGGCCTCATGAATCGTTGCCGTGCCGATCGACGACAACGCATCAATCGTGGCAGCAGTTGCCCGAGGAACAGTACGAACAACGACATGATGTGCGCGCATAGTAGTTAACCTTTGCTGAAGAGCTCAAGCTGCAGCGGCAGCGAGATAGGGAGCGAGACGGGGGAATACCTTGTGGATGTTGGTTTCGTAAATCTGTGTGCGCTGCGCATCAGTGAGATCAGCCGCTTCGATGTACCGCTTGGTGTCATCGAAATAGAAGCCCGTCTCAGGATCGATTCCCCGCACTGCGCCAACCATTTCCGAGGCAAACAGAATGTTGTCGACGGGGATGACCTTCAACAGGCAATCGATTCCGGCCTGATGGTAGACACACGTATCGAAGTACACGTTCTTGAGCACAAGTTCGCTCAGTGGAGGTTTGCCCATGTCCTGCGCCATGCCGCGGAATCGGCCCCAGTGGTAGGGAACCGCGCCACCGCCATGAGGGATGATCAAACGAAGCGTCGGGAAATCCTTCAACACATCAGAGGTCATCATCTGCATAAACGCCGTGGTGTCGGCGCCGAGATAATGCGAACCTGTCGTATGGAAATGCGCGTTGCACGTAGCGCTCACATGCACCATGGCCGGAACATCCAACTCGCACATGGCCTCGTACATCGGATAAAACGCGCGATCAAACATCGGCGGCCCGTTCCACAAACCACCAGAAGGATCAGGATTCAAATTCAGACCAATGAACCCCATTTCTTCCACGCAGCGGCGAAGCTCACGCACTGATGGCTCGATGGAGGCACCGGGGGATTGAGGAAGCTGACAAACCGGCGCGAAGTTTGTGGGATACAAATCGCACACTCGGCGAATCAAATCGTTGCAGTGTTCCGTCCAGTTGGTGGAGGTAACAATGTTGCCAATGTGATGGCCCATGGCACTCGCTCGCGGCGAAAAAATGGTGAGATCCGTCCCACGCTCTCGCTGCAACTTGAGCTGCGCGCCTTCGAGCGATTCACGGATCTGATCATCAGAAATCGCGATGACACCTTTGTCGCCTTGGTGATTCGGATCGGCTTTGAGTGCGGTTGTTTGCCCGTCGCGATAGTTCTGCAGCTCCGCCGGTGCGGTGGTGTAGTGCCCGTGGCTGTCGATGATCATGAAACATCCTTAAGTAGTGTTCGGTCGACCTGGAGCAGGGTAACGCACGAACCGGTATTGCATTCGTCGAGCCGCCGTATTCCATCCAAATAGCTGGGCGTTGGCAAAGCAGCCTCAGCTTTACCCTGAGAAACCTCATCGGTGTTGCCATTGCGTTGCGGTGTGTCGCCGAGGTGTTGCAATGAGTTGGGTGTGTCGGTCACGGTGGTGTCGCAATGTGTTCAGCATGCTGCAGTGCGTTGCCGTTGAGCCCTCGCGGATTGGCCACAATTCTGTGAACAAGTAGTCTGGCGATCGCTTACAAAGGCAATTGCTGAGCTGGTTATCAAGTCGCTGCAGAAGTCGTTTCAAAAACCGTAGAAGTCGTTTGCCTAGGGAGAGTGCATGGAAAACAAAAATCCAGCGGGCGGTAATTCCCTCCTCGAAAAGTTCGACGATATCCCCGGTACGTATTTTTTTGACGGCCGAAGAAGCAGAGCCGGCTACGCCCTCAACATGTTCTGCATGTCGCTCCTGAAAGAAGAACATCGAACCGCATTCCGTGCCGATGAAGATGCGTATCTCGATGCTTTTCGGGTGACCCCCGAGCAACGCCAAGCGATCAGAAATCGGGAATGGATCACTATGTTGGAACTCGGCGGAAACATCTATTACACGTTCAAACTTGCCGCGTGCGATGGCCTGACCTTCCAACAACTCGCCGCCCTCCAAACCGGTGTGACGGAGCAGGAATACCTCGACATGATGATCGCCGGCGGACGAAGTGTTGAAGGCAATCGCAGCAAAGCAGACGGAGCCAAAATCAATGGCTGAAATCATTGGTGGCGTTGGCTGCTCGCACGTCCCCGCAGTTGGTGCAGCGATCGACAAAGGCAAAACAGAAGAACCCTATTGGGCTCCGTACTTTGCCAAAACCCAGCCCATGAAGGACTGGATTGCGGAGAAGAAACCTGATGTAGCCATCGTCGTCTACAACGATCACGCCACGGCGTTCTCACTGGCTTTGGTACCCACATTTGCACTTGGTGTTGGAGAGCATTTTGGGGTTGCCGACGAAGGATTCGGCAAACGCCAGGTACCCAATATTGTGGGCCACCCGGATTTAGCCTGGCATCTTGCCGAATCGCTCGTAGCCGATGAATTTGATCTCACCGTCGTCCACGAAATGGAAGTTGATCATGGTCTCACTGTTCCGCTTTCAGTCACCTGTGGCGAACCCGAAGCTTGGCCGTTCAAAGTAATCCCGCTCTGTGTGAACGTGGTGCAGTACCCCGTACCAACCGGTAATCGTTGCCTGCGTTTAGGCGAAGCGATCCGCAAGGCCGTCGCTACCTATCCCGGCAATGAGCGCGTAGTGGTGTTCGGAACCGGTGGACTCTCGCACCAAATTTCTGGTGAACGTGCCGGGCTGATCAACACTGAATTCGATGCGCATTTTTTAGATCTACTGGTCAGCAAACCAACCGCGGCGGCAGCAATTCCTCACATCGATTTTGTGCGCGAAGCGGGCGCCGAAGGAATCGAAATGATCATGTGGCTCGTGATGCGCGGCGCACTAGGCGAAACCGTAACCGAAACCTATCGAGCCACTCACGTACCCACATCAAACACCCACAATGGCCTTATGCTGCTCGAGCCTACGAGTGCGTGAGCCCGATTAGAGGACTGGCGAATAAATCCTTTGGCTAATTCTCAGGGAGTCCCGAAGTTCACCACCCTGTGTGTACGCAGTATCCGCAGTATCCAGCATCCAGCATCATTTAGCACTGGCTTAGCACGGCAGTTTCTTATCGTGCTCTGCTCGGTGATTTCGCTTTCTTTTTGACTCTTCTTGCCGACGTCTTTGCTGATTCAACTCCGGCGGGACGTGTGGAGTTGGTCAGTGCGACGATGGGTTTCGTTTGCATAAAAACTTCGGTCACGAACATGGTCGTATCGGCCATAACGACGGCCACGCCCACTGAATCAAATTTGGAATCCAGGATGTTTTTGCGATGCTCTGGAGAGTTCATGAACGCTTGGTGAAGTGCCTCAACGTTGGTGGCCGAGCATCCAACGTTCTCTCCGAGTGAGCGCCAAGCGAGAGGCAATTCTGTTGCGAGTCTTGGGTTATGAGAAAGCTTGCAAGCCGGTCCACGGTTGGGGCCAGAAGCGACGCTCATTTTTTGCGACCAACCACGGGCCTTGTCAATGAGTTTCTCTTGAACTACTAAGGCAGGGAGCCCCGCAGCAGCTCGTTCTTGGTTAATCCGGCCGGCAAGTTCTGTTTCAACGGCGACAGTTCCCGAGGCGGGAGATGACGCCAGTGCCGTTGAACCGAGCACGGCAATGATCAGAATTGTTCCGAACGCGTGGCGGTGTAAACGCGTGGTTAATGGTTGTGACATTCATGCTCCGGGTCGGTTGACACGATGACGATCTGCGGCATCGTGTAGGCCGTTCATGCGGCGCATGAACTACGTATCTGGCAAGCGGAAGTCGCGTGTGATTCGCGTCGGTGACTTCGATTTCGAAGTGCTTCATCCCTTTTGACAAAGGGACTTATTAGCGACTGCATTGTAGGGTAAAACCCGTTGCGCAAGTGGCTCATCGCGCCGCACAAACGAAAATAGTGGACTGTTTTCGGGCTAATTGCCGTCTCGGTAGATGATGCTGGGTGGATTGACCGCAAAACTGCAGCAATCCCCTAACGAATCGAAACAGTACCCACACAATAAACGACCCGCCGTGTGGCGGGTCGTTCATGTGGCTCCGGGAGTAGGGCTCGAACCTACGACACCCTGATTAACAGTCAAGTGCTCTGCCAGCTGAGCTATCCCGGAATGTGTCGGAACAGACATTAGCAGCGGTTCAAACCAGCGCCGGTGATTTTCCGTTGTGGATAGAGCGCCAACCCGAGAAATCCTCAGTGACCAAGCCAACCCGGAGCTACTTCGAGGAGGTAAAGACTCACCCGTTTGCAGCCGTCGAGCAGGTCACACAGCAGTTCTTCGCCACTAAAAACCCTGGCCAACGACACCGGGCGACGAGCCACGATAGTGAGCGAACGTTCCGGCGCATCCGTGACGGCACCGTAGGAATCGATGGCAGAAACTTCCAACGGGAGTTCCGGGCCGCCAACGCCAGCAAGTTCAGTGGCCAAAACCAACAAATCAGGGGGATGGGGGAGCGGGGGGAGCGCCCAGGTCAGCGTCAGCGGGAAAAAGAAACTGTCCGGTGGATCTTCGTGATCTTGGATCTCTGCCACTTTGTCCTCAAACGACAACAAGACCCGTGGATCCACTTCAAGGGTGAGGTGCAGGTCAAGGGGGCCGTTGCAGCCTTCCTCCGGATGAAGGTCTACCTCCCAGGCCTGGCGCAGCGAATACGTCTCGACGAGGTGCCGCTCATCGTGCACATGGAATCCATGGTCGTTGGTGGCGTGGTCTTTGAGATCGGCGATGTACCCGGCTACGTCGATGACGGCCACGAGTCCTCCTGGAGCGAGACGAAACGCAACCGCCGACCGCTGACGGCTTTCGATTGCGACTACATGCTAGTTCTGCATCAACCTGCTCGAAGAGTGAACGCAACAACTGCGAAAGTGAAATCGATTGGACGTAAAACCGCCCCTTGCAACCGCCCTTTTACACAACCCCGGAATGCGTCGAATGGAAAAGTCTGAATCGGTGGCTCAGGTTTGTGGAGGCAGCCAGCGGTAGCGGGTCCAGCCGTCTACCGGTTCAGCGCCGAGCGATTCATAGAACCGGATTGAGGGTTCGTTCCAATCCAGAACTGACCATTCGACGCGTCCGTTCGTACGTGCTCGAAGAGTTTGGAGCAGCGCCAAACCATGTCCGCCGCCGCGAAATTCG
>JAYSVF010000326.1:0-16649 GCA_043718695.1 Acidimicrobiia bacterium | reverse complement strand
GGTGACCCCGCCCTCTCCCCTCTTGGCCTAGAACAAGCCGAACTCCTAGCGCCCCGGATGTTGCGTGAATCGATCGATGCCGTATACGTGACTCCTCTTCGACGGACACAACAAACGATCGCGCCGTATCTTGCACAATCCGGCCAGGTGGCTGAAGAAGTCTTTGACTTGCGCGAGGTGTTTCTTGGCGAATGGGAAGGCGGCGAAAGCAGGGCCAGATTCGCATCGGGTGACCCTCTTGCGGTGCAGGCCATCCAATCCGGAGAGTGGGGTGTCATCCCCGGAGCAGAATCCACGCAACAGCTGCAGGACCGCTGTATCAGCGCCCTCATGGACCTCCACCAACGCCATCGCAACCAGCGTGTTGTCTGCGTGGTTCACGGAGGGGTCATCAGTGCGATCGCGCAATGGGCCACTGGCACACCTTCGGGCTATCACTGGGGAGCGGAGAACGCTTCAGTGCATCACCTGATCGTGAACAATGACTACCGTCGGCTCCACCTCTTCAACGACACTGCGCACCTCGACTGACCCTCCCCGAACAACGGCGAATAATGAGCTGGAGTCGAGTGAGCGATCAACTTCGTGTCTTCGGGATTCGCGTTCACGAAGTGCCATTGGTAGAACCGGCTCAACTGCTGCGCTCCTACCCCCCGGTCATCGTGGGTATGTGGTTGACGTAAGGCTGCACGACCATCGTGGCCAATGGTTGCTGGAACATCACGGGTTGCGAATTCGAAGGTAGCAATGATCGTCCCAGAGCTTCGAGAGATCGTGGATAGGTCCAATGGTGCGATGGAAGAGTTCCATGGTGCGGCCACCGGCCATTAGCGCCGACGGCTTGTCGTAGCGCTCGCCTTCCTCGCGAGCGACCGCGTGATCCTGGCCCATGTAGACCTGGAACGTTGCGTTGGTATTGCCACCGAATCCCGCCACCAACGCTTCGCGTGCTCGGCCGGGCGTAGGAATCCAGTTCAGCCATGTGAAAGAGGAGCGGTTTCTTGACGTTCTTTGCCTCCGGCTTGGCCAGATACGCCGAAAAGGTGCCGGTGCCGTTGGGGGGCGTTGATGGTGACGAATTCGCCCAGGGTGGAACCTCAAGTGATGGAGCAGGATGGAAAGACCGGCGTTAGCCGAACGGGACCGGGAGACAATAGTCGCTTGAGCTGAAACCTACCTATCCAGCACGCAGCTGCTCAAACGTGATCGAGTAACGCCCGACGGACCAACTCTCCTGCTTCGTCAAGGTTGTACTGAGGGCACGCAACAGCCATTAGTTCGGCGTCTGCTCGAAAGCTTGGGTGAGCGAGGTGCCCTGCCAATCCGGCGATCGCTAATTCTTTGGTGTATCCATCAGGGCGGTACGGGGCAAAGCCCGCGAGAATAGCTTCGGGCGGTATGTTTAGTTCGGTGAGCGCCAGCCACAGGTCGAAGAGATCTCGCCCTTTTCGGCGTTGGTAAAGCGCTTGAAGTTTCGTCGCTACCAATTCTTCGACTCGAAACGTCTTCACGTCAGCAGCACCCGTCCACCATCGCGAATCGACACGAAAGGGCACACGGATTGGTTCCAACGCCGGTGAAGTTTCGAAGGTATTCATTTCGATCTTGATACGCATTCGGCCGCCACCATCCTCAAAATCCGAGCGTAGGTAAACTTTCGGGTGACGAGAAATTTCGGTGTTCACCTTCATGCCAAGCATTTCACCCAGCCCGCGAAATTGGTCGATGAACGGCCCGATTGGGGTGTTCGTTGATCGGACGTAGTCGAGGTCTTCGCTGTAGCGCAACGGCTTTGCGAGATGGAGCTTGTGCAGGCAAGTTCCGCCACGAAACACCAGCTCTTCGCCGAGAAACGCATTGTTGGCGATCTCGATGATGAGGCGGGACAACACAAGATCTTGTTCGGCGTGTTGTGAGCTGGCGGAGCCGACGGTGCTCTGCCATTCAATGATTGCGTCGTTGCTGATCATGCTTCGGACTCGACTTCCACATTGACGCGAACATTCCAACGGCGATCCACTGGGCCTCGCCGATCACCATCGGGATCAAGCATGGTCGGCTCGCCCATCTTCAGAGCAATAGCAAGCTCGTCAAGCTGGAGATCCGTAAGTGACTCAACTAAATATCCAGCGCGCTTAAGAGCATGGGCTGCAACCAACCCCGCAAGTTTCGCGAATCCTTGGGAGGTGAGCTTATGTTCTTCGTGAAGTTCAATGATGATTGTCGCAATGTTGTCAAGCCCACCGGCTAGTACCGGGCGGCTACACAAGTCCACGACCGTGAGTTCAGGAGAAGAAACAGCAAACGTTCCCGTCTTGGAGTTTCGACGTTGAATCGGCAACTTCGAAAATTCCGCGTCGCTCGCATAAAACCGCAAACGCACGCGTTCCAGATCTCGATCAGCGACTGGGCTGTTTACGATCACCTGCGTGACCTGCGGTCGCTGATGCGCCGCTCCGTGCAGCTGAGCCGCGGAAAGTAAGCCAACGTAGTACTCCCGATCGAGATGTTGCATCATCTGATCGATAAACCACTCGGCGGGCACTACACCCCACGAACGAAACTCCGATGGAACGAAAACGAACAGCCCACGAGCCGGACTAAACGCTCGACGCTTCTCCACCAGCCTTGCAAGAGCAGACCGGACCGCCGACGGAGTCGCTTCGGTCTCCTCCACCAGTTCTGCCACGGTCGCGGTGTAGCGCCCGGCACCTATCAAACGATCGTCAAGGTTCCCCAACGAAATCTTTGGAGCGACTTTCATTGCACCATCTTAGGTGAGTACATGTGTTTTATGTGTCCATTTCATCGAATAACAACGAAATGGACAATCCAAAGACAGTAGTTCGGATCAAAGCACGATAGACCTCGATTCAACCGGCGACAAGCGACTAATCGGACGTGACCAAATCTGGTTCATCGAGAAGCGCAACGATGGTTCGAGTAGCTTGTTCCACTTCTCGACTTCAACCCACGACGAGACGAAAACGTGAGCCGCCGCTACCTGCAAGGAATGCAGGGAGGCCTACCAATCGTTCACGATGCCGAATTCGTTGCGGCGCTCCAAGACGTTCCCCAACACGCAGGAGCTTACCCTTGAGTAGATCGTCACGCCCAACCGAAAGCCAGCGACGTCGCCCCGCAGGATAATCTGCGCGCTGACTTTCTCTAAACGGAATCGTCTCGATAATGGGGCCGACGCAAAACAGCCCCAATTTTGGACCTCTGGCCACCTAAGCCAGGCCCAGGTAACGAAGTTCTTCGCATCAAAAAGGAGGTCACGGCGCTCGTTCAGAAAACAGGGTATCGACGTTGAGAGCCAGTCCGAGACGACGGCCGGTCGCCCAATGCTCGGTGGAATTCGGATTGGAGATTGTTCCGCGTGTTGAGGCCAGAAGACGTTCGAGTCGTTGTGCCTCGCTGGGCGGAAGCTTTGCGCCCATCTGTTCGCGCAGACCAGCAGAGAATCCGGCGAGGCGCACTGCTTCAGCGGCCTTGCCTTCCCACGCGGCGACTCCTGCGTAGTCCTCGACGAGGTACGCGATGGCGGTGAAATCACCGAGCTCACGGCTGATCTCGAAGCTCTCGTCGAGCGATACGACGGCATCGTTGAACCGCCCCTGATCGATCAGGACGTCAGCAAGCGTGTTGAGCGACAATGCCAGCCCGGCCCGGTCCCCAAGTTGACGGCGAATGGTCAAGCTCTCGTCGAGCAGGGAAATGGCGCTGGCGTAGTCGCGCTGATCGGCCGCTACGCATGCCTGGTTGTTGAGCAGTTGACCGAGGGCCCATCGGTCCCCCACCTCCCGGAACAGTGCGACGCTCTCCGCATTGAACGCTCTGGCTTCGTCGAGGTGCTGTTCGAAGCGAGCGATGATGCCCTGATTGTTCAGCAGAACGGCCACCCCGTGCTTGTCGTTCAGCAAGCGGCGGAGACCAACACTGTCGCTATTGTATCGACGCGCGGTTGCGTAGTCGCCTTGCCCGGCGGCAACCGCGGCGGCCCCTTTCAGGGCATGAGCCAAAGCGTCGCGCTGCGCGGTCTCGTCGACAATCATGCGAGAAAGCTGGGCACTTTGCTCGAAATGCTCAGCGGCTTCGCTGTATCGACCCTGCAGCCGGTCGACCTCGGCAAGTTCAGCCGTCGTGCGGCTACGGCCCGTGGTGTCGTCGAGTATCGAGAAGCTGTTGCGGCTGTTGGTCAGCCAACGCACCGCCTCGGCGTAGGAGCCTCGCTTTCGTTCGAGCACACCGAGCGCGAATTCGGCTCGAGCTTTGGCCCTATCGTCGCCGGAGGCAGTACCGAGGTCGAGCGATTCGCGGTACGAAGATTCGGTATCGTTCCATTCACCAACGAGTTCTTGGACCTGGCCGTAATGCAACAAGACGTCTCCCCGCTCAGGTCCCGTGATCAACGGCAGCACTCGCCGGTAATAGCTGATCGCCGACAGGTTGGCCCCGGCCGCCTTAGCCGACTGGGCCGCCCGCAGAAGGAACTCACTCCGTTTCTCCGTGTTCTCGCTGAGGTCGTAGTGGTGGGCGAGCAGGTCGAGTTGGGTATCGAGGTCCTCGGCGCGAGTCTGCTCGATATAGCGGCCGATCTGCTCATGGAACATCGCTCTGGTAGCAAACGACAGCGTCTCATACGCCACTTCCTGAGTGAGCACGTGTTTGAACAAATACGACAGTTCCGGCTCGGGCTCATCGAGCAGCGTGATCTCCATTTCAAACAGCAGTTCGAGATCATCGCTAAACCCTTCTCGGTCGACGAAGGGCGGGTACACGCCCGTCAACATGGCAACCCGGAAAATCCGGCCGATAACACTCGCGACCTTCAACGCGGTCTTCTGATCTTCCGTTAGGTGATCGATGCGGCCGAGAATCAGGCTGAACAAACTGTCGGGAAGATCCAGCCGGTCAAGGGATCCGGGGTCTCGTGGATCAAGGCCCCGATCGGAGAAGAAGTGCAGTAGCTCCTCAACGTAGAACGGGTTTCCCTGGGAGCGGACTCGCAATTCGTCGACGAGACGTTCGGTCTGCTGGTCGGGTGCGATGGCAGGAAAGAGTTGATCGAGCTTGGCGTGAACTAGGAGAGCAACGGAGGCCGGCGGCAGCACCGAGAGCGGAACCTCAGTGAACCAGGGAACCGAACGAAAGCCCGCAGCAGGCACCGTGACGCTATCTGCGTCAACGCGCCGGTACACGACCAACAGACACAACGCAACGTCAGAGCACGCCCGTGCCACAGCGTCGAGCAGATCAGTCGATGACGGGTCGATCCAGTGGGCGTCCTCAAACACCAGCAGCATCGGTTGTTCTGTGGCCCGGGCCCGGATCACGTCAACGAGCAACGCCTCCAACGACGCCTTGCGCAGGGCCGGGTCGAATGTCGTGGTGAGTTCGTTATCGTCGATGGCAAGATTCATCAGCGGTCCGAGCAGCGGTGAACGCAGGACGAGCGCCGGGTCGATCGAATTCAGGGCGGCATCGACAGCTCGGATTTGTTCCTCGCGTTGCTGGCGATGGTCGACGCGAAGAACACCACCGATGATGGCTTGCCACACGAGGTAGCTCGCGTTTATGCCATAGGACTGGCTTTGACCTCCAAACGTGGCCATTCCCAAGCGGTCAGCTTCACGAATCACTTCCGACACCATGCGGGACTTCCCCATGCCGGCTTCACCGGTAATGGCGATCACCTGGCCCCGCCCGTTGCGGACATCGGTCAACCTCTGAGTGACCATGGCAAGTTCGTCGTCTCGACCAAACATTGGAAGTGCGTAACGAACCGGGCGTAGCCCAACCGAGTCTGGGTCGCTGAGGCCAACAAGACGCGACGCCCGAATGGTGGTGGTCTTGCCCTTGACTTGAAGCGGAGCCAACGCCTCCCAGGCGAATGTGTCGTTGGCACCCTTTCGCACCGACTGGTCCACGATTACATCGCCTGGCGATGCGGCAGTCATGAGGCGAGCCGCGAGGTTCACCTCATCACCGAGAACCCCATAGGTTCGTCGGGTAACACCACCATAGGCGCCCGTACGAAACCGACCTTGGGCGACCCCGATCTGTAGATCGCCAACGTCCGTCCACGGCCGGTCACGCAACTCAAGTGCGGCGCTCACGGCGCGGCTGATGTCGTCTCCGTGGGCAACGGGCGCTCCAAACGACGTGTTGAGATAGCTGCCCTTGTCACCGATCGTCAGCTGCAGTACGTAGCTTTCGTATCGATGAAGCACCTCTTGGACGGAGCCGATGAAGTTGCTCAGGTGCGCCTCAGCGCGGGGGTCGTCGTCGTAGTCAATGCCACCGAAGCGGACGAACATCGACACCGCGGGGCGAAGCTCGGTGAGGAACTCACCGGCCCCACCGAAAAGGCGATTGGCAACCGGCGGCAGCAGCCACGGCCTCAGCACATCATCGCTCAGCGAGGCGTCGTCGAGTGCCGGCCATGGGTCGGGCACGATAAGGTTACGAAGCGCGCTTACCACCGCAAATCGTTCATTGGTGTCGGGGTCGGTTCTCCATATCAAGGCCTCAACGTCGAGCGGACTGTCAACGGCACCGGGGGGATTGAGCACGAGCGCGGCTGATTCGTCGATTAGCACGTCGCCGCGCTCGGCGAGATGTTCAGCGCGGGCCAGCCGTTGAAGGGTCTCACCGGCGAGTACGTCGATGGACTGGATCGCCGGGTCGCCAACCACGAATCGAACAACAGGGCCGACGGCTACGGCCACTTTTACCGCCAATGCAACCGCGCCCACTCCGGGAACCTCGACGGAGGCGAACGAAGCCATTGCGGCCTGCATGGCAAGCGCGCTTGTGGTCGCCCGGTGCGCAGCCGAAGGACGCGCTGCAGGAAAGGCCCCAGAAGAATCCGGAGCCGGGTTCCAGCCGTCGTCACCGTTGTCGTCGAACCAACACGTGATGGCATCGCCGCTGAAGGTCAGCACGCTCCCCCGTTGGGCGTCGACCTCGGCGACAAGCGCGTCGTAGATTCGGTTCAGCTGCACCGGCAGTGCCTCCGCCCCGCGTTGGGGACCGAGTGCCGTCACGAACGCCTCAGTCAACGGCGTGAAACCGGAGATGTCAGCGAAGAGAGCGGCACCGGTTGTACGCGACGGCAGGTCGACGCCACGCACCAGCGCGTGGCGTCGATCGGTGGGGAGATAGGCGAGCGGAGATTCGCTCAACACCTCGGCGACGACGCGTTGGCCGTTACGGTTCGCCCGTCGAGGCGCCAGGTGATGGACCCGCTGGAGAACCCAACCGAGAACACATTGCTCCGACTCCCGGCGAGGAAGATCTGGGGTTGGCCTCGCAGAACCGGCAACACCGTGAACGTGTTGTCGATCAACGGAATGGTGGCCAGCACAACCGCGTAGCTCGCCGTGTTGTTGTATCCAAAGCGCGCTTGGTATCTCGGGTTCGTCGCCGCGCCTCGATCGACAACGCACTCGCGGATCGGCGTCACGTCAGGATCGATGGCGGCCCGGATGGTCAGGTCATCGGTTCCGCACTGCCCGGCCGCGTTGCAGATGCGGACGGTCACGACCCGACTTCCCGCGGAGGGGTACACCCGTGCTGTGGCGAACTCCCGGTTGCTGTTCAGCACCAGTGGGCTGAACGTGCCGCCTGCTTGCCAGCGGACCGTCGCACTGAAGGGACCTTGACCGCTAGGGTTGGTGAACGATCCGCTCACCACTACCGCGGTGGTGGGGAAGCCAACGTCTTCGAGACCAGCGACACCCATGTTGGCCAGCACTACGGGTCCGGGTATTGGCACCGCCGCGACGGTGTAGTTCACGGTCGCGGTGGAGCTGTTTCCGGCTTGGTCCACGGCGTTGACCGTGAAGCTCTTCGAGCCGGGCGTCGACGTGTCGATCGCCTGACCGGTCGCCACATCGCCAGCACAGTTCGCGACCCCCGACGTCGCGTCCGTGCACGAGTACGTCGCCGTGACGACATCGCCGACGGTGAATGCCGCACCGGTGAGCGGAGCGGTCAACGAGATCACCGGGGCGGTCAGGTCGATCTTGATCGGACCGAACGTTGTCGTCGCCGAGATCCCTCGGGAATTCACGGCCGTACCGTTCACGACAACCGTGATGCCTTCAGTGGTGACCGCTTGCGCAGCGGTGCAACTCGCCACGGCGACTGCGTCAGCACACGCGAAGCTCACGGTTACGTTCTGCTTCGTCCACGTGTCGGCGATGTAGGCGGTCTGGTCGGCATTGTTGGCGGTCGCAATGATGTTGGGCGGAGGTATCGCGTTGACGGTGAGCGAAATCGGTGGACTCTGCGATCCTGCGTAGTTCGAATCGATCGGCGAGGTGGCGACGGTGCCTCCGAAGTGAGCAACGACGGTGTAGGTCCCCGGTACCGCATCGACTAGGCCGAGCGGGGCCGATCCCCAGTAGTCGGCGATGGCCGTACGGATAATCGGTGCGCCCGCTGGTGGTGTGAGCACGAAAACGATCGACTTCCCGCCGAGGTTGCGACCGATTGAGTCGCGCACTGTGGCCACAACGGTGTTCGGCGCGCCCGATTCGACCGACGAAGTCGGAGGAACGAGCGTCACCGCAGTTGCTTCCTTGGTAACGGTAAAGGCCGTCACGACGCTCGAGGTGAGGTAAAGATCCTCGCCGCGGAACGTTGCGCGGGCCGAGTAGGAACCGGGGACCAGCACCGGCGTGAGTGTTGCCGTCGCGACACCACTCGCGTTGGTTAGGCCCTGCACCTGCTGTCCCGCGACATCGAAGATCACAACACGTCCTGCCAACGCAGGAGCGAGCTGCGCAGAGAACGTCACCGGACGTTGATAGGCAACCGAACCTGGCGCGGCGGAGAACACCATCTGCGTTGGCGCGGGCGCTGGCGGGGTTGCCGTCGTACCGGCCACGGAATAGAACGCGCCAAGTTTTGTGGCACCCGACGCGAGCCCCGCACCGTTGACTGCCTGCACCATGAAGCGAAGATCGCCGGGGTTCGCACTCCCGATGTTCAGCGTTCCCGTCCACACCGTCGGGTCGGGATCCGCCGACGCATCGGGAACGAGATCAAGCGGTGCCCATGTGCCGTGGAACGGGCTTCCCGGCAGACCGGTGTAGAGAACCCACACCTGCGCGACGCCGGCCGAGCCTTCGTTGCGGACGTTGACCTTGAACGTAACGACCGGCCCATCCGCCGCAGCAGATGCACCGAAGACCTCTGGACCAGGACTC
Source organism: Acidimicrobiia bacterium (assembly GCA_043718695.1). GTDB lineage: Bacteria > Actinomycetota > Acidimicrobiia > Acidimicrobiales > JANYDT01 > JANMZO01. The sequence continues at coordinate 7,428 of JAYSVF010000326.1, read as the reverse complement.
ACTGCTGCGGCTTTCACCACTGCAGATGACGTTTGTGCCGTCCACGATTCCGGCATGTAGAAGAACGACAGATTCACGTTGTCGAACGTGCGCAGCGTGCCGTCAGTGGCCCCCGGTGCAGTTGATCTGAACTGTGCGGGGTAGGTGATGAGCTTGGTCACGCCGCCGGTGACCGCGTCGTAGAAGTTCGGCGACCATGTCTGGGTCGGATAGAACGTGTCGGAGTTGAACGAACGGTGTGGCCCGGACGTTTCGGTGTTCGGTGAAGCGGTGAGCGGAGTGATGCCGGTTCGGTCGGTATAGGTTCCACCGCGCAGAGCGACGCCACGCAGGACCTTGCCCGGCAGGCTTACCTGGTTGATCTCCTTGGGCAGGATTGGTTCGAACGGGTTGGCAACGATTCCATCACGGCCGGTGAAGTACGTCGTGGTGACGTTCGGGCCACCATCGAGGTTCGCCAGCACCTTCGTCTGCTGGGTGAGAGTCGGGGTGATCGTTCTGGTGGTGCTGCTCAGGCCAGTGTTCGCGCCCGGTCCGGTTGCGATGTCGGTCGATGAAGTCACGATGGTTGGAACCACCGGCACGGGTCGTCGAGGGCCGGGCATGTCGACCTTCATCATCGGCAATCCGTAGAGCGTCATGGCAACAACGGTCTTCTCATCGAGACCGGTCATCTGTGCCGTTGTGGCGAGATAGTTGCGCTTGGCAGCCACGAGCGCTCGGCCCAGGGGAATCGGTCCCGGCCCGGTGCGCATCTGTTGCACAAAGTTGACCGAGAGACGCTCGCCGTATTCCACGAGTTCGGTGTCGCCGTATGCATAGCCCGTTGCACCGATGTATCCCGCTACTCCTTTGCGAAGGAACGCCTTCGCCCAATCGGGATCGGGAGACGAACCGGCTAGAAGGTCTGGTGATGTGATCGTGTAGCCGCTGTGACAGCCGAGGGCAAGAATGACCGAGTTAGCGAGGTTCGCTCCAGAGGCTGTCACTTCGCTTGCAGACAGTTCGGTGTTGTAGTCCGCGGCCAACAAATTGCCGGCAGCGAAGTGACCCGTGAGAACAACGAGATCGTTGTTTCCGGAGAGAAGCTTGGTCTTGAGTTGCGTTGCCGTCCACGCGCTCGGAGCAGTCGGCTGTTCACCCGGCGCTTGGATCAACGTGTCCGGTGTTGATCCGGTGCCGATCGCAACGTCGGCGGCGATGTCTGCCGCAGCATCACCAACGAAGTCATACCCGGTGATGAGCGACGAGTTCGGTGTGACGACACCGTTCGTTGCGATGTATGCGTCGACCGCCGCGCTCACATCGACCGCGGAATCGACGAGTCGCCCCACTCCAGTCGACGGAACTGCAATCGTGCGACCGTTGATCGAGAGCTGCACATCGGATCCATAGAAGTCCTGCCCTGCCATCAACCCAAGGCGAAGGCCGGCCTCCGATGGGCTGTTCGGAGCCGCTGGCGGAACGTACTCAGCTTCGCTCGCGAGCCCAGCTGCATCTTGGACCTGATGGAACGGAATTGCATCGGCGCCACCAGCCAGCACGACATACTCAACCGAACCTGCGTTCGCCAATTTGTGTGCATCAATCACCGCTTTGATTTCGGTGGCAAGGAGGTTCTTAGCACTCGGACAACCGGGGAATGCATCCGCTTGGGTTCTGGCGAAGTCGACCCGTGGATAGGTCGTGCCGGCGAGATCGACGATCACGCCTTGCACATCCGCGCGGGTCGACAGCGTCTGCAGCTTCGACAGTGCCGTCGACTTCTCGGCAGCCGTGCCTGGCAACCGGGACGAGTCGGTGACGATGACGCTTTTGCGGTTCGCGTTGGTGGCGTTCGCGTTGATTGCGAGACCCGACGGGACCGGTTGCAACGTGCTGCACACACCTCCGTTGACGTTCACGCTGAGTTGGAAGGGCGTCGAGAGGTTGTACGGGCCGACGACGCGGACGTAGAGGTTCTCCTGGAGATCATAGGTGTTGCGCTCGATAGTTTGTATGGGTGCATACGGATCTGCGGCGACAGCGAGAAGGCTGCGTCGCGAAGCGCTCGCGTAGGCATCGGTCGAGCCGGTCGGAAGAAAGCCGGAGGGCAGGAACCCTGACGGGAGGAACCCACTTGGGAGAAACCCGGACGGGAGCGAACCGCTGGGCAGGAAACCAGACGGCAAGAACCCACTTGGGAGAAACCCGGACGGTAGAAACCCACTCGGAAGGAAACCGCTCGGCAGAAAACCAGACGGCAAGAACCCGCTCGGGAGAAACCCGGACGGTAGAAACCCACTTGGAAGGAAACCGCTGGGCAGGAAACCAGACGGCAAGAACCCGCTTGGCAGGAAACCGCTCGGCAAGAAACCAGACGGCAAGAATCCGCTTGGGAGAAACCCCGACGGGAGGAAGCCCGACGGCAAGAACCCAGTGTCGGCGGCTTGGGCGCTCAGTACTGCAGCGGTTGTGGGGTTGGTAAGCCCGTTGTAGAACGGGTTTGGATCGCGGTGCAAGGTAACGGCACTTCCGGGCTGGCCGGCCAGCGTGACAGTCACCTTGTCGCCCGGGTTCACCGGGAAGCTAAACCACTTCTCCTGCCCCCGATCGGTCACGTATTGGCTGACACTCCCAGAGATCGGTTGCGCCGTCGCCCACGTGAGGTTTGTCGTGGTCGACGGTCGGCAATACGACATCTCGGAGGTATCGAGCGTTGTCAGATCGGTGGCTGTCGTGGAGATACCGGCGGGTTCACCGATTCCACCGGCGAGGTTCGCATCGAAGGAAGCAACACCGTTCGCCGCTGCGACCGTCACGATCTCGCCCAAGTAGGTGCCTCCGCCGCCAAACCCGGAGGGGTGACAGGTCGGCGTCGAGAACACGTCGATGCCATAGCTGCGACCGGGGATCCCGTCGAGCGTTCCGACTACGCGTGTCGTTCCACCGGTGACTGAAGCGACGGTGATCACGGGGTAGTTCTGATACCGATTTGGCCCCGTCACGACACCTTGGTGATTGAAATTTACCGTTGGCTGAGTCGGCGGAAAGAAGATCAAGTCACCGAGATCGATGGGAAGCATGAATGGTGCCGAGGCTGCGGTCTGGACCACCCCCGGCTCGTGCTTGATGCTGTTCCCACGGATCTGGTTACCAGTATTGAAGGGGAACGGTCCCGGGGGGACGTGGATGCCGGTCCAGCCACCCGTCCGGAGTCGGTTCCCAGCACCGTTAGCCGTTCCACCGATCGTGTTGCCGGGTCCGGCAACGAGGATCGACTGAGCGCGGATTGTTCCGTTCGTGCTGCCCAAGGGAAACGGAAGGTACGCCCCGTTGATATCGAGATCGAACGAGTTCCCCACTACGAGATGACCGGTGCCTCCAAGGAACAATGCCGTGCCCGCGCTACCGCCGAACATGTTTCCCCGGCCGATGCCGCCAACCGTGCTGGCCGTGGTTCCGTTCTCCAGGGCGAGCACCGTCCCAGCGCGAACCTGGTTGGCAATCGTCCCACTACGGTCAATCCCGAGCCGGTTGCACTCGATCAACATGGCGTTCGCGAACACGTTGATCCCGATGCCGTTGTTTTTGAATTTGGAAAGGGCAAGTCCTCGGATGGTCGTCCCAGCAGCCCCTGAGTTCACCCGAAACACGTCATTCGCAACCCCAGGCATGGCGCTGCCGTCGATCTCGACCTGTGGTGTCTGGCAGCTTGAACCTGGCTGGGTCAGGCCATCGATTACCACTATTTCGTTGATGTTGGTGAGCGGGGCGCTGAGGACGATCGTGGGGTTTCCGGGAATGCTGAAGTTGATCGTGTCGAGTCCGGCAAGGGAGTTCGCCTCGGTGATCGCAGCTCGCAGTGTGCATGTCCCGGCGCCGTCAACGTCGCACACGCCATTGAGCGCGAGGTCGAACTGGTCCCCCGCTGAGTTGACTACGAATGTCGTGGCACTCGTTGCGGGATTAACGACGAACTGTGCGCCCGCCATCGCCAGCGCGCTAGCGATAAGGCTACGCAAGATGGCGCGGCGCACTCCTCTGGACGGTTTGTTGGTCTTCGTAAGCCTCACGGCGTCCTCCAGGTCGGTGTCACACATCCCGTCGTCGATTGGCGCGGGGGCTGTTTCATCCTGCCTGGCTGCCGTGGCGGAGATATCCCCCATTTGGGGGATAGAAGTCGAAAAAGGTTGTTCGCGGAGGTGAGCTTCTGTCACTCCTATCCGAAGCGATACCCGCCTTTAGTTGCTGGGACGGAAGATGACTGGGAGCCGCTCAAGGCCCAACACGAAGTTCCCTCTGCGTTCTTGAGGCGGCGGGGCATCGACATCGATCTTTAGATCGTGCAAGCGGTCAAGCACCTCTTCGAACAGTACCGTCAGTTCCAAGCGGGCCAGTTGTGCGCCGAGACAGAAATGCCGACCAAATCCGCCGAAGGCAACGTGCATGTTCTCATCTCGAGTGATGTCGAAGCGTTCGGGATCGGTGAACACCGCTTCGTCACGATTGCCCGACAGATACAGCAGGAGCATACGGTCGCCTTCGCGGATCTGCTGCCCGTTCACTTCAACGTCTCGAGTTGCAGTGCGGTTCATGTTGCGCACCGGGGTAACCCAACGCAGCATTTCTTCTACCGCACCAGGCAGTAGCGATCGATCAGCGCGCAGACGATCCAGCTGTTCGGGGTTCTGCAGCAGCGCTAGCAATCCGCCGGACATTACGTGCCGAGTCGTCTCGTCGCCACCGACCAAGATGAGCATCGTCTCGTGGACGAGGTCCTCGGCACCAAGTGGTTCGCCACCCGGCAGAGCATTCGTGAGCAGGCTAACGATATCCTGAGCGTCGCTCCCCCGCCGCTGTTCCACGATGGCAAGAATGTACGCCGCGTACTCGTAGACGGCGCTGACCACCTGATCACGCACCTCCTCTCCGCCCGTTGCGAACAGGTCTGACCAGTGAATCAGCTTGTCGTAATCGGCCTCGGGCAAATCCATAAGCGTGGCGATCATTTTCAACGGAATGGGTGTCGCTATGTCTTGAACAAAATCGCACCTGCCCTGTTCGATCACCCTATCGATGAGGCCGGTCACGATCGAACGTAGGAAGTCCTCATGACGACGGACTCGCTTCGGGGTGAAGCCGGAGCTAATGAGTCGCCGACGATTGGTGTGTTGGGGATCATCGAGGTTAATCATCGACGGCACCGAACTCTCGGGCCGTGATCCGAGCACCGAACAGAAAGTCTTTGCATCGGCCTCGATCCTCATGATGTCGGCGTGTCGAGTGATTCCCCAAATACCGGTGCTGTCATCCCAATACACAGGCGCGTTGTCCCGCATCCAGGCCAGCGGCTCTAGCGGCGAAGCGTTGAAATCCAAACCGAGCAGGTGAATATCGGAGCGCGTAGGGTGCGGCGCCGTTCTCGTTCCAGCGGGTAACCGGAACGCATACTTCGACAGCTCCGCGCCTTCCCCACTGTGTTGAACTTGGTCAGTTGTCACTTCCATGCAAGCATTGTTGCCCACCAGCGATGTTGCCGGCGAACTGACTTTTGATGCCCGATGCTGCCAGGTGATTGGGCCTTGGACCGAATGGCTGTATTTGGAGGATTTCCGGCGATTCGTATGTAGCCATGGCGCTTGGCCAACACGAATAGTCCGGCGCAATGCGACAGCACCGATGATGCATGTCGATGGTCGCATTGTGCAAAGCTCTACTGGAATATATACTTCAGGCATGAAACGCACAGTTATTGAGGTAGATGAAGAGCTTTTGGCCGAAGCGACCGAAATTCTTCACGCGGCCTCGATGAAGGAGGCGGTGAACGAGGCCCTTCGATTCGTCGTGACCGAAAGGCGTCGTCGTCAGTCCGAAGCGATCGAATCGCTCGGTGACTGGTTTGCAGAGAACCCGTTCGACAAGGACGAAGCGTGGCGATAATCGACGCATACATCCTCGATACCAGCGCCATCACAAACCAACGTCTTGCCCCCGAACGCCTGAAAGAGGTTGGGCTGCGTGCAGCGCTGTGGCTTCCGCAGGTGGCTTGGCTCGAGATTCGATTCTCAGCGTCCAGCGTGGAGGATATGGTCCGCCTCGATGAGGCACTCGCAGGTTTCAACCTTGCCGAGATCGAACCCGAAGACTTTCGTGTCGTAGGGAGACTCCAAACTGCGCTTTCGGGAGGAGGGCTAAAGGGTCGCAAAGTTAACGACCTATTGGTCGCAGCGGTTGCACTAAGGCTTGAGATTCCAGTCCTTCACTACGATCACGATTTCGTCCACATTGCATCCGTTGAGCCAACATTCGCGCATGAATGGCTGACCCCTCCGCCATCAACGCAACCGACGGCCCCGTCGAAGACAATCGCCAAACCACGCCGAAAGGCTTAAGGGAATTCGCAACACATTGCCACTACGTACGCTTACGTTCTGACATCTAATATCCGCTAGTTCGGATCGTTTGCGGGCGATGCTCCAAACGAGGCGAGGATGGAATCGATACGATTCTTTAGGTCGTTGTCAGGGGTCGATGCAGCGAACGATTTCAACGGTTCGAGGGCATCCTGGAGGCGTTGCTCCTCGCCGGTGAGCATCTCGGTATAGGTGGCATCGAGGATGAATTCGCGTCCGTCGGCGGCAAGAAAGGCAACGTAGTCAAGGAAAATTTCAAGGCGGGCGGCCGCCAACCTGGTCTGGTCGTTACGCTCGAACTCATCGAGGGGTACCGGGGTGTCGAGCATCGGTACCACTTGGACACGACCTTCCCAAAGTTCAGATGCCAGGGGTTCGTTGAACAGCGAGAGTGTCGTTCCGAATGGTTCTCGGTCTGTGCGACGAGCGATTTCAACCTCGTGGACGAGTTGATGGAAGTCCTCGTCCTTGAGTGAGTAGCCGACAAAGAGCATGTGCCGTGTGAACAGCAGTGCTTGCACCAACCCGAACAGCGCCCCATGCCTCGCGGCCAATTCTAGGTAGTCAGCTCGTGAGAGAACCACTCCCTCGTCTTGTCCCAGGCTCCCGTGAAGCTTGAGTAGCCAGCGTCCACCGCCCGCGATTGGATCGTTCGGGAGCACCGCAACCTCTCGATCAGCGGTACGCATTGCGTCTTCAAGGAGCGTGTCGAAATTGGTGGTAACAGCCTCGTTTACGGGTAGCGACGCCAACAGTGCATGCACAAGTGCGTACCGTGCAGTGCGTATGGCCGCGGTGAGGGCGTTGTTGAAGTCTGTTGGTGTTCGCTCGTAGCGACGCTTGAGGATCGCCGCCTGGTCGCGAAAGTCGAGGCTTTTTAGTTGTTCGAGTTCGGCGGGTGTGACGTGTCCGGCGGAGAGGGTCGAGAGGAGTTCCTGCCAGGTGGGCACACCCGCTCCTACACTCGCGCCTGCGCCAACGAATAGGACAAGTTGTCCGTTGCGGGCCGTGGCAGCTAGCCGTTCTGCTTCGT
>JAYSVF010000325.1:0-6722 GCA_043718695.1 Acidimicrobiia bacterium | reverse complement strand
GAGGGCCGGTGGTGGACATCATCGAGGTACGCGGGCCGGTGCTGCGAGGTTGTGGGGTGCCAAGACGCGAACCAAACGTTTTGTCCAAGCTGGTTCGTTCTGGCCGCTCACCTGGGGTGTAAGCCTCGCGAGCCATGGGGATGTTCTGATCACGGGCGCGGGCACGTTGGGTACGGCTTAATGGGGCGCCGTCTCGGGGACCATTGCTTCGGCCGCCGCCCAGATCTACGCCTCGTTCACGAGCTCGGGCGGCAAACCCAGCACGGCCACCACCAGCGGCGCTCCGGGATTTCGGTGGACCGTCGCTCGGACCATTGTTACTTCCGCCAGCACCACCGCTGCCCGGACGGCCTTCACCACGACTATCGCCCCCGCCGTATCCGGCACGACCGGATCCACCGGCACTGGCGCCGCCACCAAACCCGCGAGGAGCTTGGGGGCTTGAACCTCCACCCCCAAAACGACTACCGGTTCCTCGCGACTCGCCGCCCGCGAAACCACCCCGGGCTCCTAGTTGTCCGCGTTTTGTTCCCGTTCCCGGTCGTTTGCTGCTCGGGTCTTTAGCCATGATGTTTCCTTCGGTTGGTGCTGATCTTTGCGGTCAGGCCTGGGGCTTGTCGCTTTAATGTTCTTTGGTGGGGCGGCGCTTCATGCGCTGTTTGCTGTTTGCTGTTTGCTGCTGCTTGGCGCGGGTGATTCTTGCTTGCGCGGACTTCGTTTGAGGACGTTGCTTGTGAAGCTGTTGTTTATGGGGCGGTTGTCTGGTGGGGCGGTTGTTTCGATGTGGGTTGTTTCGATGTGGCGGTGTTTCGATTTGGCAGCTGGTCGTGCGGGTTACAAAATCATTGTTGGCGAGGGGCGCAGAATTAGGGCGACGGCAAAGCAGGCAATACCCTCACGTCGACCGAGCGAACCAAGTTTCTCAGCGCGCTTAGCTTTTACGCTGACGGGGGCACCAACAACGGCGGAAAGCTTTGCACGCATAGCGTCTTTGTGGGGTGAGAGTTTTGGCACTTCCAACACCACTGTGGTGTCGACGTTGGCGATTTGCCAACCATCAGCCTTAACAAGGGCGACGGTGGCTGCGAGGAGGCGCATACTGTCGGCGCCTTTCCATGCGGGATCGGTATCGGGGAAGTGCTGACCAATATCGCCGAGGTCTGCAGCGCCGAGAAGGGCGTCGGTAATGGCGTGACAAATAGCATCGGCATCGGAATGACCAACAAGCCCGGCTGAACCTTCGATTACTAAACCACCCAAAATCAGCGGACGAGTTGCATCGTCGCTGAACGGATGAATATCAAATCCCTGTCCGACGCGAAATTCGGGAATCCCGTTCACTTGGTCTCTCCCTGTCCGGCAGCGAAGGCTTCGAGGATAATGAGGTCTTCGGGGGTGGTGAGTTTGAGGTTTCGTACATCGCCCGGAACGATCACAACGGTCGCGCCGAGCGCTTCAACTAGGCCGGCATCGTCGGTGGCATCGGAACCTGCGGCGTGGGCTTGGCGAAGGAGCGCCGCGTTGAATGCTTGCGGGGTCTGCACCGCTACAAGATTCGAACGATCAACGGTTCCAACAACTAGCGATCCATCTGTGCGCTTAATAGTGTCGACCACAGAAATGGCGGTAACTGCAGCACCGGCACCATCGCGAATTGCTTGCACCGCTAAAGTGAATAGCTGCGGCGAAGCGAGAGGGCGGGCCGCATCATGCACCACAATCACGGCTGCTGAATCAGGGACTGCAGCGAGACCGTTGCGCACTGAGGCTGATCGGGATGCACCACCGTGCACTACAGCGCGGATCTTGGGGTGCTCTTCAACTTCGCCACGGGTGAGAGCCAAATCTGAATCGGCAGAAACCACTACGACAACGCCGTCGGCACACAAAGAAGCCACGGCAATCGACCAATCGATAACCCGTTCACCGGCCAGCAGCTCAAACTGCTTGGGCCCGCCGTAACGGGAACCGGAACCGCCGGCCACCACGATCACCCAAACTTCGCCGGACTCGGCCAAGTTGGACCCAGCCGAGTTGACCGCAGGTGCTTCCGATCCGGCTTGCCGGTCGGTTGAAAGCACCGTCCGTTCGGGTGACGAAGTCGGCCCGACGGCGTTCGATGCAGGTGCTTCCGATCCGGCTTGCCTGGCAGGGCTTGGGTTTGAACCAGGTGGCGGGAGGGAGTTCCAACGATGATTGGTCATCGAAACTCCTTCTCGGTCAAGAACCCAGGCGCAATAACCGCCTGCATCCTTCGCCGAAAATCAGGCGGGGAGCAGACGGTTCGGCTGGGTTAGACCAAAGCCTCGGTGAGTTTTGCTTCGGCTTCTTCTTCGTTCACGTTGCACGCAAAGGTGAGTTCCGACACCAGAATTTGGCGGGCCTTCACCAACATGCGCTTCTCACCAGCGGAAAGACCCTTATCCTTGTCGCGGATCGAAAGGTTACGAACCACTTCAGCAACTTGGTAGATGTCGCCCGACTTCAGCTTCTCAACATGGTTCTTGAACCGGCGTGACCAGTTCGTAGGCATACGGGCTTCCTTCTTGCGAAGCACCGCGAACACCTCTTCGACCTCTTCATCGTTGATGACATCGCGAAGGCCAACCTTGTCGGCGTTTTCCGATGGAACCGACAAGGTGAGGTCACCATAGGCAAGACGAAGAACAAGATATTCCTTCTCTTCGCCATTAAACGTGCGGGTTTCCCGACGTTCAATCGTGGCTGCGCCATGATGGGGGTAGACGACTTTGTCGCCGACTTCGAATGGCATTGGCACTCCTGGAGCAGCTTGCGGGGACCAAACCCCGAAAATGTGGCTCACAATTGTACCAAGGGTTACCTAGTGCGGTGAAGCGCAAGTCAATACGCAGTGTTTTCCCCCTCTTTTTATGGCTTCAAGCTGCGCCTTTAGTGGTTCATTCAGGCCTTTCTCATCGAAAAGGCGTGTTCTGTAACCTCGGTCACAGCGGGGACCTGAGAAGACCGATAGCCTCTATACGTGGCTACAACACCGGAATTTCTGCGCTCAATCGAATTCTTCGGCGGTTTCACCGACGAGATGCTTGTAGAACTTGCCTCTGTGGCAACTTCAGGCACGTATCACCGCGGGGATCCAATCTTCGCTGAGTCCGATGCCGCCGACCATTTGTACATCGTGTCAGCGGGGCGTATTGCGATCTCTAACAAATCGATCGACGGTCGCGAATCGGTCCTGGCTCTCATGGGACCGGCCGACTTGTTTGGTGAGATGGCCCTGTTCGATGATTCCGGTCGTTCCGCAGGCGCCCGCGCATTGGAGACCTCCGAAGTTGTGGCTGTTCCGTTCAAGCCGCTTCGGGCAATGTTTGAATCAGATGCCAAGGCCTTGTGGAACGTAATTGGTCTGTTGGCCCGTCGCTTGCGGGAAGCCAACGAGGCCATTGCCGATTCGGTGTTCCTCGATGTGACCGGCCGCACCGCCAAGCGTCTGCTCGATATTGCCGGTGGTTCCGATGAGTTCACTCTCCCTATTACCCAGGAAGAACTTGCTGGCATGATCGGCGCTTCCCGTGAGCGGGTCAACAAAGCCATAGCGGCATTCGTCCGCTTGGGTTGGCTCGAGCAGCGTGACCGCACCTACCGAATCCTTGAGCGTCGCAAGATGACCAACCGCGCTTCGTAAAACTGTAAGCAGTCGCCTTTGAGCTGAGGCACATCTACGCCAGGTACTGCTGCGTGCACATAGCTGGTCGTCAGGGTGTTTCAAAGAAATTTTTCCACCATCTAATCAGCCGACGACTCGCTACCGGTTGCGGGTGTTTGTCTGGGTGTTCTCGACGACGCGAGTGAGACCATCGCGAATAGCACGTGCACGTACTTCTCCGACACTTTCTACCTCGGTAAGTTTCGTGGCACTAGCTTTCAGCAAAAGAGCTAAATCATCGAAGTGTTCGGCGACGTGATCGATCACTTGATCGCTTAGCCGGGGCACTCGAGCGAGTAAACGATGGCCTTTGGGGTGGAGCAATTGTTGCAGAGCGGCTGGGGCTTGATCCGCAAGGCCAATAGTGCGGGCCACAAGCGGTAAATCACCAAGGTCCTCTGTGGTGAGTTTGCCAAGTACTTCGTCGATGGATTTGCCCTTCGGTGGTTTGACTGCATAATCACGTCGCAACAAATCCAGTTCGCGTTCAACGCCTTCGAGTGATTCTTGCTGTTGAAGATTCGCGAGCCGCCCCTCCCCACCCAACTCGACGACCAACGTGTCAACCTCTTCCCCGAGCCTGCGCACCATTTCACAACGTTGGAATGCCGCGGCCACATCACGAACCGTTACGTGATTATCAACTTCATGCTGGGACAACTCCGCCAACACCGTATCCATCCGTTGGCGAAACTTCTCCAACGTTGATATGGCCTGGGTACTTCTGCGCATGATCTGATCGACGGGTTCAACTTGACGCTTCTCGCCACCCCTGTACACGGCAATCACCGACATTTCTTCGCTCACGCTGATGACCGGCGATCCAACACTGCGGGCCGTTCTTTCAGCGGTGCGGTGCCGGGTGCCGGTTTCCGTGGTGGGCATGCCAACATCGGGAAGTAAGTGCACGTTGGCTCTGGCGATGCGGCTGCCATCGGTGGACAAGATGATGGCGCCATCCATTTTCGCCAACTCGCTCAACCGCTGCGGGGAAAATTCGGCGTCGAGCAGGAACCCACCGGAACAGATGGCCAAAACATCGGGAGAGTCGCCGACGACTACCAGCGCTCCCATTTGCGAAAGCAGAATCCGGTCGAGCCCTTCGCGCAACGGGGTTCCCGGAGCAACCAATCGCAGAGCACTGAGTAGATTCTTGGATGATCGCGCACTCATGGCTTTACCGTAGCCGCCACATTGTTACGGAAAGGGGTCGCGGGGTGTGAACTCTTTGACACTTCACGACCCGCTGACAGGCCACATCTAGTACGTGCGCATAGTAGTCACTAGTCGTTCTCAAACGGATCCCAGAGTTCGTTACGGTCTTGCGAAACGTCGTAGTTGTCAGAAGGTGGGCCGCCGGATTTCGACTTCTTGTCAAACCATGGCTGGCTCTTCTTACCCCTTTGCTCACCGCCACTGCCGCTGTTGCCTCCACCGCCGTTGAACGTTTTCACTTTCGTGCCACCGACGCCACCGTGCAGATCAAACTTCTTTACCGCTTCGGCCAAGGTGCCCACACGAATGAGCGTCATCTTCACGCCGGGCCCCAAGCCGGGATCGGGAGTGCTTGCGGGAACGACGGCAGTTTTGAAACCCAGTCGCGCTGCTTCAGCCAAACGGCGCTGGGCATGCGCGACCGCACGAACTTCACCGGCCAAACCAATCTCACCCATGGCCACCACATCTGATGGGATCGGCACCTCACTGAAGGCGGAAGCCAACGCCAACGCCAGCCCTAAGTCGGCAGCCGGTTCGCTGAGTTTCACGCCACCGATTGCGCTCGCATACACCTCACATCCGGAAATTTGAATACCCGCACGTTGCTCCAACACAGCAAGCAGCAGAGCCAAACGATTGTTGTCGACCCCCTGCCCGGTCCTGCGGGGCATCGGCATCGGCGAACCCATCACCAGCGCTTGGGTTTCCACCAGCAGCGGACGAGCGCCTTCCATAATCGGTGTCACGATCGAACCCGAAGCCCCATGCTGACGATCACTCAAGAACAATGCACCCGGATCTGCCACGCCAATAAGCCCAGCTTCGAGCATCTCGAACAGGCCAAGCTCACCCGTCGCCCCGAAACGATGCTTCACGGCGCGGAGCAATCGCAGCGCATGATGCCGGTCGCCGTCGAAGCTCAACACCGTGTCGACGAGGTGCTCCAACACCCGCGGCCCGGCTAACCCACCGTCTTTGGTGACGTGCCCAACCAGAATCGTAGTGATGCCGCGAGCCTTCGCTTCACGCACCAACACATGCGCACATTCCCGCACTTGGCCAACGCTCCCGGGTGCCGACGCCAATGCTGGATCGTGCATGGTTTGAATCGAATCGATCACCACGACATCGGGCTTCACATCGCCAATATGGCCAAGCACCGCAGGCAGGCTTGATTCTGAAGCCAGCCACACATTGTCGGGAAGGGCACCAAGCCGGGAGGCACGAAGCCGAATCTGCTGACGGGATTCTTCACCGGAAATCATCAAGCATTTCGTCCCGCCCTTGGCCAGGGAGAGCAGCAACTGCAAAAGCAATGTGGACTTACCAATTCCCGGTTCTCCACCCAACAGCGTTGCCGATCCCGGAACAAACCCTCCGCCCAACACGCGGTCCATTTCGGCGATCCCCGTTGGCTTAGCCTGCCACCCGGTTGGATCAATATCCTTCAGCAAGCTTGCCGGTTCCGAAGGTGAAAACACCATTGGCGCGCCCGCAGGCCCATCAAGCTCCTCGGCCATCGTGTTCCAATCACCACAACTCGCACAACGCCCCGCCCACTTCGCCGCCCCCGCCCCACAACTGGAACACCGAAACACCGTCTTGATCTTGCTCATACGAGTTTCCCGATTTTGCGCTCTGTCTGGCTGCCACTCATGCCCACCAACCTACAAGCAGGGTCTGACAAAAACTACGGCTTAAGGATCGCGAATTCATTGTGCGAGTTTCTCCAAAACAATTCGATCCTCCCGCATGATTTCCTTCGCGAGCGCCAACCGACGATCCATTTCAAGGTCGGGTTCATCAGAGAGCCCCTTGG
>JAYSVF010000324.1:0-39566 GCA_043718695.1 Acidimicrobiia bacterium | reverse complement strand
CAATTGCAACGACCGGTACCAGTATATTCCTTTACTGTACCGGTACCAACCGAAAAATAGTAGTACCGTTGATTTTGAGTAAACTTTGTCGTCACGATAGCGTTTTCGCCAGTAAAAATTATATACCAATAATGTTGCGTACACATCATCTGCGGCGTATTGTAATTCAATAGGTGATAGGTCACGAAATAGATTTGTAATTGGTTTGATCTTGCCCTGTTCCAACAACACAAACTTCTTAACATTTTTCCGGCGCCCAGCAGATGCCGTGTTATTTGCATTGGATGATGACGATGAGGAGGATTTGCAAATCCGTACTTGAGTTGCGATCGTCCAGTTCACGATGCGTGACAACTCATCGACGTGGGGCACCGGAGTCTCGCCAAGCAGCGGATCGTCATCCAACGGATCATCGTCGTGGATCTGAACTGCACGCTCGGGAACGATGGTGGGCCCCAAATCTACGGTGTCAACGCCAAGACGTGATGCTCGAGGACTCCACCCGCGATACACGTTGGTTTGTGATGGCTCGTAAAAGTTGCGCCACAATGCGCGCTGCCGATCAGCTGGAAGAGCAAAGACGTTCAGCATTGCTGCACGCGCTGCCTCCCACGTGGGCACAACATCACTTGGTCCAGCGATCGTGAAGAGACCGAACTCCCCAGCCGCCAAAGCAAGGGCATGATCGGCCTCGTCCCTCGCAACACTTGGCCCGTAAAGCAGCGGAACGATGTCGACCAAAGGAACCATCTGTTCAGAGTACGGACTGTCGGATTGACTAGGCAAGGGCTTTGTTTCGTTGAATTGTGCGAGCGGGTATCCCGTCAGCAACGATCACATCTCTGTAAGGCTTCACAGCTGGATGGTCGGCTGGCTCAAGCAAAGCGAACACCGATGACGCACGTCGAGTACTTCTCGTTACGCCTGGACAAGACGATGTAAGTCGGGCAGAGTATGGCTATGCGACGGAAGCTCTGTGTGGTCTTGACTGTTCTCGCGCTGTTGGCCCCGCTCGTCGGGTCGAGTGCGGAAGCTGCTTCCACAAAGGGAGGCGCCTCCCCTGAAGCTGCGGCGAAGGCGGTCTATCGTGCCTGGCGCTATCACGATCGAGCCTCAGCGTTACGGGTCGCCACCGCTGCGCCGGTGAAGAAGTTGTTTCGCACGCGAGCGTCGGGTCCTCGATGGACCTTTCAAGGGTGCGTCGAAAAGGACGAACCCGATCCACATTTTGATTGCGCATACCGCTACGAGGGTGGCGCTGCCATCATGGCGGTGTCCGATAGCGATGCCTTTGGCTGGTTCGTCACCAAACTTACGTTCATCGCCGACTAACAGAGCTGCTAGCAGGCGGGTGCCGTACTCGTCTTGCCGCGTTTCTCAGCTAGCGCACTACTAAGTGCCTATATTTAATTCATTTGAAGGATCGCAATGAAGAGCTTTTCGTCGCCTCGTGCGGTGCGGCCGTCGGGGCCCACGAACTGAATCGACCGGTCTTTTGCATCACATCGCGGGTGGGGTTGGGTGTTGTGTTGTAGATCTTAGGTGTGCGTAGTAGGTGGCTTCAAATTCGGTGGGTGGGACGTCACCGATTTCGCCGTGTAGCCGTTTGTTGTTGAACCAGTTGATGTAGGGCATGGGTTCGGTTTCGAGGTGTTCAGCGTTGCGCCATGGTCCTCGTCGTTTTGTGAGTTCGGTCTTGTAAAGGCCGTTGAACGATTCGGCCAGGGCGTTGTCGAAGCTGTCGCCAACGGTCCCGATTGAGGGTAACGCACCGATTTCCGCGAGTCGTTCGGTGTAAGCGATGGAGGTGTATTGGCTCCCCGCATCGGAGTGGGCCACGACACCATCAAGAACTGCTTTTCGTGTCCAGATTGCGTGTTCTAACGCGTCCATGACGAACCGTGCATTCATCGTGGTTGACACGCGCCAACCAACAACCATGCGTGAGTAGACGTCCACAATGAACGCGACGTACACGAATCCTGAAAACGTTGACACGTAGGTGAAATCGGAAACCCAGAGCTGGTTTGGGCGTTCAGCTACGAAACGTCGTTTCACTAAATCGGGGGCTCTGGGGTTTGATGGATCTGGCTTCGTGGTCCAGGGTTGCCGGCCTCGATGCACTCCCCGGATGCCAAGTTCGCCCATGAGACGCCCAACACGGTCCTTGTCAACGATCAGTCCGTGTTCACGTTGTAAGGCTTTCCGAAGCTTTTTGCGGCCATAAACACTGTAGTTATCTTCGAAAAGCTCCATGATGAGTTTCTTGATTTGCTCATCGGCAAGCACCCTTGCCGGCACAGGTCGCGTTAATGATGAACGGACCGAAGCAAGCGGCACACCAAGCACTCGGCAGATTGCTGTGACACTAAACGAGGCCCGAAACGCGATCACGAACGCTGTCACTTCCTTGATTGGCGGTCGAGCTCCGCCCCAAAAAAAGTTGAAGCAGCTTTCAAAATATCGTTCGCTCTCGAAAGCTCACGAACTTCCTTTTTCAACGCTGCAACCTGCGCTGCCAAGTCCTCTTGCGAACCAGCAACCACTAATCGGCCATTCGATATCGGTGTTGCCTTTTTCACCCAGCCATACAAGGTGGAAACACTCACCGACATCTTCGGGGCCAACCGACGACACGCCTGACTTCGCGTTTCATCAACCTCTAACGATTCAAAAACAAACCTCACGGCCTGATCCCGAAACTCCTTCGTGTAAACCTTCTGAAAAGCCATAACAATCCTCCAAAGGATCAATCATGACGTGATGCAAAACCCCGGTCGATTCATTGTTCGTGGCGGAGAGGAAGAAGCCGCCGCCCACACCGGTCTGCGCACAGATCGGCACCCCGGCCTGCTGGAGCGCCGACACGTCTCGTTTGACGGTCCGTTCACTCACTTCCAACATGCGGGCGAGCTGCTGTGCGATGACGCCGTGTGGCGTTGCCCGTCGGAGTTCTTCGGTGATGGCGTAGAGCCGATCGGTGTGATTCATACCTCACAGATTCTCCCCTGATTAGTGCCATCCTGGTGTCACTAATCGGGGCAGAAGATCATTGGCATGACCACCACAACAACTCAACCTGTCCATATCGTCCTCGTTCCCGGATTCTGGCTCGGGGGTTGGGTTTGGGACGACGTCGCCGCCGAACTCCAACGAAAGGGCATCGTCGCCCATGCCATGACGCTCCCCGGCCTCTCGCCTGACGATCGTGACACCGAATCCTTAGTCCTCGACGACCACGTATCAGCCGTCGCTGATCTCGTCACGGGGATCCACGGTGAGGTGATCATCGTCGGGCACAGCGGCGGCGCATCGGTCGTACAGGGCGTCGTCGATCGTGAACCCGACCGGTTCCGTCGGGTGATCTACGTCGATTCCGGACCGATGCTCCCAGGCATACCCCTGGGCGACCCGACCGGCAGCGGGGATCTGGCGTTTCCCGGCTGGGAGGCGCTCGCCGCCGAGGGCAACAGCTACGAAGGCATCGACGACGTCCAGCGCAAGCTGATTGCGAAGCGGGCGGTGCCTCACCCCGGAGGCGTTACCCGCTCAGTCGCATCTGAGCTCTCATCAACAGCATGCTCTGTGGTCCGTCTTCTTACGCCTCCCGATCAGGCCGCGGTGAGATAGGCACAAACGTTCATGCCATCACACGATTTTTCCCCATGAGGTAATCACTCCGGAATCTACCTGAGTGTTCCACGAAAATCCGAAACTTCGAAACTCAAAACCATCCTTTTTCAACCGTCGAGATCCGGCAATAAGATCTAAACAACGATGCTTCGATGGGCGCGACCGAGTTTGAACCGATAACCAAACGGGCAAACTCCGACTTCACGACGGCATCCGTTGTCGACCCGTTCGACAACGTACTTGGCGTGATGCACAACCCGCACTACCTCGAAGTCGTAAACGCTCGATCCACGTCCAAATCGTCGTAGCGTCCACTGCGAGGCAGCTGCAACGGGATGGTCAGCCTGTGTAAGAAGGATTGCGAGTCGGCAGCGGATTCAGGAAACGACCAGAGTCCGCCCTCACAATCTCGGGGCGCTGTACTCACGTTACATGCGGTTGATCCTGCTGGGACACGTTCCGAGGTGCTGGGCCTTAAGGTCAAGACCACGAATTGGCAGCGCTAGCCGGGCAACGTGCCGTGGCTGTTGCAGTAGGTCTTGCCCTTCTTTGGATGAGTGAACTTCAGTCCGGCCCAGACGTCGTTGATGCGCAGGCATGTGCTCTCGACGAGGCCGATCTCGATCACCTTCGGGAGCCCAAGGTCGGAGTCGAGTCGACCACCCTTGGGCCAAGAGAGCCAAAGCATTCCGCAACTTCGCACGTGCGGCGTCAGCGTAGGGAACATCGCCCGCATGTGCTGTTGCGTGATGACGAAGTAGTGCAAGTAGTCGAACACTCCCGTCAACTCTTCGACCACGTCTAGGTCTGGCAGATCGATGGCACTCAACGCTGTCGCCGGGGCATCGACGAAGTGGGCGCGACTTCCGGGCTTGACTCCCATTTTTTCGGCAACGGTGCGTGTTCCACCGGCACGAAAGGTGGCGCGCCGATTCGCTTTATCGAGTGCGTCAACGAGCTCGGCTTTCGTCATCCGGCTCCGACCCGTACGTCGAGCTTGTCCGCTGCCTCAAGCAGGTGGGCATTCGAGGCATTGGCCTTCACTCCGCCAGCGGTTGGCGTGTCGCTGTTCAGTGCTTCGGACCCCCGGCTGGCATACTGGGCATCAATCGGACCTCGCTCGTCCTCCGGCGGCCTCACGCTCATGCGTGAGGCCGGAGTTTGCCAATCCCGTGTTTGAAGTTCTCGAAGTATGGGTAGCAGATTGCAGGAGCTATTTCATGAAGTCAACAGCGAATGGATGTTTATGCGAAGAGTCGTGAAGCTTGAAGTGCAGTCGAATGTTCGAGAGGGAGCCGTTGCCAGGCGTATCGTCTCTGCTGCGTTGAAGGACGATCATGCCAACGCCGACGAGGTTGCCGATGTGGAGCTTGTTACATCAGAACTGGTGACCAATGCTGTGGAGGCAAGCAATGCAGATGACGCGATTACGTTTTCCATGGACCTGTCGGATGACGATGTGCGCCTAAGCGTCGCCAATCACGGTGACGATTTCGAACCGAATGTTAAAATGCCTGATGGAGAGGACCCTCGCGGACGCGGGCTAACTATTGTTGGGGCGATTGGTGACTTGACTGTTAAACACGATGACGGAACGACAACGGTATCTGTGGATATTCCTCTGTCGGCGAAAGACAACAGCACCCGCGATGACCATCGTGGATGACGAGGTGTTGGGTCCCTGGATTCAATTTGGGATCTTGATTGCTTCATTGCTTCTTGAGTAAACACAACCCAGACTTCTCGATTCGACCAGTTCGCAGCGTTGACTGCTCGCGGCCGATTGGTAGTCGACGCATATTGGGATCTGGTCATCGACGACTTGCGTCACGCCCTGGCCCTTTTGCGACCGGTCTTTGACGCCAGTGGCCGTCTCGACGGGTTCGTGTCGATCGAAGTCGTGCGTGAGTTGGCTCGTGAAACCGCCGGCACCATACGCGCCGCCCGCGATCTCCACACCCGAGTCTGAACTGCTCGAACGCACCCCCCAGAGATCACACACACCTCATACGGCGGCAGGAGATCACGCTACAGGCCAGCCATCGAACCAGAAATTGGTGACTTGGTCACAGCCAACGTGCCATCGAGATCAAAAGCGATCATTCGCCGCCTCAAAAGGCACCTGAAACGGCAACGCAGCCAAGGCCCGCATGAATACTCACCGCAATCCACTACCCCACCTTCGTTCGTGTCCAAACCAGGTAAGCGCAGAATAGGGAAAAAATCGTACGTTAAGGCTGTATCTTCCAGCTTTGTTGGAAGTCGGCACGGACCACGGCGAATGCTCAGTTCGCTAGCGAGTGGGCCAAGACCGGCCGCCAGGAGCGATTGATTGGTCGGAGGAAACCTATCGATCACTGCCATGACAACCGACGCCTTCTCACCCAACTGTTCAGCAAAACTCGTGCTGAACGAGATGATCGCGGGTGATGTTTGAAAACTGCAATTGTCGGGTATGAAACGTTGAATGGATGAACGAGTTAAACGACACGCAGCAAATGTACGTGTACTTGCGAAACCGCTGTCTGATTCAGTCCGTGGTACTGGTTTATCATGCCTGCTCATGCTTCCACGTCGCGTTGTTGACTGCCTTCTAGATGTTGTATTTGTTAACCGCGATTGCACTACCAGGGTCTGCTCAAAGCTCGGACGAGAACACCAGCCTTCCTCACGACAGCAATGCGGTGTTTGACATGAACGCTGATCAATCCGGTCGTTTGGCGGTCGCGTTCGCACGTGAAACCGCGAGGTCGTCGACGGCGCGGCTTTGTACTGCGTGTGTGGAGGTGTTAGCGGTGACCGGTGCGGGGATCACCATTATGGGTGGCGATCAAGCAGGCCCGATTTGTGTGTCGGATCCGAGTGTTGCTGCGTTGGAAGACTTGCAGTTCACGATTGGTCAAGGACCATGCCGGGACGCGTTCCGTACCGGCGTCTCGGTCCACGCACCACGCCTCAACACGGAAGCGTCAACTCGCTGGCCCTCATTTGTATCACTCGCTCGTAATTCAGGAATCGGGGCCGTGTTCGCGTACCCGCTGACCACCCCAGGCGCCACGGTAGGGGTACTCACGTTGTATCAACAAATCGAAGGTGAACTCAGCCCGACCCAGCACGACGACTCCCTCGCGCTCGCAGAAGTCCTCACGGAAACAGTGCTGAGCCTCCAACAAGATGCGCCAGCAGGAACGCTTGCCCCCGGCCTCGATGACGCCGTCCAGTACCGAGCCCAAATATTCCAAGCGTCGGGGATGGTTGCTGTGCAACTCTCGATCCTCCCTGCCGACGCGTTGCTGCGTATTCGCGCTCATGCGTTCGCGAACGACGAAACCGTCGCCGATACCGCTGCACTGATTGTCAGTCGCCGCCTCCGCCTACCCAACGACCATCAGCCAACAACGGAGGCGTAGACCATGTCCGACGACTCACTCATGATCAACGCCAGGCAAAGCCTGACTGCTACAGCGTTCGTTGAGATTGTCGACACACTCGTCGGCGATTTCGACGTTATTGACGTCCTTACTCTGCTGACCTCGCGTTGTGTTGAGCTTCTTGATGCAACTGCCGCCGGTATCCTCCTTGCCGACGGGGACGGCCACCTCCGCGTCATCGGTTCCTCGACCGAGCAAATCGAATTGCTCGAACTGTTCCAGATACAAAACGATGAAGGACCGTGCCTGGACTGCTTCCGTACCGGTCAAATCGTCCTTCATTCCGATCTCGACAAACACTCGCCGTGGCCTCGCTTCGCCGCGGAATGCACCCAAGCCGGTTTTGCGTCGGTATGTGCAGTGCCACTCCGATTAAAAGCTCGCACCCTTGGCTGTCTCAACATGTTCATGACCGAACCAGACGGTCTGAATCATTCCGACACTGCCGTCGCGCAAGCATTAGCCGACGTTGCGAGCATTGCCATTATCCAAGACGAAGCGACCCGCAACTCAGTAATCCGTGAAGGCGAACTACATCACGCACTGAACAGCCGAATCGCCATCGAACAAGCCAAAGGCATGATCGCCGAACACAACACGCTCAACATGAACGAAGCCTTCACCCGTCTCAGAACCTATGCCCGCAGTAACAACCTGGGCCTCACCCAAGTCGCCTCCGCGCTCGTCGACGGCACTCTCACCGTTCGCCTTGTCAGCACTCCACGCCAAACACCAGCCCCACCCGCACACACCTAACAATTCTGAGTTCTTGACAGTGGCGAACCCAACTACAAGTCCCACTATCCCGACCCTTAAATCCACCCGCACCGCAGCTAGGGCCAGATTGCGACACTCCAATACGGCTGGCGTTAAACCCGAGAGTGTTGTACGGTTTCGCGAACACAAAATATGCCGTTAAGTGTGGTTCTGGTTTCGGCTAGTTCGGGTGCGATGCTCCGGACCCTGGCAGCGCGATTTCTTCGAAACGTGCCGACCAAGGAGCATTCAATGTCCATTCTTTCCTTCGCACCGCCCTTTGGTTACGCCGCTTCGATTCGGTGCCCCGTTCGAAACCTGGCCGTCGAGGTCACCGTCATATCGCTTCACGGAGAGCATGACGCTTCCACCGCAACGGACCTGTCTGAAACGATCCGCGAAACGATTGACCTTCACGGAACCGACCTGATCCTGGATTTACGCAACGTGACGTTCATCAGCGCCGCAACAATCGGTGTGATCATCAACGCCAACAATTTGTGCCAAGCCCGGTCACTTACATTACGACTACGCCAACCATTACCATGTGCCCGGCGAATCATCAAACTCTGTGACCTCCACGCACTGGTAGAAAACCTGTCCGGGATCCCTGTGGAAGAAGTTGCAGACTAAGACAACGTCAGACAGTTAATATGCCAACATATGAAATAAACGAGAAGGCAATCGCTCACGCCCGCCACCTAATCGAAGCGCGACGCTACGTAATTCGCAGCAAATGGCAAGACGCGCAACCAAACACGCCGGAACAAAACGCGTTCCTTAAATCGCACTCGCGGGATGCTGTTACGGTTCGTGTTCGGAGAAATACGACGCTACGGCATCCCTCACAAAAGCCTGAACGTTTATCCCCGACGAAATTGATCCGTGGAACACGACACAGTTCAACTAGGCATCGCCAGCTACGACCGCGCCAACTAACCTCCGCGAACCGGTGCACGGATGTCATAGCTCGAGGGCCTCAATAATTTTCGTTGTTGCCACGATGCTTGGCTCAAACGCCCCCGACGACATCGATCTGCTGTGTCTTCGAGTGTTAGCACCCGCAATGATTGGCGTAAGGACGCACTGGGCGAACCAAACCAGAACTAGTTCTCGCCAACCAACTCCAAACGACATCAACCGCTGGCCCCCCACGAGCTGCCTAAACCTCCTCCAAAAATCACGGTCTCGCATTGTGCTAAATCAGCGGCGGGATAATCCAATACCCACCACCAGAACGAGTATGGTCTCGATTCCTTTGGTTACCCATCCAAGGGTATCGAAGTAACCCAAGACGATGTAGGCCACGATCGAGGCAAGTGCGATCCCAATAAGTAGTAAGCGCGCAGGTGTTCTTATTTTGGCCAGACTTTCCGACGGAAGATACCCGGCAATTGTTCCGGTTAGGTATCCAACGCCAGTAAGGATGAAGAGAGTTCCATAGCCTGTAGCTCCCTTATCAAATTCGGCGGGCACCAAATAGAAATGAATAATCGCCGTTGCCAAACCCAGAACAACGGCTAACGCGCTCGACGAGGATTTCACCCTGCTTCGATTGTTGAAATCTTTTGACGAGGAAATGGCTCGATCTGACATGTTTGTTCCTTCATCCGATTAGTGGAGTCCATTCGACTACCCACTTCCGCAAACGCCAAACATGCCCGGCGAACAGTTTCGTCGACTACAGTCATTTTGAGCGCCAGACGCAGTGACAATGACTTCAGCAGCACGAACTGTGCGCTCACCGAAGTTGCGAAGTCCACTAGTCGTAGCACCTGATTATGTGGCCATCTTTCGTCTCGCAAGGTGGCACCACTGGCCGGACGGGCACGGACAGACCACTCACGGTGCAATCCAAGGCTCCTATCAGGTCACATCCCAAACCAACCGGCAGGGCGCGGGCCGTTTGGCATCGCCAACTAACCCTCTGTGTCGGTGCGGGAGGATCTTGTCGGTCATTTGCACGTAGTGCAAATGGGCAATCGATGTTTAGGTTTGCAGCGAGGGGGTAGCCGAAGACACTCTCACTAAAGGATCGAAAGTCTCATGAGCGATTATTCCAATACCCAAACACTTACTCCGGCAAAGGATCTTGCGGCCTTGAACGATGCTCGCCATCCGAACGAAAGCAAGGAGTACCGTGAAGCGCGAAATGCACTGCTGGCGGAGGAAATCGAGTTGCGACGCCAAATTGAACGAGTGGCAACGCAAAGACGTATGTTGCCGCCTGGCGGCGAAGTACCGAAGAACTATCGGCTCGAAGGCGTTCATGGTTCTGTGAATTTAATCGACCTATTCGGAGTACACAACACTCTGGTGATTTACAGCTTTATGTACGGCCCGGACCGTAACGAAGGTTGCCCTATGTGCTCATCGCAGATGAGTTCTTGGGACGGCGACGCGAAGGATATTGAACAACGAACGGCTTTCGTCATGACCGCTCGGTCGCCAATACAGCGTATTACTACGTATGCCGAAGAACGCAACTGGAGCAACTTAAAGCTGTATTCCGACACCAGCGGTGACTACACCCGAGATTACGTGAGCGCAGACGACAGTGATATGCCCGCATATAATGTCTTCACGAAGAGGGATGGTGCGATTCGCCATTTCTGGAGCAGCGAAGGTGGCCCCGAGACTGCCGATCCGGGCCAAGACCCCCATGATGCACCTGACATGTCACCGCTGTGGACAATTCTGGACACGACTCCCGAAGGTCGAGGAACAGACTGGTACCCAAAACTTAAGTACACCTAAGGTGGGCTACCACTGGAGCAACCTTCTGTGTTCTTCGAGGCTAGAGGAGACGGCGGTCATCGTGTCACGGCCCTTCGGCCCCGGTCGGGATGATCTCCTGCTCAATGTCGATACGGTCATCAGACCACGGAGTGTCGGATTATCAACCGTGGGTAGCGGCACCGAAAAACGCTCCGTAGGGTTCGAGTTAAGTCCGGCTGGAATCGGGTTTGGTTGCGTGAAGATTTTGTATGTCGTCGTTGGTGAGTCCGCTTTTGACGGATAGCGGAAACTGTTCAGTGTCCCAACCAGCTACGGAATGTTCGTCACTTTTGCGGAACAATAGCCATTGTTCCTGGCGGCTAGCTTTTCGTTCAGTCCGCACGAGCATGAATGGGCCTGACAATTTCTCACCTTGTAAGTCCACGTGCAACTCCCCCTGTTTGACGGCTTGTAGCGGGTCTCCACCTGGCGCTGGGGACCAAGTGCCCCAATCCCAAACAATGATGTCTCCGGCTCCATAGTTCCCAGACGAAATAACGCCTTCAAAATCGAAATATTCAAGCGGATGATCTTCGCATGAACCGCCAACCGGCGCACCTTCGCATCCATGGTCGGTCCCTTGGTCACCGCCTAGCTTGCCAGCGCGCCACCCATCTCGAGACGAAAGTCGTAATGCAAACGCGACGCTCGATGGCGTTGCACAACAAAGCGTAGACCAGCATCAGCTGGAGGGATCATCGCGAATCTCTTGGCCAAACTGCTCACCTACTCCGTGACTTCAGAATTCGAACCAGCCCATTTACTTGACGCACTTTTAGCGACGCACTATCAGCGACGCACTATTACCTGTTCACGGGTTTAGCACTTGCCTGATCTGGGTAGCGATCCGAATTCACATACAACAGGAGTTGTTTTCGATTCCTGAAAAACGGCTGAAGGTATCGAAACCATGACTATTGACCCCAACACCGATCTGCGAAACATTGATTCGGAAAACTCCTGGAACGAAGCGAGCGAAATGGAAGCACTTGATGCCCTCCGCATCCTTGAATGTTCCTGGCACAGCAATGGTCAGGGCCCCTATGGCCCGTATGCCCTGACGCCACAGGCGAGATTCGAGGGCGATGGCTCTTGCTGACTTATGAAATTATCGATCAGTCGGGCGATGGCGCCTACGGAACCTCGTCGATCCGGGACGTTGAGATCAATGAAGGGTCGGTCGGTAGATGAGTTCTTGGGTGCGACCATCGAGCGTTCGGCTCTCGACTAGCTCCGGTCCGATCCGGTCGCCAACAAATGCGACAGTAGTGTCGGCGCCGTGACGGGCTTTGCGGCTTCGCTTGTCCGTTGATCCGGTCCGAACCAATACCCGGCGACGTGCAGCGGTAGTAATACGCGCACATAGGGTTGAGTTGGGTGGTTCGGTTGACTTGAACGGCAAGATATCAAGCGTCGTTAGGGTGCCCGCACGACGAACATGAAGTTGTGTCGGGTGGGCCGGAGTCGGTCGGCTAATTGTTAGTGAGCCAGTGTGCGACGAGGGCGTTGGCGTGGCCGTGGCCGATGCCGTGATCGGTTTTGAGGTGGGTGACGAGTTCCATGTGTTTGCGGGTGCCAGTGGCAGCGTTGGCGATGGTGGTCATCCAATGATTGATTGTTTCGCCGTAGGTGCGTTCGATCGAGGGGAAGTATGACGCTGGCCCATTGACTTTGCCGGCCGCTGCTGGTTCGGGCCGGTTCATCGGGAGGTCCCGTCGAACATTTGACCGATGCGGATCGCGTTCCCGAAAGGGTCCCGAATACCGAAATCGATCCCGTAGGGTTTTGGTGATGGTCGTCCGTGATGTCAACACCACGATCGCGAAGCGTTGCGAACGTTGCGTTTGCATCGTCGGTCGTGAGGCACAACCAGCCACCCATCGCACCTTTTGACACGAGTTCGCGGACCTGTGCTGCGGTGGCTTCGTCCATCGCCGGAGCTCCCGGACGTTCCAGAAGGATCTCACGACCGGGTTCGCCCGGGACTCGCACCGTGAGCCAACGCATGAAACCCAGATCGATATCGGAGGCGATTTCTAAACCGAGCGTGTCGACGTAAAACTTGACGGCTTCGTCCTGGTCGAGAACAAAGATTTGAGAACGGCTAATTGAGTTGTACATGTCGATAAGCGTACGGAATCCGACTACCGGTTCGCTTCTCCGAAAGTGCTCGGTCTTGTCCATGCCTTCACGAAACAACTCGGCACGAACGGCAACGGCCCCCTCGTCCGGTACTTCGAAGGTGGCTCCCCAACAATGTCCGTGAATGTTCTAAACGTTCCGAGGCTCGTAAACCCGACCTGCATACACACCTCGGTAACCGATAACTCGGTATTGCGAAGCAAGTACATGGCACGTTCGACCCGGCGGCGCGCGCGCCCGCTGCAAATACCTATGCGGTGTTTCCCCGAACGTCGCCTTGAAGTCCGCACAAAATGTGCACGCGATGCCCCAGCAATCCCGGCCAACGTCGCAAGAACAAGGTCCTTCTCGGAATTGCGATCCATCGCATCACGCGCCCGCAACATCATCCGATTCGTCACCTCGACCTCCGAAACCACACCCAATCCTCCCACGAGCAAGCCCCAGCGGAAGCTACCAAGCCGCACACTCCCAGAGCGGAGCAGTGGCACTAGTACACACGCGTATGGGCCGCAAGCGCAGACGGTGGGCTAGCGATCGGCACCGGGTTATCAAGCGGCGAACTGAGCGCATTTGAGCTGTTTAGTTGGTTGCGCTCGGAAGCTTCGGCAAAGGCCCCGCAGCGGCAGTTAGGCGTTCGACGGCTGAGCCCGTGAGTTTTTCGGTTCACCCGAGTAGGGCGAGGTCGCGCCAGACGCAGCGCAGGTGTGCCATTCCTCTTCATGATGATCGCGCTCGCTCGGCCCTGACCCGAGCGGATGAGGTCACTTGAAAATGTTCTGGCACTCCTACTCGAAAGTGGTTTCGGGCGGCCGTGGCACCAGGAGGTCGAGATCGCGTTCGGCGAAGAGGCGATGCTGCCACTCCTCGTTGAGAATGCACAGCAGGCAGTCGTACGCCGCGCAACTCATTGCGTCCGGCCAGCCCGGTGCGTCGACCGGAGTCGTGGGCGCGTTCATTGACTCGTCGGTGAGACCCGCGACCACCATGCGTACCATTTCAATCCTCTCGGCGCGCAGTGCCAATACTTCGTCGAGCGAAGGACGCGCGGCGCGGTCATTGGGCACCTGCGCATCCTCGGAAATCTCGGCGAATGGTAGATCGAGTGCGTGCCACGGATTCGGGTCGCCGAGTAGCACCCGGCCAATCCATGAGTCGGTCGCAAACAGCAGGTGCCGCAGCGTCTCGATGAATGACCATTCG
The DNA here is from genome assembly GCA_043718695.1 of Acidimicrobiia bacterium. GTDB lineage: Bacteria > Actinomycetota > Acidimicrobiia > Acidimicrobiales > JANYDT01 > JANMZO01. Next base: position 25,623 of record JAYSVF010000324.1, on the reverse strand, counting down.
CCGTTCACCGACTCGTGGAGCAACTCGGGCGGCAGAGTACGAGCTCGCGCCACCGTGTCCTCCCAGAGCTGCACGACAATCGTCCACGCCTCGCGAAATCCGTTGGCATCTGTAGGCCGCATCTTCGATCGCAACGGATCACGAGCATCCAGTTCGTCGCTCTCGAACTCGAGCACCGCTTCGTGAATGTCCTGATTCAACATCGCAGCAGTTTCCCCGTTTCCCCGAAAACTGTCAATGCTGTAGTGGGAACTCCACTTGGCCGGTGTTCTGACTGAGGTGTGGCCGAAGAGGCGCGAGCTCATCGACCCAAATCGGACTGCCCACCTCGGTTCCGTACCTAACCAGAAGGTATGTTCACATGGTAACTATTGGGATTCATCCACATAAGCTTCACACGCTGCGGACGCTATCGACCAACACGAAACTGTTCCTAGAGAGCTGAACTCGTACTTGTCAAGCGCAGGCAAAATGCCTCGGATCATGGGCTGAGAAATTCGATAAACGAGCAGGTTTAAAGGCCGTTCCAGCTTCGGGCCGCTAATAGCGAAGCAACGACGTGATTTAGCCACCACGGTGCGGTCCAATCCCACTCTCGTATGGCACGTCTCAGACGGGTCGACGGCTCGATGTTTAGTCGACCGAAACTATGGGTATGCACGGCGACAGAAAAATAACAAGAAGGAGTTCTCATGATTGATTGGGTCCATTCGGTAGACGGTGCTGTCGAGAGCGCGAAGTCTTCGCGAAAGTTTGTGCTGCTGGATTTTTTTTCGCCGACTTGAGGCGGCTGTGCCGAGATGGATGCCGTGACGTATCCAAACGATGCAGTAGCAAACGCCATCGCCACGTACTTTGAACCCGTGCAGATCAACACCCAAGATGGATCACCGAACACGAACGAAACGGTTCGCAGGTTCCGCCAGGTCTGGACGCCAGACCTTCGTATCCTCGACGGCGAAGGGGTAGAGCTCTACCGCTGGAACGGTTACCTCCCGCCGGGCGAGTTCCTTCCTCAGTTGCTTGCAGGACGGGCTCAGGCCTTGCTCCGATCAGAGCGGGGTGACGAGGCGGCGGGCGCGTACGCCGAGATTCTGCGAACCTACCCAACAAGCTTCGTGGCCTCCGAGGTGGCGTACTTCGCTGCGGTCGCTCAGTACCGAGTGACGCACGAGCCAGCTGACCTGCTCGGCACCTGGGGACGTTTACAAGCCCGCTATCCAATGTCTGAATGGAGAACGAAACAGTCCTTCACCGAGAAGCCCCCCGAGTAAGGAAAGCCATGGACGACCTTGAAGTGGTGCAGCGGATCAATGAGCTGGCCGGCGAAGAACATCGGTTGGAACGGGCGCATGCGGGCACGCCGCTCAGCGACGATGCCCAGAAACGGCTGCGTGTCTGTGCTCTCAGGTCAACGAGATGCTGCTGGCGACCTCGTGCTGCATGACGTTTGCTTCTGTGATGGTGGCCTGTTGGTCGTCGGTCGGTCCCGATCCACGAAAGGCTTCCACGGACTCGAGCGATTCCCACTGCTCGACGATGTTTATTCGATCTTCCTCGATCGGATCAGCCGATAGGCAGAAGTCGAGGCAACCGGGAGCAGAACGAGCCAACCGAATCACCTCGAGCGACGCATCGAGGTAAGCAGCGCGTTGGTCGGGAACGACCCTGAGGAAGCCTGACACAATGATCATGAATCAATTCTGCCACCGCTAACAGCCGCTCAGATTTAGCGGGATTCCTGCAGACTCTAATCGCACGGCTCACGCTGTCGACCTTTTGGCAACGCCGTCATGAGGTGCGCAACTCGGGTCGCTATGCAGTGGCCCGGTTGGAGCTGTTTCGAACCATGACATCCATTCGGAGAACCGTGCTCGGGTGCGTTGTGTCCTATTGCAGAGTGCATGCGAGCTTCGACATCACGCGGCCTGACGCTCCACTTCTAGCTTGCGCTGTTACACCCGGTTCGAATCCTCGTCTGCGTTGCGGACTTGGCTTGCCACCTGACGGGCTGAGGTCCCTGCCGAGGCTTTCGCTTCGGTTGGACTTCCAAGCGATCCAGCCAGACGAAACAAGGTCAACGTGGCAATCAACAGTGCCACCGCAGCTGTGTAGGTGAGCGCCTCAGATGGTACTGAGCGATTGATGATCCCTTCAACACCTTTGACCCCGACGTACACGATGAGGACGTCGACGATCGACTTCTTGAGATCATCAAAGGACTTGGCGCGCAACCAATCAGGTACATCGAGGGAACCGATGAACAACTCGTATAGGCCAATCACAACAATGAGTTGCACAATGGCGAGAAGGTACGTGTCGATGACTTCCAACAGTTGTATGACGGAGGCGTCGTCTTTCCAAGCTCCCGTGACGAGTTCGTACATGAACGAGACGGATTTCGCGACAGACCATCCAAAGGTTGCCAGAGTCGTTGCGGACAGCCCGACAACCGCGATGAATACTAAAAAACGGGAGGCGTTGAGAAGAGATCGCACGGGGTCAGGCTAGGCGGGGACGACGAACTTGCGCGCTTCTTCCAGCCACAAACTCACGATGCGGAAATGCAAAAAATGTCGGTGATGGTCGTGTTTGTTGTGCTGGCTGATCCGATCCGCCGCGAGTTTGTTGAGCTGCTCACGGCTCGTGGGGTTGGTGCCGGTGGCGATCCGGTCGTCGATCATCTGCGATGGTGTCTTCGTATCAGTGTTGCTTGTTGCTTTCATGGTGCCACCGTATGTGTAATGAACCGAGCGTGTTGCCGTCGGGGTCGTTGACCGTCGCAGTGTAAGTTCCACCGCCAACGTGGTTTGGAGCTGAGGCAAGGGTCGCCCCAGCAGCGCAAACTTCGAAGATTGCTGCTTCGAGGTCGGGAACCGAGATGTAAGCGATCGGGACGGGCGCAGGGTTGCCGGGCTGGTACAAAAAACCAAAGCCGATTTCGCAGCACTCGCCAACGACTAGCCAGCCTAGAAATCAATCCGTTGCCAAGACACCTAATCGTGTGCACATATGAACGCGGACCGGTCAGCTTCACAGAGCTGTTCGGCGATAAGGACACGTTAATCATCTACAACTTCATGTACGTACCCGACAGGGCGGAGGGTTGCCCGATGTGCACGTCGCAGATGAGTTCTTGGGACGGCGACGCCAAAGGTGTCGAGCAGCGCGTGGGGTTCGCAATGACTGCGAGGTCACCGATCGAGCGGATCCTCCAGTACGGCGAGCAACGTGGTTGGCGCAATCTGAAGCTCTATTCCGATACGAGTGGAGAGTACACACGCGACTACGTCAGTGCCGAAGATGCCGACATGAATGCTTACAATGTCTTCACGCGTAGGGGCGGAATCATTCGCCATTTCTGGAGCGGTGAAGGTGGCCCAGAGCCAGCAGACCCCGGCCAGGATCCACACGACGCTCCAGACATGTCACCGCTCTGGACGATTCTCGATACAACACCAGAGGGCCGTGGGACCGACTGGTATCCGTCGCTTCGATACGGTAGGCAGCGCATTGACGCACCCTTCGTGGGCGGTCGGCGATGGTTCGCCAAGTGCAGCGAGTTAGCGGAACCTCCGCGGCGAGGAAGCGCAAAGATTTCTCATGGCGATGTTTGATCTGCGAAAAGATTGGGTACACCGTGGTTATGACAAACCCAACGAATCCCGAGACCACTGTGACAAACATTGGCGTCGCTATGTTCACCGTCGCCGACCAGGACGCCGCCCTCAAGTTCTACACAGAGAAGCTCGGGTACGAGCTGCGGGCCGACACGCGCTTCGGCGAAAACAACGAGTGGCGGTGGCTCGAGGTGGCGCCGACCGGTTCAACCGCACGCCTAGCGCTCAACCCTCCGATGGGCGGCCAGCCCGGCGGCGGAGGGATCGGGGTTGAGACCACCGACGTCCTTGCCGAGCACAAGCGCCTCAGCGCCCTCGGCGTGGACGTGGATACCGAACCGATGCGGACTCCCGGGGCTCCACTGATGTTCATGATGCGCGACCCCGACGGCAACAGCATCGCCGTCGTTGAAGCCCTCGCACCCTAACGCGTAGCGCGGGCTACTTTCGAGGCGGTCGTTGTTGACACCTTCGACCTATTTTCGACGACAGCCTCGGCGTCAACGATGACCCATACGATGAACGCCCATTTGGTAGCAGCTTTTCGCCTCGTATGTTTGAGATCACTGCGGACCCGGAAGTAGAAGGATGCGTGCTTTTTGAACCTGTTCGCTGCGCTGCGATGGAGAGCTGAACTATGTCAGACCGACCTTAGTGACCGGCAGGACCTGGGCGCCGCCCCGCCGCTCGTCGACCAGGACGTTTGGGATACTGCGTTGGCCGAGCTGCGGACCCCGTCCGCGAAGCTTGGATATCTCACTTGCCTGTCGAAGGCTCGACCTTACCCAAGAGTCTCAGTAGTCGTGCCATGCCGCGGTGACTGACCGGGTTGCTCGCTCGGGCGAGTCGCCTGCTGCGACGAACTGGGCGATCTGCATCGCGGGGGCGTGGTGGCGGAGCTGGTCGGCCGTCAGTACGCCTGTCACGGCGAGCGAAGTGACACCGTGGCCGTCGGCCCAATACCGGTGACCTCGCCGCGCAGGTTGAACAGGCGGTGCGTAACGTCAACACAGGTGTGGTTGCCGCCGGTGGCACGTTCGCCGACATCGCCAAGCTCACGATCTATATCGTCGACTGGACCCCGGAGAAAATGCCGGCGTTCGGCGAGGGCGTGATGCGCGCGGCGATGGACCTGGGCATCGACCCTACAAAGGCCGTCACGCTCATTGGAGTGGCTGCCCTGGGCGAACCCGACCTGCTCGTGGAAATCGAGGCCGTCGCCGTCCTCGACGCTTAGGCAATCCAGCCTGGCCCACATCACGACGGCTCGGTCGAGTGTCGCGCTTGCCGTGCTGCCCTCTAGATTTGCCTCATGCAGGACGCCCGCGGATCCATGTTCATCGAGGCTGACCTCAGCGGCTCGCAGTTTCGTGGTGTCGACTTCTCGAACGTGAAGATCTCCGATGCCTGGCTGGTCGATGTAGAGATCTCGGGACATGTCGCCGGCCTCACGATCAACGGCGTCGATGTCACGTACTTCGTCGAAAGGCAACTCGATGAGCGGTACCCCGTACGAAAGCTCCTGACCGCGCCGGACCCGGACGGGATGCGTGGAGCCTGGTCTGCTCTCGAACAAACCGCATCCGAGACCGTTGAGCGCGCTCGGCGACTCCCAGCTGCGCTGCTCGACGAGTCCGTCAATGACGAGTGGTCGTTCCTTCAGACACTTCGGCACATGATCCACGCGACCGATCGTTGGATCACCGGACCGGTGCTGGCGCAGCCGGAACCGGTCCACGCCCTCGGCTGGCCAAACCCTCCCTATGAAGATCTGCCGCGCGGCATATTCGACCTCGACGCTCGCCCAACCCTCGACGAGGTCCTGATCGTGCGGCACGGGCGAATGAATGCAGTGCAGAGGTACGTCCGCAGCGTGACCGAGGAGCAACTCAATCGCGCGGTCACTTCACCGAACGGCGAGAAGACCACGGTTCGCCGTTGCCTGCAGGTGGTGTTCAAAGAGGAGTGGTGGCACAACCAGTACGCCATCCGCGACCTCACGGTGTTGGAGCATCGCTGACATTTCGAAGGCGGACGCAGCTCCCGCTTCCGTCGAAGCAGTGCTATCAGTATGCGCACATCAGGGCCTGATTGGATACTTGTTGGGCGTTGCGGTTCGTCGTAGCATTCAGTGCGCCGGCTGGTGGGCTCAATATTGGGCCTGTCGCCTTCACCGGTTGACCTTACTTCGAAGTGTCCACTGGCCGGTGTTCTGACTGAGGTGTGGCTCGAAAGAGGCGCGAGCTCATCGACCCAAATCAGGACTGCCCACCTCGGTTCCCTATCCAACCGAAAGGTAAGTTCACATGATAACTATTGGGATTGATCCACACAAAGCTTCACACACTGCGGTTGCTATCGACGAACACGAAACTGTTCTTAGCGAGATGACAACTCGCACTTCTCGAGCGCAGGCACAACGTCTCAGATCATGGGCTGAGAAATTTGATGAACGAGTCTGGGCTGTTGAGTCGGCGAACGGTCTGGGCTATCTCCTTGCACAACAATTCGTTGCTTGTGGTGAACGCGTAATTGATGTGCCACCAGCACTATCGGCACGCACAAGACTCCTCGGTTCGACGCGTTCGCAAAAGAACGACCCGAACGATGCTCGATCTGTTGCCATCACCGCGTTGCGTCAACCATCATTGCAAGCAGTTCGCTGCGACGATCGCGCGAAAGTGTTAAAACTCACGGCGAAACGTCACCGCGATCTTGCTCGTTTGCGGAACCAGGCCGCCTGTCGTGTTCATGCGCTTTTGCTTGAGCTTCACCCTGGTGGTTTACCTGGCGAATACCTTATGAGCAGGGCAAATACCATTCTTGACCGCATCGAAATCGCGGACCACACCATGGCTTTACGTGTTGCGTCAACGCGTGAACTCGTTGCCGATATCACCCACTACGACCTGCAACTCAAAGCAACACGAAAGCGCCTTGTTCAAGCAGTCGACGCGTCAGGTACGACGCTCACCGAGATCCGCGGATGCGGTCCAATTGTCGCAGCGATCATCATTGGACACACCAGTGACATCTCGCGGTTCGCGAGTGCAGCGAACTTTGCGTCGTATAACGCAACTGCACCAATCGAAGCGTCGTCGGGAGAACGAAAACGGCATCGACTCAACCAACGTGGGAACCGGCAACTCAACTTCGCGCTCCACATCATCGCGGTTTCGCAACTTCGTTACCCATGCCGCGGGCGCATCTACTACGACCGTAAGCGCGCTGAAGGAAAGAACACCAAAGAAGCACTCCGCGCTCTGAAGCGACAAATTTCTGACGTCGTGTATCGCACCATGATCACCGACGCGAAACGAGTCAAGGTGGGCCCGGGAGGACACTCAGGAACGACTACACCTCCAGCGTGACCAACCTCGCATCCTGACAGTCGGCTCTTCGGAGAAGTCACTTCCCGGACCCACCAACAACACTACGACCAGCAATCAAACTTCGCCACCAAAAGTCTCTTCAACGCGCCCAGGCAACACTCAAAAATCAGACTTGACACAAAGAGGCTTCGAAGTAGTGCGGCCGGTCGGCGGCCGACGGCGGGGTATCGAGCGGTTGTCTCAAGTGCCCCGACAAGAGTGTGCTCGGTTGAATATTCCGTCGACCAGACACTGTTCGCTCGTGTGTGAGGATTCTTCGAGTGCTCAATTTCTACGCCTTCCGCGATCTCAGACCGTGGCCTGAAGACTTGCCCGCCGACGGTCGGTACATCGGCGGTCTCGATGATCGCGACTATCGAACCGTTGCGAGTGTGATGGAGCCGACATTGCGGGAACTCGGCATCCAAGGCTCGTACTCATCTGATTGGATCGTCCCTACCGACAAGGTGGCGACCTTCATCCAGAACCTCCACCGATCGTGCTCAGTACTCACCGAGAGCCAGATTCGGAACATCGAGCAGCTCATCTTGCTGGTGTCGAAAGCCGACGGAGCGAGCCTGCTCGCGGTCTGCGACTAAGCAGTCCGTCCGTCACCCTCGGCGAACGCGAGCGCTCCAGAGAAATCGCCGAACGTGCGGCTTCTGCGCCCCGCTCGAGCCGGGCCAGGCGATCCCATCAGCGAACGGTAGCTTCCTGCCAGTACATTCCCGGCGTACCGCAGCGCTCCGGACCGCACGCAATCGGGCCGGTATGCCGCGCGCAGGGTTAGTCCCTTCTGCGAACTATCGAGCGTCGTTATCGGGCAGTTAGCGAAGGCGTTTTGTGTTCCTTCTGTTACCGCGTGGCTATGGCGATTCGTTCGTCGTCGAAGACCGCTACGAGTTCAAGTCGACCGCCCATGCTCTCAACAACGGAACGCACCGTTGAGAGCAAGTTATCGTCCGCTGTCTCCATCGCAGAGACTGAAGCCTGCGCTCGCTCGAGCCGCTCGGCGAGCTCGACTTGAGTGAGCTGACGGTGACGGCGAAGCTCGGCAAGATTAAACGCGACGGCATCAGCGCGGGCATCGTCTTTGATGGCATCAATACGGCTTCGGCGCTCCGCGTTGATGTCTCCAATGACGTCATTGAATTTTCGGTGTCCCATGTTGTTTCCTTTCACTGATCGTTCGGGTCGATTAGACCTTCGAGCGGAGCTCATCGAGGTACTCGCCATACAGTTGCTCGGCGAGCGGGATCGCTGTGACGTACCAGGTGTCCCATTGACCACTCTTGTCCCCACCGGTTAGAAGAATGGCCTCGCGACGGGGATCGAACACGAACAACACTCGAAAGTGCTTGGCGATCCCTCGCGGTCGAAGTTCTTTCATATTGTGGATCGCGGAGCCCTTAATCCGGTCGGCGTAAGGCCGATCGAGTTCAGGGCCATGTTCGCCAAGAAGTTCAACGATCGCAACGATCTCGTCTTGTTCAGGTTCAGTCAGCGAGGAATACCACTCCACGAAAGAGTCTGTGGTGTTGACCTCCCAAGCCATGCCATCACAATAGATCAAAGTCTATATCGAGTCAAGTCGATTTCAGGTCGGCGACCAACAGTGGACACCAAACGAGGGCACGCCGATTGGGCCGAACCCGCGCGGGCGAATCACTTGGGTGTCGAGCTACCAACCGGTTTATCGGATGCTCTGGTTTCGGCACATCGAGGTGGCGTGGGAGCGGGGGGGTGCTCAGGTTGCGTACGATCGGCCAATGCGGATCCCGTTCTTGCCGAAGGTATCCGATCTTTCCGAGTTGGGCGTCGAGCCCGACCAGTTTCGCTACATCTCAGAGGCTCGCGGGGCAGCGCGTTCATGTTGGCTGGCACCTGCTTTTGGTTGGGTGGCGCACTTTTCTGCCTGCTGTTCCCGAACGCGCGTGTGGAGTGGGTGCTCTACGCGGGACTGTCCGTGCCGTTCCTCGGCGTCCTGTTCGCCCGGCTCCAAGGGGCGAAACTGCTCGGCCACCCACGTTTCGCCGCCCTCGCAGGGATCGCTACCCTCACCGAGCTCGCCGTACTGCCCTCGTTGTTCTTCCTCCGCAACACACAGCCGGAGGCACTACCGGCGAGCCTGCTGATCGCCGACGGGGCGCACCTCGTGATCCTGATGTGGCTACACCTCGACTACAGCTACTTCCTTGCCTGCAACATCAAGATCGTCCTCGGCATGATGTTCCTGTTCACCGAACTGTTCTCGGGCTCCTATCCGTCACAGCTGGCGGCCGGGGGCGTCGTATCGCTTGTCGCTGCTGTGCTGGTGTGGCGCGATAGCGGTAGAACGGCGTCGCTGTACAGCGTCACCCCGACGGAAGAGGGGCCGATCGAGCGATGAAGCATGGAGACGGGACGACGACTCCGTGTACGGCAGAAGCCAACCGACAGGTGCGCCGGAGCGTGTCCGCTTTGCACGACACTCAGCTCAGCCGCCGCGATTCCTCGAACTGCTCGTAACCGGCGCGAGAGGGCGGTCACGAGACCGCTGCGAATGGGCCGAAGCAGGGCGGCGCATCGATTATTTCGGCGTGCTAATCGCTGCGTGATATCGAGCGCCTCCAAGGTACAACGCGTAACCAGGTTCGTGGGGAGTCGCCCTTCGGCCAGCGCTTGCCGTGCTGGTGCGACTTGGGTCGAAGTATGGAGTCAGATGATGAGCAAAGTATCTCCAGGGATCGTGCCGTTCGGTATGGCATTGTTGGAAAGTGATCAACGAACTTCCTACACTCCGCGACGATTATGTACTTCTCCGGTCGTTTTCGTTCTCGGACACGGCGGTAATCATGGGGGCCTCGAAGGACGCGTTGATTCCAAAGATCACGACAGTTCCAACCGTCGACAGCGAGCAGGATGCTCTTGCCTATATCGACCGGCAACACAGTCGGGTCAAATCTGGTGAGGGCTTTTCATTTGCAATATGCACACCGGATGGAACCCGAGCTGTCGGACAAATCGGCGTCTGGATCGCCGATCTTTCAAAAGGTCGAGCAACTGTTGGCTACTGGGTTGGACTCTCTGCAAGGGGCCATGGGCTTGCGGGGCGAGCTCTTGAGCTTGCCAGCACGTGGGCCTTTGAGGTCCTCCCGATTCATCGCCTGACTGCCTATGTCGAGCCCTGGAATCTTGGCTCGATTCGCACAGCCGAATCAGCAGGCTTCACTTCGGAGGGACTGCTCCGAAGATGGGAACTCGTCGACGGCGAACCGAAGGACATGGTGTCGATGTCGAGGTTCAGAACACAACTCTGATTCTTGAATGCGTGCCAAAGTACCGGGCTCGTCGCGCACACTTCGTTCAAGACCGACAGGGGCACGACACCGCAGACTACCGGCGCAGTGCAGTGGGCAGTTGTCAAGCTGGGACCTTTTTATGTTCAGACGTCGACGATGGCGTTGTTGGCCCATGAATCTTGCATGCGTACGTAGCGTCTCCGAACAACTCACGCAGCAAACGTTTCAGGAGTGATGAAGGGCTCGCACCCACACGACTCCAAGAAAGACGTTCTAGGAAGAACAATATTTACGGGTGCTGGCAAATCATGCTCGTGGTGGGGTCAGGCGGGTGTTGTGATGTTGAGTTCAATGAGGAGTTGTTCGACGTGGGCGCGGACATTGTCGCGGACGTGTCGGACAGCGTCGAGATCTTGCCCGGCGGGGTCATCGAGGGTCCATTCGACGTACCGTTTGCCGGGATAGACGGGGCATGCGTCGCCGCACCCCATGAGGACGACGACATCGGTGGCGCGGACGATGTCATCGGTCCAGGGTTTGGGAAACTCAGCGGAGATATCGATGCCGACTTCTGCCATTGCGGCGATAGCGACAGGGTTAATTTCGCTAGCGGGCTCGGAACCACCGGAGTAGCCAACGACACGATCACCGCCGATATGGGTCAGCCAGCCGAGGGCCATTTGCGATCGCCCGGCATTGTGAACGCAGAGAAACAATACGGCAGGGCGGCTGTCGGGTGCGGAACCGTCGAGTTTGGCGATCGCGCGGAGGCGTTTGCGAGCAAGTTTCTCGGCAAGGTTTCCAAGGAACTGCGTGATCGTTGCGTTAGCGGCGAGTCGGTCATAGGACTCGGTGACGATCTCTTCGATCATGTCGGTCGAAAAGTGATCGTCGTGGTCGCGGGCGATGTTGATCACCGCGCGGGCGATTGCGGCACGTCGTTCGAGGTGGAAGTGTTCGTTGCGGTCCATCAGTATTGCTCCTTGGTTGTGGCGAAGGTTTCGAGGGTGGTTCGTAATTGGTCGATGGGGTCAAGAAAAGAAATCAGCGCTCCGGCAGTGAGTTTGCGGCCGAGAACCACCCGGTGGATGCTCATGCCACAACTGAGCTAACCAGCGAGGTGATTCGTCGGCGGATAGCACGGATGCTGGAATCGAATGCTGCAGCGTGACCATCGGCGGCAGGATCGGGCAGTGACCAGTGGAGCCAGTCGGCGGGCGGGTCGAGTTCTTCGTGGACTTGGTCACAGACTGTGATGGTGAGCGCCGGTCGGGGGGCGACGGTGTCAAGGTGACATGGAGTGGTGTCGCCGATGGTGAAGCCGGCGCGGCGGGCAGCGGACACGGCGAGCTTGTGGACGCGTTCGGCCGGATGGGTCCCTGCGCTCTGAGCGGGTTCGCCGGTAATTGATGTCCATAAGGCTGCGGCGAGTTGAGATCGCGCGGAGTTTTGGGTGCACACGAACAACGCTGCTTGCGGCAACAGTCGGGGGCCTGTAGTCAAGCCGGGCAGGTTGTCGTATATGGCGTAAACGTAGCGTCGTCGTGCGTCACCGCTTGAGCGGGAACGTCCGATCAGCCCAGCGGTTTCAAGGGTATCGAGGTGATGAGCGAGCAGGTTTGACGGTGCTCCGATGAGTCGTCCGAGTTCGCTAGGTGTCCGGTCCGAAATCAGGAGCTCGTCTACAACGGCGAGACGGCCTGGATCGGCGAGCGCTGCGTGGCGTTGCGCTCGCTGACCGAGTTCGGAGGACAGGCTTGTTTTGATCACCTCTCGACTATATCTATCAACCAGTAGTGAGTCAATAATTATTGAGGTACATTTGCACGATACGTTGATCGCGAACTTCGTAACCGTGACAAAACGGGCAGTGGATTACGTCGGTACCCCAATGCTGCGCAAGACCGTCGATGTCGGGAAGCTCGTCGACCAGACCAGTCGCAACCAGTACCCGCCGGGCGATCAATCGATGCATCAGTACATCAAGCTCGTTGATAAAAATCGGTGATCTCACGGATACCCGTGCCAGAGGCAATGCCCCACACTGAGAGCATGATCAGAATCGCATTGAAGGATTTGCAATGGCGAACCCGTCGAGTGGTGATCGCGGTGCTCGGCGCCTCGGTAGTCCTCGCTCTCGCCCTCGTCATGTCGGGCCTGTCGGCAGGTTTCGACAATGAGTCAGAGCGCACCGTAAGGTTGGCACGGGCCACCGGATGGGTACTCGATTCTGGCGGGACCGGACCGTTCCTACAACCCTCGCCATTGAATGCTGCGAAGGTTAGAGCGATTGTTGATCAGGTCGGGCAGGATCACGCTGCACCGATCCTGTTTGGGCGCCAAAGCGTGCTTGACCAGAACCGGCATCGGATAGGAACTCACGAGCACGTCAATCTTGTTGGGGTGGAACCGCTGAGACTGGGCTCCCCCATTGTTCACGACGGGAATGCCCTATCCGGAAAAGGACAGGCCGTTGTGGACACAACCTTGGGACTGGAAATTGGGGATCCTGTTGTTCTTGGCGGAAAGACCTTCACGATCGTTGGAAAGGTTCGCGGGGCCAGGCTGCTCGCCGGAGTACCCAACGCCTACGTAGCATTAGCCGACGCCCAGCTGTTGGCTTTCGGTGGACGCGATCTTGCCACTGCAGTAGTCGTGGACCGCACGATCGTTGCGCCACCCGGGACAAAAGTTCTCACCAATAGCGAGGCAAAAATCGATGGGTTACGTCCGGTTGTTAACGCCCAGAAGACGATTGCTTTAGTTCGCTCACTACTTTGGCTCGTCGCTGCACTAATCGTTGGATCGGTGATGTACCTCAGCGCTTTAGAGCGAAGCAAAGACTTCGCCGTGCTCAAAGGCATGGGAGCGAAATCGTCTTCGCTGGTGGGAAGCCTCGCGGTGCAAGCCGCGGTACTCGGCCTCACAAGCGCTTTCGTTGGTTCCGCCCTCGCGGCGGCACTTGCCCCGCTCTTTCCCCTGCAAGCCGAGATACCTCTGTCTGCATTTCTTTTGCTGCCTCTCGTTGCCATCACGATCGGTCTTTTGGCCAGTATCGGAGCAGCGAAACGAATGTTCTCCATCCAACCCGCCCTAGCCTTTGGGAGCTAACCGTGAAAACTTTGCTCAGTCTTGATCCACTCTCACCAGATTCTGCTGGCGGAACTTCATCGCCATCGATCGTCGGTTCACCCTCCGCGAACGGGCATTCAACAACGTCGCAGCATGGTTACAACGCTGAAGAGGCGCAACACCTCGCAGGCGGACGTGATGTGCACGTAACAAACCTTACGATCACCTACAAAAGGGGCCAACGACAGGCAACCCCGGTGCGAGACTTTACGTTGTACGCACCGTCAAGTCGCATTACCGCACTCGTTGGTCGCTCTGGGTCAGGCAAGACCTCGATTCTTTCTTGCATAGCCGGCATGCTTCGACCGGAATCAGGAAAGGTGTGGTTGGGCGGAATAGAGGTGACACGACTTGTTTCGAAGCCGTTGGATGATTACCGAAGAAATCATGTCGGAGTGGTTCACCAGGCGTACAACTTGATAGCGAGCTTGAGCGCTCGTGACAACGTCGCGGTACCTCTGGCCTTTGCCGGCGTCAGTCGTAAGCGTGCATTGGAAATAGCGACTGGCCAGCTTCAAGGACTCGGCTTAGGTGACGTACTGCATTGCCGTCCAAATCAGCTTTCCGGTGGTCAGCAGCAGAGAGTTGCGGTGGCCCGCGCTCTGTCAACAAGCCCTTCGGTGGTATTGGCCGATGAACCAACCGCTCATCTCGACGGTTCATCCGTCAATGATGTATGCGCGCTTCTTAAAGTGATGGCCGAGCAACACCGAACCGTTATCGTGTCAACGCATGACGATCGTCTACTGCGAGTTGCCGACCAAATAGTCCATCTCGGAAACGAATAACTGTTTGATCGATCGATTCAGGGATGTGCCTGTTGCGTTGATTCTGCCGAACGCGATGAGTCATGCCCTGAGCATGGTTGCCGTTGGGTGCGGAGCGTGCGGGCTAGCTGGGACCCGGTCACTGTCGTCTCAGGACGAGGTCCGGGGCTTAGGGAGTTGCTGCTCGCCGGGACGTACAGCCTGGTTCCCAAGATCTGATCCAAGGTGCTCCAGGCCTCGTTCGATCCGAGTAGCAAGCGTTAAGTTGGTGTTATCGGTAGTCCATGATCGATAGGCAACCTGAAAAACAACGAGCCCAACGCCGGCCATCGTCATGGCTCGATCCCGAGAGACGTTCCGAGCAATCAGCTCATCGGCAATGGCGGCAGCAATGTGATGTTGTTTCAGCAACTCGCGCTCATGAAGAGCCGGATAGCCGTTAATGATTCCTGAACGGAGGCGATGGTGATCTCTATCGGAGTCGAAGGAAGCAGCGAGTGTTTTCACGGCCATGCGGATCATTCCCATTCCGTTTGCAGAGGATGGGACCGAACGCACCGCTGCGATCAACTCCTGCACAATTGCTTCACCATCGGAGAAGAGGACGTCTTCTTTGGTCGGGAAGTGTCGGAAGAATGTCCGCTCCGTCACCCCAGCCGCTGCACTGATTTCCTCAACGGTCACGTTGGCAAACCCTGCCTTGGCGAACAGCCCGAACGCCGCGTCACGCATTCGACCTGCCGAGTCCGGCACCCATCTGCTCACCTCCAAATACTAGTTGATGTCAGCTACCGACATCACTATGATGAGGTCATGACAGCAACTGACATCACTCCGCTCGTTCTAATCACCGGACCAACCCGCGGCCTCGGCAAAGACCTCGCGTTGACACTGGCTCGTCGAAGGGTGCGATTGCTCCTCCTGGGACGAAATGCTGATGAATTAGCCGGGGTTGCGCAACTTGTCCGAAGCGCAGGAGCGCCGGTGGTTGAGTGTGTAACCCTCAACCTTTCATCGTTTGCGTCGGTTCGAGCCGCCGCCAAAAGAGTTGCCTGCATGATCAGTGACACGAACCTGGGCGCCATCAGCGCGGTTGTGGCTAACGCCGGAATCCAAATGGGTGGTCGAACAAGCATTACAACAGACGGTCTCGAAACAACATTCGGTGTCAACGTTGTTGGGAATCATTTACTGCTCCAGCTACTCCGGCCGCAATTGAGAGACCATGCACACGTAGTAATTGTTGGCAGCGGTACTCATTTCGGTGATCCAATCACCAGAACCATGGTCGCAGCGCCTCAATGGCAGGAACCGGCTGCCCTTGCCCAGCCATTGCTGCCAAGTGAAGACTCTGCCAAAGCCGGGCAGTGTGCATATTCAACTTCAAAACTCGGTGTGAATTATCTGGTCCACGAATTGAACCGACGCTGGCCGATGGCTATGCGGGTCAACATCTATGACCCGGGATTGATGCCTGGCACCGGCCTCGCCCGCGACCTTCCGTCATTCAAACAATGGGCCTGGAACAACGTGATGCCTGTTTTGAAGATCCTGCCCGGTGTTTCGTCAACCGCCAATAGTGCCGAGCGACTCGCTCGACTCACGCTTGGCGACGAGCACCCCAGTGCTCGCAATGAGTACATAGAAATCGGCAAACTCACCAAAGCCAGCAAAGACTCATTCGACCCGAAGCGTGAACGCGAACTTTGGGAGTACTGCGAAACAATCACCAATGAAACCGCCCAAACCTCTTGAAACCACGAGGAGCCCATGAGGCCCGGAGACCGTCGTCCCTTATCGAGTTTCGGAAACCCAATTGCTGTGAGCGTGACTCACCCGGGAGGAGTTGGGAGTGCGGCTTCGAGCGCTGCGGCGGTAACCCCGAGTTTCGTGGCGGCAGCATCGAGGTCGAATGGTGGTCGGCCGAGGGCGCTCGAGTTTCGGGCTGGGTGCCAACTTCGGGTTCCTCGGGTTGACGCCAGTTTTGATCGGTACTTGGTTAGCCTGAGTAGCAATGATTGATTTGGGTGGGAGCTGGCAAGCGCACGTTGCCAATGATGAGTTACGACGGGTGTTTACCGATCCTGCCTTCGATTCGGCTGGTTGGAACACCATCAAAGTTCCGGGGCATTGGCGATCAAACACGGCGTTCGCCGAGAATGACGCACCGTTACTTCTCAGAACGACGTTTACCGCGGCGCAACCGCTGGCGGGCCGTCGTTCATGGTTGCGGTTTGCTGGGGTGTTTTACCAAAGTGACGTGTGGCTCGATGGCACCTATATCGGCGATACCGAGGGTTACTTCTGTCCCCATGAATTCGAAATCACCAATGGGCTCGGCGCTGGCGGAACCGAAGTAGCCGATCACACCCTCGCGGTTGAGGTCACCTGCGCACCACAACATGATCGCAAATCGAAACGAAATCTCACTGGCGTGTTCCAACATTGGGATTGCATTCACCCCGATTGGAATCCGGGCGGCATCTGGCAACCGGTAACCATCGAAGAATCCGGACCGGTTCGGATCAGCCACTTCCGCGCCGTGTGCACCGAGGCCTCCACTGAACGAGCTGAAGTGTTGCTGCGTGTCGTGGTGAATGCCACGGAACAGCAAACCATCACGCTGCGCACCAACATCGGCGGAACCCTCAATGAGGCCGAACATCGAGTAGCCAAGGGCGACAATCGTATCGAGTGGCGAGTAACCGTTGAGCGTCCAAAACTGTGGTGGCCCCATTCCCTAGGTACACCTACGATAACGGATCTTAACGTTGCGGTGGTCGTAAATAACAGCAACGGCGACGACGAAATTTCCGATGCACGCCAGCTTCGCATCGGCCTGCGCCAAGTTCGGATGAAGAACTACATCTTCGAAATAAACGGTGAACGGCTCCATCTCAAAGGCGCAAACCTTGGGCCGACGAGAATGGCGATTGGTGAGGCGACCTCTACCGAGTTGGCGCATGACATAGCTTTAGCCAAAGAGGCTGGGCTCAATCTGATCCGCTTGCACGCCCATATCTCGCACCCGGCAATTTACGATGCGGCCGACGAATTAGGCATGTGCATTTGGCAAGACATGCCCTTGCAATGGGGCTACGCACGCTCGGTCCGCAAACAAGCCGTGCGCCAGGCTCGAGAAGCCGTTGATTTGCTCGGTCACCACCCCAGCGTGATCACCTGGTGCGGGCACAACGAACCCCTCGCCATCGATCTTGATCCAGCAGATTTGAATGGTTCGCCCAAACGCCTCGCGGAAATGGCCACGAAGTACATGGCGCTACAAGAACTGCCAACCTGGAACAAATCGGTTCTCGATTTTGGAATACACCGTGCACTTAGTACTGCCGATCCTTCACGTCCGGTTACTGCGCATTCCGGAATTCTTCCCGGCCCGTTAAGTGGAGGCACCGATTCGCATTTGTACTTCGGTTGGTATCACGGCAAAGAACGCGACCTCCCCAAGTTCTTCGGACGCTTCCCCCGCATGGCTCGTTTCGTTTCCGAGTTCGGCGCCCAGGCAATTCCTACGCGTGCAGACTTTTGCGAACCAAGCCGGTGGCCCAATCTCGATTGGACGAACCTCGGCAGAAATCACTCGTTGCAAAAAACGTTCTTCGACCGCCACGTACCGCCCGCTCACTACGAAACCTTCGAACAATGGAAACACGCCACTCAGGTTTACCAAGCGGAACTACTCAGGCGGGCGATCGAAGAAATCCGGCGCATCAAGTACAAACCCAATGGCGGATTCGCACTTTTCAGTCTCGCCGATGCGCTTGATCACCCCGCCGTTACCTGGTCAATCCTCGGCCACGATCGTGCACCAAAATTGGCATTCGAAGCCGTCAGCGAAGCCTGCAATCCCGTGATTGTTGTGGCCGACCGGTTACCCGAAGTGGTCACCGTGGGCGATGCCTTCGCCCTCGACGTGCACGTGGTTTCCGATCTTCGTCACGCATTGCGCGGTGGGATTACGTCGGCGCGATTGCACTGGCCCGGTGGCGAACATTCATGGCGTTGGCAAGGTGACGTGGGGGCAGACACCTGCGTGAGAGTTGGTGCGGTAAACCTCCTCGTGCCCTCCCCCGCTCATCCCGCGGCCAAGGCACACGCAAAAGCCTCAATGGCATCAGGCGCACCGGCGCGCGCTATCGAGGTACCCCCCACAGATGAGGGGCTGATCGGCTTCGACCCCGATCCAGTTACCGAAATCTTCCTCGACCTCACCTTCGAACATCCCGAAGCGACCGCCACCAACCGCTACCGGGCTCGCTTCGTGTAATTCAGGAATGATCCGACCTTGTAGTTAAGGGTGCGGGGAAGTAGCCTTATCTCTGATTCAGAAGATGGGTAGCGCCAACTTCACTAAAAACGATAACCCCATCACTTGCGCAGTTTTTGCGCTGGAGGAACACCCATGGCAAACGTTTCGCTCACCGCAGGTGGCGCGCGCCGTAAGACTCCCTTTGCCGTTGAGCTTTACCGCTCAGCCATCGGTAAAAAGTACGTGATGGCGGTCACCGGAGTAGGCCTGATCCTGTTCGTCTTTGGACACATGCTTGGCAACCTCAAGATGTACCTCGGCGCCATGCCAGCAACCTCTGAATATGCCTACCATATCGACGAATACGGCGAGTTTCTCCGTGAACTCGGCGAGCCGATCCTGCCTCGCACCGTGCTGTTGTGGATCTTGCGGTTAGGCCTCATCGCCATGTTTGCCCTTCACATGCATGCCGCATTCAGCCTGACCGTGATGAACCGTAAAGCCCGCACCACGAACTACCAATCGAAGCGCGATTACGTGGCCGCCAACTTCGCCAGCCGTACCATGCGCTATTCGGGCATGATTTTCTTCGCCTTTCTGCTGTTCCATCTAGCTGACCTCACGTGGGGTGTTGGCGGATTCGCTGGCAGCGATTGGAAGCGTGGCGAGGTGTACAACAACATCGATTCCAGCCTCAGCCGCCCGCTCGTAGCGATCTGGTACATCCTGGCCAACTTGGCATTAGGCACCCACTTGTTCCATGGTGCATGGAGCTTCTTTCAGTCTTTGGGTGTCAATAACCCACGTTTCAACAAGGCCCGCAAATCAGCCGCCATCGGTCTTGCCGGGATCATCGTGGCCGGAAACATTTCGTTCCCGGTTGCCGTGCTCCTCGGCGTTGTTGGTAGCTAACACCAACGTTCGAGCGAGCCTGCGACATAGCTGTGCCCGTGAGGGACCCAGATGTATGCCCGCAGCAGAACACGCACAAGCAAAACCACGCAACACCACGCAGCCCCGAAGCACGCAGTCCCAAGCCCCCGAGCAAAAGCACATAGGTGAACATCGTGAGCACGCAAACCCGCACACTTGATTCAAAGACCCCAACCGGCCCCATTGAGAGCCGTTGGGATAACCACAAGTTCAGCGTCAAGCTCGTCAACCCGGCGAACAAGCGCAAGTTTGATGTGATCGTCGTCGGCTCCGGCCTGGCAGGTGCATCAGCTGCAGCAACCCTCGCCGGACTTGGTTACAACGTAAAGATCTTTACCTTTCACGACACCCCACGCCGCGCCCACTCCATCGCCGCCCAAGGTGGCATCAACGCCGCCAAGAACTACCACGGCGACGGTGACTCCATTCATCGGTTGTTTTACGACACGGTCAAGGGTGGCGACTTTCGCTCCCGTGAATCCAACGTGTACCGCCTGGCCCAGGTAAGCGTCGACATCATCGACCAATCGGTAGCAACCGGTGTGCCCTTCGCCCGTGAATACGGTGGCCTGCTCGATAACCGTTCCTTCGGTGGCGCCCAAGTTTCCCGCACCTTCTACGCTCGCGGTCAGACGGGCCAGCAGCTCCTTCTCGGTGCTTACCAGCAGCTCGCTGCCCAGATTCATACCGGCCAGGTCAAGCTCTACAACCGCTCCGAAATGGTTGAAGTCGTCAAGGTTGATGGCGTTGCTGCAGGCATCGTGGCCCGCGATCTACGCACCGGCGAACTCAGCTCCCACTCGGCCCACGCGGTCGTGTTGGCAACCGGTGGATACGGCAACGTGTTCTACCTCTCCACCAACGCCATGGCTTCCAACGTGACGGCTGCATGGCGAGCTCACCGCCAAGGCGCACTGTTCGCCAACCCTTGCTTTACCCAGATTCACCCCACGTGTATTCCGAGCTCCGATGAGTTCCAATCCAAGCTCACCCTGATGAGCGAATCGCTTCGCAACGACGGCCGTATTTGGGTACCAAAGCGCAACGACGAAACCCGCACCGCCGATCAGATCCCCGAAGACGAGCGCGATTACTTCCTCGAACGCAAGTACCCCGCCTTCGGCAACTTGGTACCTCGCGACGTTGCTTCACGTAACGCCAAAACCGTGGTCGACGCGCAACAAGGTGTCGGTCCACTGAAGAACGGCGTGTACCTCGACTTCGGCGCTTCACTCGCCCGTTTGGGTCGCGAAAAGGTGCAGGAGCGTTACGACAATCTGTTCGAAATGTACGAGCGCATCACCGGCGAAGATCCATTCAAAACCCCGATGCGTATCTACCCGGCTGTGCACTACACAATGGGTGGATTGTGGGTTGACTACAACCTACAAACCAACATCCCCGGCCTCTACGCACTGGGCGAAGCAAACTTCTCCGATCACGGTGCCAACCGGTTGGGCGCCTCGGCACTCATGCAAGGCCTGGCCGACGGCTACTTCGTTCTGCCCTACACAATCGGTGATTATCTCGCTCCACAACTGAACCAGAAGCCCGTCGACACCAACCACGCCGCATTCAAAGCCGCCGAGTTGGCCGCCACTGAGCGTTACCGCGGGTACCTGTCCATCAAGGGCACCAAGAGCGTGGATCACTTCCACCGCGAACTCGGCAAAATCATGTGGGACAACTGTGGCATGGAACGCTCCAACGCTTCACTCACCAAAGCCATGGCCACTATTCCCGGTCTCTACGAAGAATTCAAAACCGATCTGCGTGTACTCGGTGATGATATGTCCACGAACCAATCACTGGAACGTGCGGCCCGTGTCGACGATTTCTTCCAGCTTGGATACCTCATGTGCCAGGATGCGCTCAACCGGGAAGAAAGCTGCGGCGGTCACTTCCGCGTGGAGCACGCAACGCCAGAAGGCGAAGCGGCCCGTGACGACGAAAACTGGAGCCACGTTTCGGCGTGGGAATGGCAGGGTGAGGCACTCAAGGCAGAAGTTGAAGTGCGCGAACCGTTGACGTTTGAATACGTCAAGCCCAGCGTTCGTAGCTACAAATAGTTCGTAGAGAAAGAAACCACAAATGACTGCAACCATGGATCCATTAATGGACGCCTTTGATGGCCGACCACCCGCTGTTCACCACGGCGAAACCATCAACTTGACCCTCAACGTTTGGCGCCAAAATGGGCCAAACGCCACCGGTGCTTTTGAAACGTATGCGGCACCAAACGTGTCTACCGACGCGTCGTTTCTCGAAATGCTCGACATTGTCAACGAGCGTCTCAACGATGAGAACAAGGCCCCAATTACCTTTGACCACGATTGCCGTGAAGGTATCTGCGGCACGTGTTCACTCATGATTAATGGCCAGGCTCACGGTCCTGAGGGAGCAACCGCAACCTGTCAACTCCACATGCGCAAGTTCCACGATGGACAGACGGTAACCATCGAACCGTGGCGCGCAACCGCGTTCCCAATCATCAAAGACTTGATGGTTGACCGCTCGGCATTCGATCGCATTATCGAAGCCGGTGGATACATCACCGCAGCAGCTGGATCAGCACCCGATGCCAACCTGATTCCGATTCCTAAACCCGTTGCCGATGCCTCGATGGACGCCGCCGCCTGTATCGGTTGCGGCGCCTGTGTTGCTGCATGCCCCAACGGTGCCGCATCACTGTTCACCTCAGCGAAAATCGCACACCTTAACCTGCTCCCACAGGGTCAAGCAGAGCGTTACAAGCGCACCGAAGCCATGGTGGAAACGATGGAGCAATACTTCGGCTCGTGCACCAATCACGGCGAATGCCAAGAGGCCTGCCCCAAGTCAATCTCCATCGACTGGATTGCGCTCATGAACCGCGATTACATCAAATCGAAAATCAAAAACCGCCGGATGCTCAGCCGCAACTAGAAGATTTGCCTAGGTCGCATTGTTCAACACTCTCCTAATACGAGAAGACCGAGCAGTGGAAGGAACAACACGCTTGCTCCGGTACTTGCGCACGAAGTCTCAAATCAGACAGGTCTCTAGCCGTCGCTCCTCGTTGCGTATCGCCCTGTTGTGTTTCCTTGTGGTGCTTGGCGGCGTGTTCGCGGTGGTCGCCCCGAAAAGGATCGCTGCGGCTCAAGGAACGGGCTGTGATGGCGCTGGCGTAACGAAGAATGTACTGACCACGCTCGACGGGGTTGCCATTGCCACCTTCTCCCAAGGCCCAAACGTGGCTCAGGGTCAGAAGCAGGGTCAGAAGCAGGAACAGAAGCAAGGCCAACAGGACCCCAAGCAAGGTTCGGCGGGCACGACGGCCATTGTGTTGGTCCATCAGGTCAATCAGGACCATTGCGGGTGGGCGGCCGAAGCTACTGCCCTGGCCAAGAAGTATCGGGTGATGTCGATTGATCTGCGCGGCTACGGCACGTCACAGCGCGCTAAAGGCACAACGGCGTTCGCATACCGAAACGATATTGCCGCCGCGGTCAACTCGTTGCGAACGAACGGGGCCGGCAAGATCGTTCTGGTTGGCGCCTCGATGGGTGGAAGCGCGGTAGTAGTTGCTGGTGCATTCATCAATCCGCCCGTCGACGGAATCGTTGCTGTTTCAGCACCCACAAACTTCAAAGGTCAGAACGCTAAAACCGCGGCGCCAAAGCTCCGTATCCCCGCGCGTTTCTTCGCAGCAAGTGACGATGGCGGTGCGGTGTCGTCGGCAAAGAGTCTTGATCGGGGTGCCATCAACTCTCCGGATCATCAAGCCGTGGTGTTCGCCACCGGCGGACATGGGTGGGCGCTCCTGAGGCCCGGCTCTCCCGCAGAGGCCACGCTTACCCAATTTGTTGACTCGCTCTAGTGCGTGTTCGCGCAAATAATTGCCATGTGATTTCGCGTGAAATCCGCAATGGTGCAGGGAAGCGAGTTAAAAACACATGGCAATGAATTGCGCGTTCCTGCACCAATATCACGTTCCGTGAGATTGTGGCGAGGTGGGTTGATTCGGTACTTCCCTGCTCAGGTAGGGTCAAAAGAATCATTGAAGGCGATTTCAGTGCTGAACCACTTGTCATTTGGGGGTGAAAGGCACTACTTTGCGTGACCATGCAATTGGCTTGGCTCCCCTGGCTTGTATCGGCCCTCCTTTTCGTAAACGGCATCTTTTCCTTCGCCTTGGGTTACCGTTCAAAACGCAGCCTCTACGTAATGGCCACCCCGAATGAAGCGCCCGTGCAAGCCAAAGGGGCCACCACGGGGACCGCAGTGCTAGAGAGCGAACGGATTTTGGTTCGTCCGGATCTTGGTCTTTTTGCAGAGAACGAGACCCTCCGTGATTCGCTAGCCCGAGCTGAGGCCATGCTCTCAGAAACCGAACATGCGCTACGCGAAACCAAGGCTGCCCTTGCTCGAAGCGAAGCGCGAATCGCCGACGGTGAACGGGTGAAACTACCCCACAGCCGATCGGTTTTTGCGCCCCGGGCAAGACAGGTAAGTGGCCGATGATACGCCGTTGGTTGGCCGCAGTATGGGTTGTGGGAATGCTCGGCTTTGCCGGGGGTGGTTTCTTTTTGGCTCGTTCGGCTGCTTCAGCCGGTGCGCTTGACAAAGCAAAGTTGGCGCTAGCCGAACAAGGCATCACCAAACCCCGAACCTCATTAACGAACGGATCGCTCGTGATTGAAGGCAGGGCGGCAGGCACCGCGGAACACCTGGCTGCCGTTGTCGCGGTTCGACAGCACTATCCCAAGCGCCACATTGTCGACAAGATTCGCGTGGACGACACCACTCCCCCGCCAGGCTCTCCAACCCCCGGCACCGATCCAGTCATTGATGTTCCCACGTCGTTAGAAGTCGGAACCTAGGATCGGAATTTAGGAACGGGACCCTTCGTGACGTGTCGTTACTGGGCGAAGCGGACAACCAGGTAGGTCTTGTTTTCGACAACGGAGACGCCGACACCGACACTCTTCGTTGTGGGGGCCATCAGCTGAGCATTTTGGGCGGGATTGGTAGCGAGGCGCTCATAGGCCAATGCAAGGGTGCGAGCAGCAATCACAAATTCGCCAACTCCCGATCGTTGATCGAGCATCGCCCGAAGGGAACGATCATTGTGCACAGTCCCGTACCCGCTGATCGTTGCGGCCCACACCTGCGCTCCATCGCTCAGCTGTTCATCACCAGCAACCAAATTGGCGTTGGCACGTTCGCGGGAGACGTTGAGCGCGGCGATTACGTCATCCGCGATGGCCATCTCTGTAACTACTTCGGCGGTTTTCGCAACCTGTTCGGGCTCGGCCACGGTTTGGGCTTTCGCAACAACATCACTATCGACGTTGAGTAAAAACGGAGCGCTTACCAAGACCAGAGATACCGCAGCCGCCGCGAAACCGAGCACTTTTTGTCGATTGCGATTCGTGGTCAAACGTCTCGCTCGGCCCGCAGCAGAAAAGCTCGTTCCAGGAGCGGTTCGGTTCAATCCATTGAACGCCGAAGGTTTTCCGGAAAGGCTTGAAAACAGGTTTCGCGAAAGCACAGGCACAATTCGATCGCGCAAGCTCCGCAGCGTGCCGTAGCGCATCCTCTGGTCCATGTTGTTCTATCGGCATCAAACCGTCGATGCTTAAGCGGACGTTTAGGGTGGTCAAATGCAAATTTCTCTGCACATTGTTCGCACCTTCGTTCACGTGCTCGCCGCCATGATTTGGGTGGGCGGCCAATTGTCGCTTGCCGGCCTGATGCCGGCTATCCGCACCCTCGGTCCCGGAGCCCCCAAAGTGGTGGCCAAACGATTTGGATTGCTTTCCTGGCCAGCCTTTGCCGTACTCACCTTCACGGGGATCTGGAATGCCTTTGCTCTCAGCGTAAGTGACCAGACAACTGCCTACAAAACGGCCTTTGGCATCAAAATGTCGTGTTACCTAGTGGCGGGGTTCGGAGCTGCGCTCCACACCCTCGTGCCAAAAGTATGGGCCAAAGCCCTGGGCGGGGCAGCCGCGGCACTTGGTTCAGTGGGCGCACTGTTCTTCGTCATCGTGATGACCAAACAGTAAATCGATCGCTGAACGCTAGGAGGTTCGTGGTTTGTCGGTTCCTGCGTAAACGAAAAATCCGCGACCGGCTTTGCGTCCGAGTAGCCCCGCTTCGACCATACGGGAAAGCAAAGGGGGTGGGGCATAGAGCTGCTCTTTGAACTCGGTGTACAGAGATTCGGCCACGGCCATGCACGTATCGAGACCGATTAGATCGGCGAGA
>JAYSVF010000323.1:0-16788 GCA_043718695.1 Acidimicrobiia bacterium | reverse complement strand
TCACGGCACCCAAAGAGGAGGCCACACTTGAGCGTGTTGCGCAGATCATGGAAGACAACTGCATGATCAGCGAAGCGGACCGCGTAGCGAAATTGGCCCTGCAGAGATAGGTCCCCATACGTTCCTTTAGCCGGACCAGCGCGGATGGATTAGCTCTTAGTTGTTAGGCCGGTGGCTGAAGGAACTGACAGTCACTCAAACCGTGCAGCACACCTTCGCGAAACGCTGAGACTTGCTCAAAGCCTGTGCCAAAAACTTTGGCGGCTCCCTTGTCGGAGGCCTCAAGAATGGTTCGAACCGATTCATCCAGGTCACCCGGTGAAAGCTGCGAGTTTCCTGGATCGTCGGAATCAAACATTGTTCCGGCCCAGGCGCCCGCCCTGCAGTTCGCTTCGACCCAAAACGTCTTACTGTTCGGATCTTTTCCCTCAGCTACAAGATCGGCCATGGCCCAGCCAATACCAATCGTGGTAGCGGGTCCAAAGTCTCCAATGCGATCATACAATGTACGCATAGATTTCTCGCTGAAACGAAGCGTTCGATCATCCTGGCAAAAGGAAATGGTGGTTTCGTCATAGCCCTCTGGAGAAACAGGCTGCGCAAAACAAACAGGGAAGTCTTTTGCCTGGATGGTGCTCACTGGATCGGTGGAAAATACCGATTTCCAATTCACCGCCAGTTCTTTGGTGATCGAAGGGAGCACTTCCGGGTACGGTAGGTTGCCGCCCCGAAATCGTTCCTTAAAACTTCGGTAGGGAATCGCCACGAGTTCCGGCAATTCTTCTTCGTAGCGCGCACACGTTGCGGGCGTTCCTTCGAAGCCATCTTGAAAGGCTCGAATTCGATCGAAGGCAGTCCCATGTGCACCGGGATCGGTTGAAACCATTCCGACCAAATCGCGAAATTCGATAAATCCGGAAAGCGCTTTATCTAACTCCGTGTCGCGGAGCTTTGTTAACTCCGGTTCAGTTTTTGAATCGAGTGAAGCGGCCCACGATCCAGCAAAACAGTCAGCCTGTTGCTCAGCGGTAATCGTGTCAAGATCACCGTCGGCACGTTCCTGAACGGCATGCCCCCACTCATGAGCAAGCACAATGGTCAAAAGAAAGCGCCCATACTTCTTTTCTAGGCGAGGGAAGAGCCCCTGATCGTCCCAGGCGATAAAGTCACCTTCGGGGCAGTAGAACGCATTTTGTTGCAAGATCAGGTAAGGAAGATTCGTTCCGTCGCAGGGAGGAATGCGTGAATCGGAACTGTATGCGTACACACCACCTCTCAGTTTTTTGTACTCCTCGTCATACACCGCAGGGAACTGCTTGGCCCAAAACCGGTCGACCGAGGAAAGGGCTGCGCGCATCGTTGGGTCATAGCCCTTCAGTTCCCGTTTCGGCCGAGTTGGTGGAACCGTGGTGTCGGAAACTTCGGATCCGTTGCCTGGACCAGGGGCTTTGGTCGAGCCGCTCGCGTTTTTCGCCGCTGATTTCGCATCGCTGGCGGGGCCAAGATGGAGCGTTCGACGCAACGACGCCGGCAGAACCGAGGTCTGGGCAAGAGCAACCACAGCCCCACCAAGCACTAGTCCTGCCATAAGCAGGATCGGCCCTCTACGACGCTTCTTTTTATCGTGTTGATTCGCAACAGCGAGGTCTTCATCAGGCCATTGGGGCTTTACGGGAAGTACCGCAGCCACTGGCGCTATCGAATCGGCGTGAACCTCTGTGGCTAGTTTCAGCGATTCTCCGGAAAGCGTTGTGGTCGCGGTTGGGACAGCGACCGATTCAGGCACTTCCTCCATGCTGGGTTGAACCTCGGACAAGAGCACGGCTTGTTCAGGCGAGGGGCTGGACCCAGCCGCAGTCGCCGCTTCATGGGCTGCATCACTGTTGGCTTGCGGATCGGCTTGGTGCTCATCCTCTCTCCCAAACGAACCCATCGGCGGATCAACAAACCGCTTCACTGCATCCCAGGCAGAGGACTCGCCAAGCGGGCCCGGATCTGGTCGTTCGCTGTCATGGAAGCCCAGAGTCACCCCTTCATTGTTACCCGTTCTCGGCCAGAACAGGTGTTTCGGCTTGAGCCCTCCACTAAATGTGGGCTTGTAGCGCAACTGGTCGTAGGAATCGCGCACCACTCAACGTCGCGTCGGCCCGACTCCGCCACCAGAATGGATAGTGCTAATACTGGCCGGCAAAACCTGCACTACCTCGAATGGCAACCAGTGCGTTTTCGCGTCGCTGCACGGTATCTAGGCCAGCCACGGGAATGGAGAGCACGCAATTTGGCCGACAGCGCTACGAAAGGGTTCGTTGAGCGCTACGGTTTCGTTCTATGAGTTCTGTGGCGCGGGGCAATGACCGCTGGTTGTTAGGCGCGCTCGTCGGTGGAGTTGGCGTGATAGCCGGAGCCGCTCTGCCATGGCTCGAAACCGGCGGAGTGGCCCGATCGGTTTTCACTCTGGCCCGGGTAGCCAGCGAACTTGGCCTGCTGGATCGCCCCGGGCGAAAACTTGCCGTGTACAGCCTTCTCGGCGTTCCGTTACTTGTACCGATTGCCTTGATTGCTCTGAGCCTGCGGTTTCGCAAAATTGCCGGACTGGTTCTAATCGTCATTGGGCTCCTTGGAGTGGGCTCGGGTGCCGCCGGGCTAGCGTTCGGCGCCGGGCAACTCGGCCCCCCTGTAGCACTTGTGGGTGGCCTTATTGCCCTGGTTGCTTCGGTGGTGGGGGCCTTTCGAAAGTTCCCTCAAACAACGGTTGCTCACGGGGGTCTGGTGCACGATCCAGCATGATCCGAATTCCGTAAGGTGGAACCAAAGTGAACCACGTAAACGTCTCAATCTAAAGAAGTTCGGTTGTGAAGCCGATGCAGACCAATTCAGACCAACAAAGAGCGGGATTCGCCGCTAGGGAGCCCAAGAAACAGCCATGAGCACAGAGCCGAGCCCGCTAGATCCCCTCATCAACCAGGCAAACGAACCAACCTTCGACGTTAACCCTACCGAGGTCTGGGGAACAAAGCCCGAGGAGGGCCTCCAAGATGCGCTGGATGTTTCCGCTGATTCAGTAGCGAATCAGATTCCGGCGGGGCTGGATGAAACCCCGTTGGATGAGGGGCCTTTGACCCACCCTTCCGAAGAAGTATCCATCGCTAAGGCAACCACTGAAGAAGCGGGAGCTCATGCTATAGATGCATACGAATCACCAGTCAGCACAGATGGGTCGCTCGGCGTTGAAGCAATCGATATGCCAACGTATGATCCAACCCCTACAGCGACGGGTACCTACGGAGCGCTCGGTGCAGTAGCGGCTGGAATAGGCGGAGCGGCTCTTGGATCAGTAGCGCCGGATTCTGGCGGCCACGGCGGTGGTCCAGCGTTCCCTACACCATCGGCCTCCAGTGCTGGGTCCGGTGAGCCCCCGAAGAAAAAACGTCGCGGCGCAATGATTGGTGTGGGGATAGGCATTCTCGGCTTAGCGGGCGGAGCGGCGTTTGCGATTACCCAAATCAAGGGCACAGAAAAAGCCAACACTCCCGAGCAGGCGATCGAGACTTTCTATACGTCGTTCGAAAACGGTGACGCGATCGGTCTGGCGAAAACCCTCGCCCCCGGTGAGCGTGATGTGATGCTCGATTCAATGGTGCCAATGTTGGCCGAAATGAGTCGTCTGAAGGTCCTGGAAAAGGACTTCGATCCGGCCAAGATCAAGGGGTACACAGCCAAACTGACGGCATTCAAGGCCAAGTCAACGGTGGTTCGACCAGATCTGGCGCACGTTGTCGTTACGAGCGGCAAACTCTCCACCACCTTTAATCCCAACGATTTACCGTTTGGTGATTTTGTTCGCAAGCTCGGTGGAGAGGATCTCAAATCTTCGAAATCCACTACGCAATCCTCCAATATTGGTTCGAATGCCGACACGCCGTTCGTTGTGCAAAAAATCGGCAAACGTTGGTATTTGAGCCTCAACTATTCGATCGCCGAAGCAGCTCGTTTGGAGTCCGAAGACGTTTACAAGATTCCGCTGAAAGGCGGAGGTGTTGCCGCGAAGGGGTCCCCTACGCCTGAGGCTGCAGTTAGCGACATGATGCAAGCAATGGCCGACCTCAACGCTCGACGCATTATTGAGCTTCTTCCCCCCGATGAATTCGCGGCTTTGCATGACTATGCCGGACAGTTCATTGACCAAGCCGACGATGGAGTGAAAGAGGTTTCGAAGAAGTACACACTCAAAGTGACGCCAAAGTTGCTGACCACAAAAATAGCTGATGATCGAGTTGTAGTTACCGTGGCCGATCTGCCTTTCAACCTGAAAGTAGACGACCCGGAACTCAAGATTCAGGCCGCCTACGCAGCAAAGACCCTGGATGCATCACTCGAAACCAAAGATGGGGGCAAAGGACAACTGACGTGGAAGAACCAAATATTCAACGGATCGTTCACATCCCCAGAAGGGGAAAAGGTTGCTGCCAAGTACGCAAAGGAATGTCTCACCATCACAGTTGAAGGCGATGAAAAAAAGGCTTGTGGCCAAGAAGGCTTAGCCAAACTGTTCTCCGATATCTCAGGTCAACAGTTAGATACCTCAACGCTCAACACCGACGGATTGGGATTCTCCAGCAAATGCAAGCCCACAAACAAGGGGAAGCCAACAATCGGATTCACGGTTATCAAGCGCGAAGGCGCTTGGTACGTAAGCCCAACTCGCACGATGTTGGATTCGATGACTGCGGTGATGAAAAAGCTTGAACCGAAAGACATTGAGTGTCTCAGCGATCAAATAGAAGCGTCGATCAAATCACTAACAAACCAGAACAACAATCCCGATGCAATCGATCCAACCTTCATTGATCCAATTGATCCAGATGCCGATCCATTCGCAACCGACACCTCCCCAGAGTTCCCTGATTTCCCGGCCGATTCAACGTTCACAGGCGAAGACGACTTCAGCTTAGATGACCCCGCTTTTGACACGTTCCCATCAGAAGTTGGCGACGGTACTGGGTTTGTCGAAGGAGTTTCCGCTGAAACGATTCCGTTTGAACCAATAGATTCCGATTTGGTTGACGGCGGACCAACGGTTAACAGCGCTGGGTAAGGCAGGCGCGGTCGACCAGTCGGCTAAGAGCACCTTGCTAGTCAAAAAGCCGGCCGACTGTGCAGTCAAACATTACGGTGGGGGTCGACCGAACCCCACCGTTTCTGTTTTCTCGTTGTCCGTTGAACGCTACGGTCGTTCGCTTTTGGCGTATCAGAGCCTCACGGCCATGTTTGGCAATGTTCGGCAGTGTTTGGATACCCGCGGAGCCTGCTTAGCAGCTGGCAAGGGCTGCGTCATTGATCGCGTATAACGGTTTGGCCGTGGCGGTAACTTGGGCGAGCAACGCTGTACCTAATGGCAGGATTTGGTCAAGGAAAAACTCTGAGGTTGCTACCTTGGCGGCATTGAACGGATCTTCGATACCAGCTTTTGTTGCGCTGACGGCTTGACGGGCCATCAGCCATCCACCAACGACCGTGGAGAACAACCGCAAGAACGGTGTTGCCCCGCTCATTCCATCGAGCACCTCTGCACGACCTGCGCTCATCATCCAACGCACCGCTTGCTCCAGAGCATCAATCCCCGCACTGAGATCTTCACGCATCATGCTGAGCGGCCCGTCGAGAGTCTTCAAGTCTTTGCGCATATTTTCAATAAGTTCACGTACTACCGCACCGTCACGCATTGGCAACTTCCGGCCAAACAAATCAAGAGCCTGAATACCGTTGGTGCCCTCGTAGATCGCAGCAATACGAACATCGCGGTAGAGCTGTGCAGCACCGGTGTCTTCGCAGAAACCCATACCGCCGAAGATTTGCACCCCTAGTGAGCAAATTTCGTTGCCGAGATCAGTGCACCAGGCTTTGGAAAGTGGCGTCAGCAAATCGGCCAGTTCAGTCGCCGAGGTGCGGGCTTCGAGGGTTGGGGCGTAATGCGAATCGTCGATGGCTTTGCCGTTGAGATAGATCAGGTGCCGCATAGCTTCGATTTGTGATCGCATAGTCATGAGCATCCGCCGAACATCGGCGTGGCCAATGATCGGTAGTCCTGCTTCAGTTGAACCAGCAACACGGCCCTGCACCCGACTCATCGCATGGGCATACGCTAATTGGTATGCACGCTCGGCAAGCGCCTGCCCCTGTTGACCAACTGCTAAGCGCGCATTGTTCATCATGGTAAACATCGTGCGCATACCAGTATCAACTTCGCCGATCAGTTCACCAATCGCGCCCTCGCCGTCATCACCAAAAGCCAACACACACGTCGGCGATCCGTGAATTCCCATTTTGTGTTCGGTGGAAACGACCTTCACATCGTTGCGGGCACCGATCGTTCCATCATCGTTGAGGACAAACTTGGGAACGATGAAACACGAAATTCCTTTCGTCCCCGCGGGCGCACCTTCGACACGAGCCAGGACCAAATGGATGATGTTGTCGGTAAGGTCATGCTCGCCCCACGTGATGTAAATCTTTTGACCGGTGATACGCCAGGAACCGTCGGCAGCTTGCACGGCTTTGGTTCGGAGCGCGCCCACATCGGAACCAGCATCGGGCTCGGTGAGGTTCATGGTGCCCGTCCACTCACCACTTACCAACTTCGGCAGGTAGGTCTCCTTTTGGATTTCTGAACCCCAATGGCTGAGCGCCTCAATGGAACCTTGCGTGAGCATCGGGCACAAAGCGAGCGCCATATTTGCCGACTGCAACATTTCCGACATCGCCAGGCCAACTACATGAGGGAATCCACCGCCGCCGTAGGTTGCGTCGAGCGGGACTGAACCCCAGCCACCATCGACATAGGCCTTGTAGGCCGTTTTGAACTCAGGGGGTGTGGTGATCGTCGCCGCTTTGGTATCAACCGTGAGACCAATGCGATCGCCAATCTCGTTGGTCGGCGAGATGACCTGCCCACTGAGCCTCCCGAACTCTTCCAACAAAGAAGTCACCGTATCGGCATCGGCATGGGCGAATGCCTCGTAGCGAGACAGTTCGCCCGCACCGACCAGCTCAAGGGAGAAGGCGATGTCACGAATAGGGGCGGTGTAATCAAGCACAAAATTTCCTTAGTAAATCGACCACCAGCCTCGCTGGGTCGGGTAGTTCTTTGGTCTCAATTGTCGCGTGCTTCTGGAACATAATCATTGGAAACGCTTTTTGAGTTTTCGATGATCTGCAGGACCCCAGCGATTTAAGGCAGGAGTGTCTGTTTGGGGCGCAACATCGGATGCAGAGCTATTGGGAATCTCAGCCCAACGGTGCGACAGTGAACCTATGACGATTCCACGACCTACTTCACCCCGTATCGCCCCCATCGCTGAACCTTCTGCTGAGCTGAAGGAGATATTCGCCAACACACTTCTCGGGCCCTCAGGCAAGCCGATCAACATTTTTGGCACGCTGGGCCATCACCCGAAGTTGCTGAAGCGGTTCAACGTGCTTGGCGGGTTTTTCCTGAACGCCGGGCTTCTGCCAGCTCGTGAACGCGAGATCGTCATACTGCGCGTTGGATATCAGTGCCAAGCGGTGTACGAGTTTGGCCAGCACACCCTGATTGGGTTGCGCGTCGGATTGACCGACACCGAGATTGCTGCATTGGCATCACCACGGGAAGGCAAATGGTCACCGAAGGACTCTGCTCTGATCGCGCTTGCCGATGATCTGTGTGCAGACAATTGTGTTTCCGATGCCACCTGGGCTTCATTGCAAGCCGACTGGAATGAAGCGGAACTGTTGGAACTGGTCATGGTCGCCGGTATGTACCGAATGGTTTCGGGATTCCTCAATACCCTTGGCGTACAACTCGACGATGGCATACCCGGTTGGCCAGCGCAGTAGCGCTTGTTCTGGGTTTTGGGTCGCAACAACAACGAAGGCACAGCGCGCTGAACCGAGGCTTGCCAGACTTTGTTCGACCCGGCGCTGAGTTCCCGGTACGGTGAGGGAATGCCAATTACTAAGGGATACAAACAACTCGTTGCTGAAGCCGAGGCAAAGATCGTTACGCGCAGCGTTGCCGAGGCCCAGGCCATGTTGGGCGCGGAGAACATCGTGTTCGTGGATCTTCGTGATCCTCGGGAGATCGATCGTGAAGGCATGGTTCCTGAGGCGATGTCGGTTACCCGCGGCATGATCGAATTTTGGGTTGACCCGGAAAGCCCCTATTTCAAGCCCATCTTTGCCGACGAATCCAAGCATTTCGTGCTCTATTGCGGAGGTGGCTGGCGCTCGGCTTTGGCTGCCGTTTCGCTGCAGGATATGGGCCTTACCAACGTGAGCCATGTCGATGGTGGCTTCGCCGCATGGAAAGCTGCCGGTGCACCGGTTGTCGCAAAGCCCGAACGCCCCGCTAAGGCCTAGGTTTCAAACTCGGCTGCGCCAAGGGATCAAAGGACAGAGGGTTCGAATTCCGCGGCGCTAAAGCCCCCACAACATTCGAGCCTCGCAATACAGGTGGGTCCGGGGCTTTCACGGGAGAGATTTCGGTTTTGTCTTCGCAAACTCCACCCGACGACTAAAGGATCGAGCAGACTCTGCACCGTGGCAACGCTTTTAGAACTTCGCACTGCAATCGATCAAGCTGACCGTGACCTGCTCCAGGTTCTCGCTCGGCGTTTTGAACTGTGCAATGAGGTGGCTGCGGTCAAGGGCGAGGCGCAATCGCAGGTTTTGCAACCGGCCCGGGTCCAAGAGGTGTTGCGAACACGAGCTGCTTGGGCCGCCGAAGTGGGCGTGGAACCGGAGTTTGCCGAGCTTATTTTCCGGTCGCTCCTTTCGGAAACTCATCGGATCGAAGCCGTGCATTTGCGTGCTCACGAAACATCAGCCGACGGGGCCTCCCGTGTTCCAGCGGTCGATACGGCGCTGCAAACGACGGCTTGTCGAATTGATCATGTGACCGTCGCCGTTGATGACCTCACGGCAGCCACCGCATTTTTTGTGGATCGCCTGGGGTTTCGTGTCGGCCAATCGCGTTCTTCCCACCCCGATTACCCGGGACTTGATTCCGTCGTCGTTGATGCCGGCGGCGTGACCTTTGTGCTCCTCCAGGCCGACGCATCCCACCCGGGGGACCCTCTCGCCATTGGTGTGCACCACATCGCAATTGAAGTCCTCAATGCCGCCTACGTCCGCTCTGCGTTGGCCGATCAGGGCTGCCCGCTGCAAACCGATGTGCTTACCTCGCATAACGGTCTCGAGCGCTTCTTCACCGTTCGTGACGTGTCCTCGGGCCTGCAGCTTGGCTTCGTCTCTCGAGTTGGTGACCGTGCGAATTTCGACGGTGGGGATGTCGCTGCGCTCAGTGCCGCCATCGAGCTCGTCGCCGATTTGTAGGTGACGCAAACCACAGGCGTTTGCCGTTGATTCGGCTTCGTGCGATTGTGAATTGGCTCTAGTTTTTCTCCACCTCGTTTTGAACTGTCGATATCGACGGGTTCTGCGAGCACCACCGTTGTTGGAGAGTCACATGCCTGAAGCCGTCATCGTCGCCACTGCACGTTCCCCCATCGGACGGGCGTTTAAGGGTTCGCTCGTGGATATTCGGCCGGACGATTTGGCCGCGCAGATGGTTCGTGCCGCGCTCGCTCAGGTTCCCATGCTCCCGGTTTCCGATATCGAAGATCTCATGCTCGGCTGCGGGCTTCCCGGTGGAGAGCAGGGCTTCAATATGGCCCGTGTGGTATCGCTGCTGGCTGGGCTCGAAACCGTTCCGGGTACCACCGTAAACCGGTACTGCTCGTCTTCGCTGCAAACCATCCGTATGGCTGCGCATGCAATTCGTGCCGGTGAGGGCGATGCGTTCATTGCCGCGGGTGTGGAATCGGTGAGCAGTTTCATTAAGGGCAATTCCGACACGCTGCCTGATACCGAAAACCCTGCCTTCAGTGATGCCAAGGCCCGTTCTGCTGCTCGCCAATGCGGTCAAGTTGCCCCGTGGACGCCAGGCGACGAATTGGCCGACGTGTATATCTCCATGGGCCAAACCGCGGAAAACGTGGCGCAGCTTGAGGGCATCACTCGGACTGCGCAAGACGAATACGCCATGCAGTCGCAACAGAACGCTGGCCGTGCCATCGGCAACGGGTTTTTTGAGAACGACATCACGCCCATCACACTGCCCAATGGCACGGTAGTTTCTGCCGACGATGGTCCCCGTCCGCAGACCGATCTCGAAGGGTTAGGGAAACTCAAGCCGGTGTTCCGCTCTGATGGTTCGGTTACTGCTGGGAATGCTTGTCCGTTGAACGACGGGGCCGCCGCGGTTGTGGTCATGAGCGATGTGCGTGCTCGGGAGCTGGGTATTACGCCACTTGCTCGGATTGTGTCCTCTGCTGTCACGGCGCTGAATCCCGAGATCATGGGTCTCGGGCCGGTTGAAGCGTGTCGACGAGCCATGGCACGGGCTGGGATGACCATTGGCGATATTGACCTTGTGGAGATCAATGAGGCCTTCGCCGCCCAGGTTTTGCCTTCCATGCGGCATTTGGGAATCACCCGGGACAAGATCAACATCCACGGCGGCGCCATCGCACTCGGTCACCCTTTTGGTATGACGGGGGCCCGCATCATGGCCACCCTCATCAACGGCCTGCGTGCCACCGACGGAACATTCGGCATGGAATCGATGTGCGTAGGCGGCGGCCAAGGCATGGCCATGATCATCGAACGTCTCTCATAACTCTTTGCGGAGGGCTATGGCAGAGCTGCGGAACCCAGTTGACTCTTGTGTTTGGTCACTTGTACGTAACTATTACCGACAAGTGACCACACGCTGTTTGTGACAACGACCTCACGTGCAGCTTTGGGTATATTTGGTGCGTAGTATTTGGCACCGTGCTTTGCGCGGGAAACCGGGCGGGGCACCTCAGTTACAACTGTGGCCGTTTTTTCCAAAGCGGCTGCGCACGATGAGGAGCAGCGATGCCGGGAACAGTGGTTGTTGGAACCCAATGGGGCGATGAAGGCAAGGCGAAAGTCATTGACCTTCTCTCGGCACAGGCCAACATGGTCGTTCGTTACCAAGGTGGCCACAACGCTGGACATACCGTGGTGGTCGACGGGGTCAAGTTCGCCTTCCGATTGATTCCCTCAGGTGTGTTGTATCCGGGTGTAACTGTGGTGATCGGCAACGGTGTGGTGCTGGATTGTGCAACGTTGTTTGGCGAACTCGACATGCTGGCCTCGAAGGGAATCGATACCTCTTCGCTGGTCGTCTCTTCCAATGCACACTTAATAATGCCCTGGCATCCAATCCTCGACGGTCTGGCCGAAACCGCTCGCGGCGATCAAGCGATTGGCACCACCAAAAATGGTATCGGCCCTTGCTATGCCGACAAGGTTTCCCGTGACGGTCTTCGCGTTCAAGACCTCCTAGTTCCGTCGCGATTCCGTGCCCGTTTGGCTGCGGTGCTGGAACAAAAGAACGCGATACTGACGAAGGTCTACGGCCAACCATCACTCGATTTCGAGGCAATTGCGACCGAGTATTTGGGCCCGATTGCTACCCGTTTGGCACCGTACATTGGCGATTCGGTTTCGGTCATTCACGCCGCGCTCGATGCCGGCAAAACCGTGTTGTTTGAAGGCGCGCAAGCCACCTTCCTTGATATCGATCACGGCACCTACCCGTTCGTAACTTCCTCTAATCCAGTGGCTGGCACTGCATGTTCGGGCGCTGGCGTGGGTCCTCGGGATTTGCAACGCATCGTGGGTATCGCCAAGGCCTATGTGACCCGTGTTGGGTTTGGTCCGTTCCCTACCGAGTTGTTGGATGCGACGGGTGAGTTGATCGTGGAGCGTGGCGCGGAATTTGGCACGGTTACTGGCCGTCGTCGTCGCCCGGGTTGGTTCGATGCGGTGATGCAACGCCAGGCCACACGCTTGAATTCGTTGACCGAGATCGCGTTGACCAAGCTCGATATTCTTGACCCGTTGGAGACCATTCGAGTTTGTGTCGCGTACGAGATTGATGGCGTGCGTCACGAACACCTGCCTTCGGATTTCTCGATGCTGGAGCGAGCCATTCCGATCTATGAGGATCTCCCCGGTTGGCAGTGCGACACCACCGAAGCCCGCACCGTCGATGAGCTACCGACGAATGCCCAAAACTATGTGCGCTTTCTTTCCCGAGTGAGTGGAGCCCCAATCCGTATTCTCGGCATTGGCCCCGCCCGCGACGAAGTAATGGACGTCCCCGCCGCCTGGTTGGACAACGAAGCTGCTGGAGTGAACTCATGATCGATCGTTATTCAATTCCTGAAATGGCTTCGTTGTGGACCGATCAGGCCCGCATGGATCGTTGGCTTGAAGTCGAGATTTTGGCGACGGAGGGTTGGGCCGAAGTCGGTGTCGTTCCTGCTGCCGATGCATTGGCCATCCGTGAGCGGGCGGCCTTTACGGTGGCCGAAGTGAACGAGCGTGAACGCACCACCGATCACGACGTTGCCGCCTTCGTTGACGTGGTGCAAGCTGCGGTTGGCATGCCTGCCGGCGCCTGGGTTCACTACGGTCTCACCTCATCCGATGTGGTCGATACCGCTTTGTGTGTTTCGCTCACCCAATCGGCCGATTTGTTGATCACCGCTTCGACTGCGCTGATCGCGTCAC
The DNA here is from genome assembly GCA_043718695.1 of Acidimicrobiia bacterium. GTDB lineage: Bacteria > Actinomycetota > Acidimicrobiia > Acidimicrobiales > JANYDT01 > JANMZO01. The sequence continues at coordinate 4,143 of JAYSVF010000323.1, read as the reverse complement.
TCAAGGCTCGTTCGATCGAATTCGCCGACACACCATGCATCGGCCGCACCCACGGCATCCATGCCGAGCCGACAACCTTTGGTGCGAAGCTAGCCCTGTGGTGCCTCGCCGTTGATCGCGATCGCACCCGTCTGCAGCGTGCCCGTGAGGCCATCGCCGTAGGCAAGCTCAGTGGCGCGGTTGGAACGTATTCCAACATCGAGCCATCCGTCGAAACCTATGTGTGCACACGACTTGGACTCACCCCAATTCCAGCAACCCAAGTGGTGGCCCGCGATCGCCATGCCGAATACCTCTACGCCTGCGCCTCGCTGGGTGCCACCATCGAAACAATTGCAACGGAGATTCGCCACCTGCAACGAACCGAAGTTCGTGAAGTTCGTGAGCCATTCCGGGCCGGTCAAAAGGGCAGCTCTGCCATGCCCCACAAGCGCAACCCGATTACCGCAGAGCGTCTCGCTGGTTTGGCTCGCATCCTGCGTGGGAACCTCATTGCCGGTCTCGAAAACGTGGCGTTGTGGCACGAGCGCGACATCTCCCACTCGTCGGTTGAGCGAGTGATCCTTCCCGATTCTTCTATGCTCGCTTACTATGTCTTGATCAAGGCCAAGTACTTGATTGATGGCATGACCGTCGATACCGCCCGTATGCGCGCAAACATTGATGGCTCCTTCGGCCTGGTATTCAGCCAAGCCGTGTTACTCGCATTGGTCGCCGCTGGCATGCCCCGCGATGACGCGTACCGGATTGTGCAACGCAACGCCATGACCGCCTGGGAAACCGAGCAATCGTTCCGCTCGCTCCTCGACGCCGACCCGGAAGTGACCGCCTCCCCCGAAGTGCTCGACACCGCTTTCGACCTCAACCGCTCCCTCCGCAACGCACACCGCTTCCAAGACGCCCTCACCGCGCTTTAAGCCGCTGTTTTCTGAACGTTGAAACATCCTGCTTGAGTTCTAGCTCTTGCTAAGGCAGCCGAGGAGCGTGAGTTTCGGGAAGCTTGTTGCGTAACGATGAAGGCGTGTTCGATGTAGTGGGGACCCTTGTGCGTCCGCTTGTAGTTAGCAGATCGCCGAAGTCCTTCACCACTTCTTTGACGTTGAGCACGACCGAACGCTACTGGCTCGTCATGGCGTGGCTGTGATCGATCAAAGCAGCGAGACATCTTTGTCCGGTCCCCCGAAGAAGCAGTAGTCACACACCTGTCGGCGATGTTCAGCCAACGCCGCCAGCTGGAACGGCAGCACGTCGAGGTACTCGATCTCCTTCGGTGGAAACTTTTCACCGTGTGGTGGAGAAAGGGGTTGAGTAATGGAAAGAAGCATCGCGCACCGCTCACTCAGATGGGTGCGGTGGATTTTGGACTGTTTCTGCCGAAGTGGTCGGCCCAGGAGCACCTTTCGGCCGTCCGGTTCAACCTTCACCTGATCGATTCTCGCCACGTGCTTCCAACGAACGAACGGGTGCGATCGATCGACGATGTCAGTCACCCGCAGGTTCGAAGACTCGTTGAGAATCTCCTGGACATCCTTCGGTCCGAACAATCGATACACCCGAACCGAGACAACGAAATGATCGCACGTCGCGAGCGGAATCTCGTCTTGGGAAAGACGCAACTTGAGCAACTGTGCAGCGTTGCCATCGCGAAGGAACACGGTCTCGCCGGTATCGGCCCGGCGGACGGACCAACGAATCCGCAAGCGGGGATCCACCGGCGGCGGCGTGCCAAGGTTGAGACCAAATGGCAGCCGGACCGAGAAGCCACACGAGCTCAAGACGTCAACCGTACCCGGGCCATCGAGCGCCGCACCAGGTGCGCCCAACAGGAACGAAAGCCGCAAGACAAAACCTGCGGTGGAATCGAGTTGCAGACCCTTCACGCTCATATCGATACCTGGGGCACCCGGGACGATGGCAATGGTTCGACGCCGGATCGACGCTGAGGTCGAGCCGCGCCCGATTCCATCTCGGAGCCGCCAGATGGGCCAGGCGGTGATCGAAGACGCAATCAGACCAGCGAGGCCGAAGGAGACAACGTTGAGGACGTCCACCCACCAGTCGAAATCAACATCGACATCAATGTTCTCAGCGCGGAAGAACACCGACTCGTCCAGCAAATGCGGAACGACGTCGAATGCGAAACTGGCTGACCCACCGGATACGTCGATGCGCCCAGTGACGTGAAGCGCGCCCTCAGCGGCACGAATCTCGAAGCCATCCTCCAACGTTGCTTCGTGCTTTGCCAACTCGGCCCGAAATGCCGCTTCAAACTCGGAGAATGCAAGAGGAATGGCCACCGGGCTGAGGACCACCCCAACTCCGTCACCGATGGGTGCGAGGGCCGACGCAGTGCCGCTAGTGACGAGATTCTCCGACCCAACATCGATGCCGACCATAACGGCGCCGTCGCCCACAACCACCGACGTAGTCGCGGTGGGGTCGCTGGCAAGGCCGCCGAGCATCGAGGCTGCGAAGTCGCCCGAAAGTTCCTGCGAATTGCTGAGAAGGCCAGCAAAGTCACCGGGTAGTCCAGCAACGAGTTCCTCAAACGCAGGTCGAATTGCCCCGCCCCGCAGGATCCGGTGCGAAGATTCCCGCAATCTACAGGTGCCGACACTGACATGGAACACCGGCGGCGGGTCCGAATCCTCGGGCGTTGGTTCAGGTCGACGAATCGTGATCTTCGGCTCGGCATTCACTACGAGGTTCCACAAGACTTCGTACGTCGCCTCTGGCCCGCTGAGGGTGAGGTCGGTTACCTCGCCCCAGGCGCGGAACGCCATGCGGACGGTTCCCCCGTCGGCGGCATTACAACGAATCATTTGCTCGTCGAGATAAATACTCCAGCTCATCGGTTGGATGGGGAACTCGCTAACGTTCAGAAACAATTGCTCTTTTTGGGAACGTATGAGACGGAGAACGCCCGTTAGGACCTTTTCATTCACCGAGACCACAGCTGCAAAACCCGCGTCAACTGGCAACTTGGTGCTCCCTTGTTCGCACAAAATGATTGGATTCGATGACCACAATTGACACTGTTCTACATTTCGACAGGGAAACACTGACCACATTTGTGAGAAATTGTTGCGCCATCGATGCCACGAGTTCCTAAGGGAGACCCGACCACGATCACCGAACCCAACCGGTTCGGACTGTAGCGACAGTTTCCCGTAATTGTCAATCGACAAGCGATCTTTGAAAAAAGTCAAACCGGCTCGCTCTGTCTTAGGAGGGCGAGCTGCACTCGCGACGAGAGCCCAAGTTTGGCGAGCGCGTGACTGACGTGCGTGTCGATGGTTCGATGCGATACAAAGAGGCGGGCGGCGATCTGGCGATTGGTCAGACCTTCCCCGACGAGGCGGATCACCGCCCATTCCGTTTGACTCAGCGACGCCGGTCCTGAGGTTGGCCGCGACTTTCGACCCTGCTTCTTCGCGAGCGTCGGGTGACGGGCATCGAGCATGCGAATCGGATAACCCAGTTCCAATCGTTGCCAAAACTGGCGAAGCTGGGCATAGCGCGCTCGACGCTCGGCCTCAGGGAGCGTGTTGGCCGCCATATCAAGAGCAAAGTTCCTCATGCGCGCCGCCGCCAGTGTCCAGCCCACCTCAGCCCACGCCTCGGCAGCCTTGTCGATCGCAATATGGTCGTCATCGAGAAAGCCACGTGCCGCCAACGCATGGGCCCGATCGATAGCCGCACCACTATGGCGAGCACGAGCTTCTGTCAGAGCCACGATCTCGGCGGCATATTCCGGCCGCGTCGAACGCACGTAGCGAACTACTTCTGGGGCAATACTGTAAAGACTGGCATCTTTCGCGAACAGGTCCCACGCCCCGACGAGCAAATCTCGAGCCTTCTCGAGTTCACCACAGGCCTCCGCCACCAGGGCAATACAATAGATGGCGAAGTCTGCGCTTCCGGCTTGTGCGCCGCCGCCGAGCAATTCGTCGAGCGACCGATCGGCGAGCATACGGGCCTTCGGCAGGTCATCGCGATACATTGCAAGGTGAGCCGCCAAACCCGTCGCCGTAGGGAGGGCAATGCCACCGGCGCGCCAATCAGTGGTGCGATCCAATGTGTGTTCGACGACCGACTGGGCGACGTCGACATCGCCTTTTAAGAAGTGGAAAATCGCCATAA
>JAYSVF010000322.1:0-6768 GCA_043718695.1 Acidimicrobiia bacterium | reverse complement strand
ACCCACATCCCATAGCAACCGCGTTCGATCGCGATCGCTTTCAGTTCGGCGAGTAGCGCCTTGGCGATGCCGCGCCTGAGGAACTCGTCATCGACCCCGAGTTCGTAGATGAACATCTCGGTGCCTTTGTCGGGATGGGTCACCTCCACCCCGGTGACGAAGCCAGCGGGCGTTCCGTCCACCGTTGCGATCAGTAGGTGATGTCCTTCGGCGGCAAGGAAGATCGCGGTCGCATCGGGCCGGGGCAGATCGTCGAACAGATCGGCGGCAGCCGCCACGCGGTCCTCATCGCCTCGACCAAGTCGACTGATCTCCATTCGACCAAGTTACCGCCGCTATCGCCACCGACGAGCGGCCCGAGCCCTGGTTGGCAATCAGCTGCAGCAGTTGCACACTGTGCGCCGACACCTCACGTCGACAGCGCTGCTGATCGCCGGTACGAGCGAGTCGCGTCTGACCTGCTTTAGAGCAAATGTGCGGTTTAGCAACGGGGCGCGGACCCGAGGTGAACGCCAAACCCCGCGCCCCTCGGGTCGGGGTATAGAGGCGCTGTTGTTGTCTCGCTAAATCAGCAAGCCGGTACGGTGGGTTGTGCCGGAACGATCTTGAATGCGCCCAGCCCGAATAGTTTGTCGTGCGCACGTAAAACCATCGGGGGCTGCCGTTGACATACCCAGCGTCTTTCCAGCAATATACGCGGGCCCAGCCGTTGTAACCCGTGACGGTGACTGGGCAGTTCCAGCTCGTGTTTGGACATGTGCGGATGTTTCCCGTGACATAGCCATAGTCACCGCTCGCAGCACCAGCGGGTGTTTGAGTGACGATCGCCATGGCGAGTTGCTCCGATAATTGCACCGACTCGGGGTCTTCCAACTTTGGAAGTGCTTCGCTACCGACCCGATGTTCCAAGCCGGCGGCGAGCTTTGCTATGCCACCTTCTTGTATCAAGCATCGAGGAATCGAGATCGTGAGGTTGAAAGTGGTCGAGGAGGTCGGCCGGGATATCGAAGGCTTCGTTCATGGTGGAGGTCCAGTCTGTTGGCCCATGTGGGCCTATCAGCTCTGTATTGGAACAACAGCGATATCAGATTGTTCCTGGGTGTAGATGAGGTCGCAGCGGATTTCGAATCGTTTTCGTTCACCGGGAGCGGGGATGAAAGCAGCTGCGACGTTTTCTGGCACTGGGATGTAAACCCGGTTCTGAAGAACGAGCGTCGCTGTCGTGACGGGCCCACCACCGGATTCAGGCGCCACGTTCTGCGGAGTTTGGAGGTCGTAGTAAAGACCGAATTGTCCGGAGTGATGTTGGAAGACAAACAGTACCTTTTGACCGCCCCACACCACTGATGTTGAGTGGGGTTGCAGAAAGAATTCTCCGTGCTCGGTTCGAACGCGATCGGAGATTGCTAGGAAGCATCGGTAGCCCTTTAGTGCGGGGTCGTTCGCATCGATAGTGAGAAGTTTTGCGTCCGATTGAATTTCAGTTCGAAGAATGGGTGGTAACGCTCCGAGCATCGAGCCGTTGCCGACGAGGGTTTGTTCGTTTGCCAGGACGTCCGGTACGACATCTCTTACGAACTGTGCAGTGGTGCTGTCGACGACTTGAATGCTTTGCTGAACTAACGCGGACGACCGGACGGTTACCTGTTCCATTGTGAGATGGCCTTCGAGGTATTCCGACCACAGAGCCTGAAGGCTATCGGTGTCGTCTGCTTCGTATTCGAACACGTCTCGGCTCCTGCGGATCGATTTGAGGAATGCTTCGGCTCCCTCTCGGGTGCTGCTTGGCACGCGGTCGGAGATTCGTTGAAAAACGATATTCCGTACGAAGTCCTTCACCATCGAGCCAAAGGCTTGAAGGTCAGATTTGTATAGTTCTTGGACTACGCCGAAGGTTGGCGCGGCCGGGTCGAGCACGATCTGTAAGGGGTCATGTTCGAGTTGAGCCACGATGGGTAAACTATGGGAAAGCTGTCCGAGCCGAACTACTGACGGGACGAAGTAGTCGGCTTCCAAAACATTTTTCACTCGAAACACAATTGCTTGTTCCTCAATAGTCCATTCCGACGGAGGCTTTTCGCGGAGCACCTTAGGAACGTCGTCGATGAACTCGTGAGAGCAGTATTGCCGGATGAATTCTTGTTCGCATTGGCGTCGCGGGTTTCCACTCGCCAGCACAACGAGGGGTGAGTCATCGGTCGCGGTGGCACCGATGATTGTTTGGTCGCTTCCCGCATACACCAGTACCGGTCTCAACCAACCACGAAGAACGTCGAGCATGACGCGTTGTTCATTGGGTTGAACGCGCGCGCAGAGTTGGCCGCACAAGTCGAATCGGCCGTGTACCCGAGCCCACTCGATGAAATAGGAGTTGGAATCGGCTTCCGGTCGCGGGGCGATGAAAAGTGACAAGACTTGGTCCAGGGCGCTGACGAGGCTCTGTAACGCTTGGATGCTTTCAGTTGTTAGCGCTTCGCGTCCTGCGGTGGGTTGGAACAAGTCGAGGTTCGCGATTCCGCCAAGTTGATAGTAGGAACTCGCTGCGAGGGTTGCGAGGCCGAATCCGCTTCGAAACGTACGGATGGAACTGGCGCCTTGCCGAAAGAGGCACTCTCCCTGCAACGCAATCCCTCGATACTCGAGTTTGGTGACTCTGACCGCAAGCGTTCCGTTGCTAGCGAGGTGCACGCGTAGGTCGGCTACAAAGTCAGGCGGTAAGTGGACGGCGAGATCGAGCGTTTCTGTTCCCGCCCCGAAAGGGACAGACTCGGCTGGGTCGCGCTGACTCATGACTGTTCCGTTGACGTACACAGGGATGTCCACATGCGCAACGAAATCGCTGATGTATGCGACGGCCTCAGTCACATTAATGCCACCCTGTGACACAGCTGCATGGACGGTGGTGCCGGCAGAGCCGATCGAAGGGAGCGGTTCGAGCGAGATGCAGTCTTTTGATGCCGACAATTCTTCTTTGCGTGCGACACTGCGAGTTCGGTGAGTGGTTATAGCTGATTCCGTCTCGATGCGAAGCTCACTAGCGATACCGAAATTGGCCATTGCGCCTATTCCGAATGTACCAACCACGCCGGCTGCTCGTGCTTCTGCAGTGTTCTTGCTGCTCGACCCGGCGTTCCAATAGTGCGTCCGCAAGTCTTCGGCTGTCATGCCAATACCATTGTCACGAATCGTGATCTCGTTGGCCGCGATGTCAATATCAATGCGCGGTTGGAACGGTTGCCCGAGATGCCGTCTGAGCAAAATCGCATCGAAGGCGTTCTGAGCGTTCTCTCGAAGTAGAGCTAACGGCGACTGGTAGATCTGTTTGGCCAGAACTTCGATGATTCGACTGACGTCAACCTGGAACGGGATGTGGCTTACGGAGTCACTCATTTGCTCAGAGTCCTTCGGGTCAAGATTTCTCGTTGCTTTTGAATACGCTGAGGCGTAGAGACCTCGAGCGGTTCAGCGAACTCTTCAAGTGTGGCTTCGGCGTCGTCGAAACGCTTCAGGCGACAAAACGCGTCAACGAGCAACAAGAGTTCCCCGATTGCGAGCGGCGGGGAGACAAGGGTGTGAAGCCGATCCCACAGCAAACCCTTATTTAGGGCGTCGACCATTAGCGTGCGTGGATACCCCGACTGTTTTGCCCACGGTAGGAGTTGATCCACTGCCGCCGAATAGTTCGCCATCGCGCTAAAGCGTTCCGCGGCAGCGACCGCGTTAGCTTCCCTAGCGTCTGTAGCGGTCGCACGGTTGGATGCGCCTGTGGGGGGTGATGCAGACAGGTCGAACTTCACAAAGCTGTGTCCACCGAGTTCTGTGCGGCGTGCCTGACCGAATACGGACGACACCGCAATTTCACGGATATGTACACACGCTGACGTAAACGTGTCATCGAGTTCAATCACATTGTATTGCCGATTCACCCCCGTCGGAAGATCACGAGGTCCCGCGCATAGCGACCCAGCGCTCACAACGAGCATTGGCTCCTGCGCCGGTATACGGATCACCCGCTGCCCGATATCGGACCGATGTTGATGGCCGTGTAGACCGAGCCTAAATCCACCGCCGATCATTCGGTATACAGAGTCGATGTCCATGTAGTCGGACACATACGGCGCGCCTTCAACGTTGTGGTGCCACACGGCCATCTTCAGCTCATATTGAGCTTCCCTCGCTCTGAGCAAGAGGTGCGCCTCTGCGATCGCCGAATCGGGGATGCAACCATGGAACGCGAAACAATCGTTGCCGAAACACGAATTGAAACCAGCGACCACGATTCGGCCTTCGGCCAGCTCGAAAAGCTGAAAATGGCTATCAGCGGCAATCGGGTACGCCAACGGCACATCGTGATAAAACCGAGCCACAAATGACCGATAAAAGTCGAAACGTTCGTTGTAGCGAATTCGGTTCTTGATTCGGTACAGCTGACGTTTTTCCCAGTCCCAGCGATGCTCGCGCTTTGGACCAAAAGAAGCGGGATCAAGTCGGAGCGCAGCGTCGTCGACGACTTCCATCGATGCTGCCGCGATCGGCCACGCCACATCATGGTTGCCTGGCACTAACACGACTTTAGACCGATCGCCCGCTAGGAACCGGTCTGTCAAGGCGACCAAAAAGTCATGGCAAACCTCGTATTGCTGAGTGATTTCGTTCTCCCAGTCGGGAGTGTTGATCCTCACCCCCTGAATCAGGTCTCCGCTGACGACGATTGCGTCGGGAGGTCGGATCCGAGGAACTTCGCATACATATCGGTCTCGATCGGCCACAAGCGACGAGACCAATTCGGAATTTCCGACCGGATCAACACCCGATCGGTGCAAGTCGGAAATGTGAAGAATCGAGAACAAGAGTTGCGGCAGTCGCTATACGAGTTGTTCGATGCAGGTGTGGGCGATGACGGTCACGCGGATTTCGATGTGCCCGTTGAGCGAGCGTGCACAGTCGACGATGGAGCCGATTTCGATAGTGGAGATGTCGGAAATTCTTGGATGCTTAATTCCATGGCACCGATTGTGACAGACCAACCACTCGAATGTGTGCCTCAAATCTACAACTGCCAAAACTGTGGCCCTGAGCGACAAACGTTGTATTTTTGGGAAAAACGGCGTCGCCTTGTAACGTTCAGAGCAACGGCCACGATCTCCAACGTCTTCGATTATCTTCAAGAGGCCACACAGCCCCTATCGGACTCGATCGAATACTGCTGAAGTTGCTGCTAGCTGTGGCGTGAGGTTGGGTCACCCTCTAGCATTCGCGGATGCCTAAGCAACAACGAGTTCAAGCTGTGCACCGGGGAAAATCCAAGGCCGCGAAGCTTACTCGGGAGGTGCTCTGATGTCCTCGCCGGCAAGCCGGTTTCGTCGACGTCAGGAAGAACACGAAGAACTAGCGGGAAGATGGCGCAGTGGGACAAAAATTTGCGACCTGTACGCGGGGCAGTCGATAGGATTGCGTGTGGCTCGCGGTACGGAACGATCCGCCGCGGCATACCTAAGTGATTGGCTTGTGGGCTCAGGCTGGGAGGTCGTCGCAGGGTCGGGTATCACATCGACAACTATCCCCTTGGTGTCCCTCCGCTCGACCGAATTGTCTATTGCTTACAGCAGATTCGAAGTGAGCGTCATGCGACCGAAAGCCCTCGCCGACGAAACCGGCCAGGTTCTTGATGATGTTCGAGTTAGCTTCGCCGTGTCGCTGGAAAATCAAATCGGAATTTACCGAGGGGGCCCACCCCAGGTTCGCCTGCAGCTGTCGAAGGCGCTCGAGGATCTTGATGAGGTGTACCAACGACTCGTTGATACGGTTGCGGAGAACGGGCGGCTACGTGGGCTTCTTCAGGCGAATGGGATCGATCCAGACCTGCCGGGGAACGCGTTGGCGGTTTATCGCCATAGCCGGGGTTCCAATCGCCGGAAGTTGCTTGTTCCGGCGATCATGGTGCTAGGTGCGATCGGGTCGGCAATCGGAGGGCTAGCTGGCGCTGATCAATTGTTGGCGGATGATCCGAAGGTCGCTACGGTTGTCGCTGAGGCCAATGCGCACTGTGTCGTTGTGCAGAATGTGATTGTTCAGATGCCTGCGGGTGTGTTCGACAATGACGACGACCCCTACTCGGGGTAACTAACCCAAAGCTCGTAAACCTTTATGCGCACGCAAACGCAATCTCGCGCTGGCAAGTTGGCGACCAATGACACTTGGTTGTCGCTCGACAAGAGTTCAAATTGTTCCCAAACTCGGGCGACACTCCGGTTAAACTTAACCAGCCTTGGCGAAGCGAGACCAGACAATTCCGTCCCGAACCTTTTTTGTGTGAAACTCTCGATCGTGGCTTGGTGACCCGAACACGAGCCCGCAAGGATCCCGCTCTTGGCAACGCAGATTGTCTTTTAGGGCAAGTTCGCGGAGGGGACGCAGTTGCCAACCCATTTCTAGTCGAGCCAGCCGTCGGCGAGCCGCTCAATGCCGGGTGGATCGATGGCATCGAACATCGTTGAGCCAGGCTGCTCATGGTACAAACCGTAGATCTGGTGTTGACAAGCACCCATTCGTCAACGGTCAGAGAATGGCGAGAGCGTTACCGGGTGAGCCGAGTGCGCCGGGGATTTTCAGTGGTGCGGCAGTGAACAGAAACGTCCACAGCGAAAGAGATCGACATCGAGAGGCCAGGGTTTCGAAATCGAACATTTCGCCGAGGGCGAATCCCAAGAGCGGGATGAGTCGGCGATGCAGTGATCCTTGCGCTGGATCAACGGGAACTACTTCGAC
>JAYSVF010000321.1:0-6771 GCA_043718695.1 Acidimicrobiia bacterium | reverse complement strand
GTAGGTGCCGCTCGAACTCTCACCCACCTGTACTGGATTGAAAGCGAGGGTGAAGGAGGAGCCGTCAAATTCATATCGGTTGTCTGCGCCGTCACCGTAAGAGAAAATCAGCCCGATTGTCGGAGGTGCTGCTGAGGCGGGTGTGGGCATCGGCTTGATTAATGAACCACCTTGCCCTGTGCCCTCACTAGAGCACGACATCAACAACGAAACGGCGAGAAAGCCCACCGCACAGAGTCCAGACATACTTGTTCGAGTCACGCACCTAGCTTGTCAGCTTGCGAGGGCCCCTGCCAGGTTGCACCCAGTTCCAGTTCCAGTTTCGTTACGTAAGTGATGATTGGCTACTTGTCCTGGGCGTTTCATTCCCCGAACGATCGTTCAAGGAATGCGTGGACAAATAGCCTTCAAAATGCCGGATTGAGACCGCACACGCAGTAAGTTTTAGGCATGGCTCGCAGGCACAAGCACGCTCCCTATACTCGTCTCACCGAGCCGCTGGTTCGCGAAAATGGCGTGCTTCGACCGGCCACATGGGAAGAAGCGTTAACTCGCGCAGCTGAAGGGTTTAAGCGGGTTCTTGGCGCTCCCGGGGCCGACCCCACCAAATCGGTTGGCGTGTTCTCCTGCTCGAAGGCCACCAATGAGGTGAACTTCCTGGTGCAGAAATTCGCTCGCACAGTGTTTGGCACCAACAACATCGATTCGTGTAACCGAACTTGACACGCTCCTAGCGTGGTCGGTCTGGCCACAGTTCTCGGAGCAGGCGGCGGCACAAGCTCGTATCGCGAAGTTGAAGAAGCCGACGTAGTGATCCTCTGGGGTTCCAATGCCCGGGAAACTCACCCCATCTTTTTTCATCACGTGCTCACCGCGCTTCACAAGGGCGCAAAGCTCTTCGTAGTCGATCCGCGCCGAACATCATCTGCGCGCTTTGCTGATCAATGGCTCGGCCTCACGGTCGGTTCCGACATCGCCCTCGCTCACGCAGTTGGCCGCGAGATCATTCACGCCGGGTTAGCGCACACCGAATTCATCAACAACGCAACGACCGGCTACGCCGAATACGCAGCCACCGTTGAGCCGTGGACCCTTGAACGAGCTTCGGCAATCACTGGTGTTCCAGAAGAAGCAATCAAAGCTATGGCTCATGCTTACGCCCGCGCCGGGAAAGCACAACTGTGCTGGACACTGGGAATCACGGAACATCACAACGCGGTCGACAATGTGGTGTCCCTGATCAACCTTGCGTTGCTTACCGGACACGTTGGTCGCGATGGCTCCGGCCTTTCACCGCTGCGTGGACAGAACAATGTGCAAGGTGGCGGCGACATGGGCGCGCTACCAAACAAGTTGCCCGGTTTTCAAGATATTGAAGATGCAAGTGCACGTATGAAGTTCGAGTCGGCGTGGGGTCAATCGATTCCTGCGAAGAATGGCTGGAACCTCACCGAAATGTTTGAAGGGATGGAACGCGGCGAGCTGAAAGCGGCCTACGTGGTTGGCGAAAACCCCGCACAGTCTGAAGCCGATTCCACCAAGGCCATTCATCTCTTGGAATCGCTCGATCACCTCGTTGTGCAAGACATCTTCCGCACCAAAACCGCCGAACTGGCCGATGTGGTGTTCCCCGCCAGTGCTGCTTGGTGCGAAACCGATGGCACGGTGACCAATTCCGAGCGCCGAGTACAGCGGGTACGCAAAGCCATCAATGCACCCGTCGGTGTTCGTGATGACGTGGCCATCATTGGAGATTTAGCGCGGGCCATGGGGCATGGGTGGCCCGAGCGCTCGGCTGAAGAAGTGTGGGACGAATTGCGATCGCTCTCCCCTCTTCACAAAGGCATGAACTACGCGCGCTTAGAAGCCCTCGGTGGCATTCAATGGCCGTGCCCGAGCGAAGAAACGCTTGAACCTTCGTTTCTGCATGGTCGACTCTGGGCCGAGAAACTCGAAGATCGAGGCCGTCTCGCACCGTTCAGTTCGGTGGAATGGGCTGGCCCGATTGACGAACTCACCGATGAATTCCCGCTGCGACTCACCACCGGCCGCCGGTTGGATTCCTACAACAGCGGCGTGCAATCGGGCGGATTCAAATCGCCGCTGCGCATGGGTGAAACGATTGACATGAATCCCTCCGATGCGTTCGCACTCAATCTTGCCGACGGTGAGGATGCCGTAATCTCTTCCCGCCGTGGATCGATTGTGGCCCCCGTCCGCTTCGATGACGGCTTGCGCCCTGGGCTCGCGTTCATGACCATGCACTTCCCCGACGAGATCGACGTGAACATTCTCACCATTGACTACACCGATCCTCGCTCTGGCACCGCCGAGTTCAAAGCGTCGGCCATTCGGGTCGAGAAACGCACCACAGCCGCCGCGGAGATCCGCACCCCTGAACTCATTGCCGGACAGTAAGCACACCTATGGATCTCAAATTCACGCAGGTTCCGCCGACGAGTGCTGAACGTTCCGCTCTTGATCGTGCATTGGGTGCCGAAACTCGCCCGGGTGTGAGCTTTGGCGACGTGTGGCTCCGTGAAGGAGGTGGCATCCACCAGGCTGCCTCACGTCGGCACCTACTCCTCGGCGGGCTACATGCGCTGGCCGAACAAGCTGGCTACATCAGCGAGGGCGGGTTGGGCGAGCTGGCTCGCCGTTTGGATGTCCCACCATCTGAAGCGTACGGGGTTGCTTCGTTTTACGCGCTGTTCCCACTTGAGCCAGTGCCGCTTCGCACAGTTCATGTGTGCACTGATCTGGCCTGTTCGATGCTCAGCGCCCTTCCCAGCGATCCATCCGACGCCGAGGAATTCTTAAGTGCACAGAGTATCTTGGCGCGCGCTGAAGCCTTGGTTGCTGGCCGCGACGATGTACGAGCAATTGCGTCGCCGTGCCTCGGACTCTGCGAGCGAGCCCCAGCAGTGTTGGTGGCCCAAGCCGGTGACCATGCCCACGAAGCGGTGTTAGCTCCGGCCAGCATTACTCAGGTGGCCATGGCTATCGATCTTGGACCGCACGATGTTGCGCCAGAACCAGCCCCGTCGTTCTCGGCGCCGCAAACTCCCAATCCTGGGCTCAGCTTGTTGGGTCGCGTCGGCATCGTAGATCCACTTTCACTTGACGACTATCGAACCCACGGCGGCTACCAAGTGCTCACCAAAGCAATCGCGATGGGCGCAGATGGAGTTATCGCTGCGGTTACCGAAGCAAACCTGGTTGGTCGTGGTGGCGCAGCGTTCCCGGCGGGAAGAAAATGGTCTGCGGTTGCATCCCAACCAGTTACCACGCGCTATCTCGTGTGCAATGCCGACGAAAGCGAACCGGGAACGTTTAAGGATCGCGTGGTGATGGAAGGCGATCCCTTTGCCATCGTCGAAGCCATGACCATTGCCGCATTCGCGTGTGGCATCGAAAAAGGGTACGTGTACCTGCGGGGTGAATACCCTCGTGCGCTCCACAACATGCGCAACGCCATCGCGAGCGCGCAGTCCGCCGGTCTGCTGGGCAGCAACGTGGCTGGGGCCGGGTTCACGTTCGACATCGAAATCGTGAAAGGTGCTGGGGCCTACATTTGTGGCGAAGAGACAGCCATCTTTAATTCCATCGAGGGCTACCGCGGTGAGCCTCGATCCAAGCCACCGTTCCCCGTTGAAGTTGGACTGTTTGGTAAACCCACGCTAGTGAACAACGTAGAGACCTTGGCCAATGTGCTGCCGATCATCCGCAATGGTGCCGCTGTATACCTGGCCCAAGGAACTCCTGGGTCAGCAGGAACCAAACTGTTCTGTGTTTCTGGCGCAGTGAACAAACCGGGAGTCTACGAAGTCAACTTTGGGGCAACGCTCCGTGAACTTATCGATTTGGCCGGTGGTTTGCGCATCGGGCACGAACTACAAGCGGTGCTCCTCGGAGGTGCTGCGGGATCGTTTGTGGCACCCAACCAACTCGATATGCCCCTCACGTTTGAAGGCGCTCGCGCTGGTGGCGCAACCCTGGGATCGGGTGTGGTTCTGGTAATCGATACCCTCACACCGATTGCACCAATGCTGCGCTCTATCGCCGGGTTCTTCCGCAGCGAATCGTGTGGCCAGTGTGTGCCCTGTCGAGTTGGCACCGTCCGCCAAGAAGAAACCCTCGGTCGACTGGCCAGTGGATCAGCGCAACCGGGAGATGCTGGCTTACTTCGAGAGATCGGTCAGGTCATGAAAGATGCGTCCATCTGCGGACTGGGCCAAACCGCTTGGAACGCCATCGAATCAGCGCTTGATCGACTCGACCTTGGCGCCGGTGCCGGAGCAGGATTTTCATCATGACTTCTGTGCTTCCCCAAACCCGCGGGATTGAACGTTTCGTAAGCACCCAATCCCACGAGTTCTCCGCCCAATCGATCGATCACCACCCGGTTCAGCACACCACGCAAGGTCGCGCAGCGCAAGGTCACCCAACACTCGGAGCAACGCAATGAACGCCACACCCCTTGATGCTCCCCGTCGACGTCTCGAGTTTCAACTCAACGGTGCGCCGGTAAAGATCGCTGAAGGTGAAACGATTCTCAAGGCTTGCAAATCTGAAGGCATTGATGTGCCCACACTTTGTTACGGCGACACCATCGATCCGGCCAACGCGTGTCGAGTCTGCATGGTCGAGGTTGAAGGCAGCAGAACCCTGGTTCCCGCTTGTTCCCGGAAAGCCGAAGCTGGCATGGTGGTCACAACTGACACCGACCGCACCCGACATTCCCGCAAGATGGTTCTGGAATTCCTCGGATCATCAGTGGACCTATCAACTGCACCAGGCGTAGCCGAATGGATGGAAGAATTCGGTGCAGATCCCACCCGATACGGGCCCGATGCGGCCCGCGTAAACACAGACGTAAAAATCGACAACGAACTGTACGTTCGTGATTATGACAAGTGCATCCTTTGCTACAAGTGTGTCGACGCTTGTGGGGAGCAGTGGCAGAACAGCTTCGCGATCGCCATTGCCGGCCGAGGGTTTGGGGCGACCGTCTCCACCGAATTTGATGTCGAGCTACCGGATTCAAGTTGCGTGTACTGCGGCAACTGCATCAACGTATGCCCTACCGGCGCCTTGATGTTCACCAGCGAACACACTATGCGCGCAGAGGGAACGTGGAATGAAAAGGCGCAAACCCAAACCGACACCATTTGCCCCTACTGCGGCGTGGGTTGCCAGCTCACCCTTCACGTGCAAGACAACACCATTGTGAAGGTCACCTCACCATCAGATCACTCCATCACCAGCGGCAACCTCTGCATCAAAGGCCGTTTCGGTTTTCAACACGTCCAAAACTAAGCTGCCCAGCGTTGCGCCCGTTGGTCAAGTTGCGGACTCGATCGAAGCTCACCGAACAGAAGTTCCCGTGAAACGCTCAGCCAATATCAAGCGAACTAGAGCGCCTGCTGTTCACGTTTGCGGCTTCAGCCCACCATTCGTCGCGTACGCAGCAAGAATTTCGGATGGGAATGCCGCTTCGATTTTCGCAGCTTCGGCGAGGGCTTCCGCTTCAAGATCATCAGTACACACACGAGTTTCCCTACGCCACTCGTTGAGGTAATCATCGCTCCCTGCTAGACCCGCGACCATCGCAGCACGATCGATGGCGTGCTGAAACCGTTCGGGCAGGGTGAGTGGATGACGCTTACGACCCTCTTGCGCATTCACTTGTGAAGGAATATCACGCCAAAAGATTGTTACCAGTTGTGTAGCCATAAGACCACAGATTCTAGGCGGAAACGCGTTCCGCAACAGCCTCTTGCATCCCAAGAAAGTCGCTGCGCCACGAGACGCAACGGTCGAGTTGGTTGAAGGTGAACAGGTGCAATCCTTCAACGTTGAGCGTTTCCAGTTCGCCACCAAGCACGCCGAGGAGTTCGCTGGGGTTGTAATCAGTACCCGTCAAGAGTTTAAACAGGCCACTGCGATTCTTTTGCAGATACCGAACCGATTGCCCTACCCCAACTCGCATTCCCATCGTAAGCAGTTTGGCTCTATCAATTGGACCGGGGATACCTAAGCGCACTGGCAAATCAAGGCCAGCAGCGCGCTCCGCTCGGAGCCACTTTGCAATAAGTGGGCCATCGAAACACATCTGGGTGGAGACCCAACCAGCAATCCCAGCTTCCCGCAACAAAACTGCCTTCGCGTGGAGCTCTCGTCGCAACACTTCTGATGGAATCGTCACGTGGCCATCGGGATACCCCGTTACTCCGATTTTCGCTAGACCATGATCTAGCAAGAGCAAGTCTCGCAACAGTGGGGTCACGCCTTCGTATTCGCCAACTGGAGTTTGTGAATCACCACCGACAAGAAACAACTCCGTGTGCCCATCAGCGCGAAGCCGATCGACAATCGTTGCAAGGTGCGCTTTGCCTGAGACCATCCGAGCAGCGATGTGAGGGGTGGGGTGAAGCCCCGCTGAACGAAAGCGGGCGGAAAGGTCAAGCGTGTGATCGATACCCTTCGCCTGCGAACAGGTGACTGAAACTGATGCGCCAGCCGGGAGGTGGTCCAGCTGCGCTTCTAAATTCTTTAACGGCACCAACTCAAAACAGGTGTTTTCCACTACTCGACACGCTGCAGGATTCCGCAAAAGGGAACCAGATCGACGACGAATAAGATTGTTCAGCACGATCCGTATCTTAAAACAGTTCCATCACACGGAACAAGTCTATTTTCCGGCCAACACCAAACTGCGCTCTGCACAACGCACAAACGCACAACGCACATCACAGGAATTTCTTCCCT
>JAYSVF010000033.1:0-2365 GCA_043718695.1 Acidimicrobiia bacterium | reverse complement strand
CGTCGAATCCGATCTGGCACCCCTCCAAACACTGAGATCAAAAGTAGAGCCACAGGGAAGAAGCCAAGATTGCGAATCCAGAACCAAACCCATTGCTGGTGAAAATCAGTGCTGATCCAGCCGGGCTCAAAGCGGACAGAACTTTTCGAAGGGAGAAGCAGCCAGCTCAAAGGCAGACCAACGAGCGCACCCGAAACCAAGAACCATAGCCACTCTCGTCGACGCTCAAGAATCCACGCCAGTGTTCCCAAGGTGAGCCCGGTAAGCAGAGTGTGTGCATGAGCGATTCCAGTCGTACCGAGTAGAAATCCAGCAAACAACAACGGTCGCACTCGCCGACTTACGCGGCCCACAAGGATGATCAAGAGGCAAGCTAGAGCGATCGTTAGCCCCATCTGCGTTGAACGTTGAGCGTACAGTGATGCCGAAATTGCGTTGTCGACCAGAATTCCGGCTTCAGGTATGCGTGCATAGGTTCGAGGAAGACGGACAAACACTTCCCACCCGGCCAGACGAAAGTCTTTGATTAGCCAATGGAATCCCGAACCGCCATTGAGGGTAAAGATCAAAACAGTCATAACAGCTGCGAGCTGGCTTCTGAACAGGCGCATTGTTACTGACCAGAGCAGGATCGGAAAGGCGACGGCGAACATCCAGGTGGCGATTGCAAGGCCCTGCGGGAGCGTCGCTCCAATGGGGGTAAATAATGCTGAAAAGAAGTCAGCCAAAAAGTGATATTTGAACGGTGTTCCCGAAGCAATCGGGAGTTGAAATCCACGGTTGTCTCCAAACGCGAATGAGCCGGCATAAGCAAGATGTGCGGACCAATCTCCCCACACCGCAAGACTCCCAGCGCTTATCACTCCGTTTTCGTTCTGGTAAGACAGTGCCAAGATTCTGCCAGCCACTGCTGCGCTCGTCGTAGACAACAAGACAAGCGGTCGAGCGCTTCGGCGGCTTCGGAACGGTAGGCGGAGCCGTTGCGCAAACTTGCTGTATTCCGTTTGAAGTTCGTGCAAACGTCGCTTTGCAGGAATCACTCCCACGAGAGCCGAGAGAACCACGGGACCGAGCGCAGTCCAAATATTCATCCCGAACACGACAAACAAACCAAGTCCGATAACCGAAATCGAGACTGAGCCGCAAACTATGGCAAGGGCTAGTCGTTCCTCGAACCGCAATGCGCAACCCGATAGCGTCGTGAGACCGTATCCGGCAAGAACGATAGATATTGCGTAGCAGAAGGCGCCGAACACCAGCCGTACCTTATCGGTGTCATAGATTGTTGTCGTGTCTACAGCGGCCGTCGTCGAATCTTTAGACGACGAGAATTTCGCCACGAACGCTCCGCTGCTTTCGGTGGTCATACCTTGCTTCAATGAAGAGGCCCGAATACTTCCGGTTTTGGACTCCTTTTTGAAGAACCTTGATCGACTCGCCTTAACCACGGGCTGGGAGATTGTCGTTGCCAACGATGGAAGCACCGACCGCACCGCAGAGGTCATCGCCGAGCTCTATCGAAACGAGTCTCGAATTCGGTGTGTAACTTCGACTGCGAATCGGGGCAAGGGTTGGGCGGTGAAAATGGGTTTGAACGCGGCACGGGCGAAGGTTGCGTTGGTTAGTGATTCGGATCTCTCAACGGATCTTTCTGTTCTCCCAGCCATGTTGGCTCAACTTCGCGAAGCAGACCTCGTAGTTGGAACCCGATTTTACAAAGGTGCCCAGTTTGATCCACCGCGTCCCCTCACGCGTAGGTTTGCCTCGCGGCTGTTCCGCGTCGCTGTCCAGCAGTTTGGTCTCGCGCAGGTGTCAGATCCGCAGTGTGGCTTCAAGTTGCTTTCGGTCCCTGCGGTCTTGCCGTTGTTCAACGAGATGCGTATTGACCGCTACGCATATGAAGTTGAACTTCTCTTTTTGGCCAACAAAGCTGGATTGCGTATCCTTGAAATGCCGATTCTTTGGACAGATCAGCCAGGAAGTCACGTCCATCCATTCAGAGATGGCGTTGTTATGTTTCGCGATCTCGTGCGGATACGTTGGTCCAAATGAACCGGGTTAGGAGCGAAGGCAAGTGGTTCGCCATGCTGGAAACCGCACGCCCTCGGCAGTGGATCAAAAATCTCGTACCGCTCGCGGTTCCAGCGGCTGGGGGCGCTCTCGGGTCGGTGGAAACACTCGCTCGAACACTTGGTATGGCTGTCGCGCTCTGTCTCGCTTCGTCAGCGGCCTATTTTGTGAACGATGCCCGAGATGTGCAAGCGGACCGTGAACATCCCGACAAACGACATCGGCCAGTAGCTTCCGGCAGACTGTCTAAGCGCTCAGCCATTGGAACTGGAGCCGTCTCCGGAATCGTTGCGTG
>JAYSVF010000320.1:0-6775 GCA_043718695.1 Acidimicrobiia bacterium | reverse complement strand
GCAACTTAGAAGATCTGAATATTGTACCAATACAGTTGACACAAAATCCTGAAACCCTCATAGTGAGGTCATGGTGTTGATCATTGCGGTGCTCGGTGGGCTTGGACTCGTGTTCGTCTTCACCGACCCTGGCCAGTCCCAAGCCGACCGGATGCGTTGGCATGGCTTGTTTCAGTGATCGCCTGTGTAGCCGTACCGGTTTGGGTCGCTCGTCATCGACCCATTGGTGGCCCGAGAAGCTACTTCTCTTCGTTTAACGAATACTTGCTTCTTGCGCTGTTCGCGGTCGGAGCGCAGTTGTCGGCTGTTGTGGCTTCGATTGTTATCGTACGTTTTCGTGCAACATTTAGCGCTGCCGATGCCCGAGCGTTGATCGCCGACGATGCCCGGAGAGCTCAGGCCGTTCAGCAACTGTTGGGTGCCTCTGTGTTCATTTCCACCAGCAGTCTTTCGTTGCTGCTCGGTCGAGAAATGCCCCTTGGTGTGTTCGCTTGGCTGCTCGGGGGCTTGGCCACTTTTGGCGCAGTTCTTTGGTGGACTCCCATAGGCGTGGCTGATCAAACGGCTGAACGTTGGAAGGCACTGGTGCGCAATGGGGTGCCGATTCAGCCCACATTGTTTCCTGCCGAGAATTCGATACTTGCCGTCGGAACTTCTCGATGATTGCTTCGATTGATCATGGTTCGAGCGTTGCGCCGTTTGAGCAGTTGCGGCGTCAAATTATTGGGGCTATCGACTCGGGGCGGATGGCGCCGGGGATTCGGTTGCCATCGGTTCGCCAGCTGGCTGCGGATTTGGATCTAGCCCCGAACACCGTGGCCAAAACCATCCGTGAACTTGAACTGGCGGGGTATGTGGAAACGCGGGGACGGAACGGGACGGTGGTGGCGTATCGGGCGCCGAAATCCGAAGACGATCTTCGCAGGGATTTGGCGGTGGGTGCTGCAACATATGTGCGCGTAGTTCTACAGCTCGGCCTCAGTCGAACCGATGCGTTGGTGGCGCTGGAGGCTGCTTTTGCTGCTGGTGATCTATAACCATGGTCTCAGCAGCGTCTGAGCGTGGTGACGGCAAGCAAAAGCTTGCCCTCACAGCCGAGCGCCGTGTAGATCTTGCCTTCCCGGTCGAGGGCAAAGTCGGTGGTTCGCCTGGACAGGGCGCGGACGGGATGACAGGATCAGCGCATGCCTACTTCAGAACAAGTTCATGCTGCCGTTGCCGCTTATGGTGCTGCCTATGCCGCTCGTGATCGAGCGGCGTTCCTCGCAGCATTCAGCCCCGACGCAACACAGGTCGATCCCTACCCGGCGCCGGCCAATGTGGGTCATGAAGCCATTGGTGGATTCTTTGACAATGCGATGAATATGGGCCCCGACCTCACCCTCAACGTGGAGCGCACCATCGTGTGTGGTGACATTGCCGCAGTTGATTTCAATGTTCGTTTGACCTCCGGGGGAATGCTCGTTGGCTTCTCCGGCGTGGATGTATTTACCGTGAACGATGCTGGGTTAATCACCAACATCGTTGCGTATTGGGATCCCTCGACAGTTGGACCCATAGCAGGCTAGGAGCGGGAGGGGACTGGTGGCGCCTTCTGTGGTAATCGGCTGATGCAATGAGCGAACCTCGAATGAGATCGCTAGGGTTGCTGTATGTCGCAACCACCGGTTGAACCGTCGATCGCAAATTCCGTGAAGGTATCTGCTGATAAGGCGTCGCAACCAGACCCCCGTTGGGGTGAGCTCGATCAACACCTCTTCAATGAGGGCACTCATTGGCGCCTTTGGGAACGCCTCGGTGCTCATCCAGAACCAACCGGGGGCTGTTGGTTTGCCGTGTGGGCGCCCAACGCTGATGCCGTAGATGTTGTGGGCGATTTCAATGGCTACGTGCACGGAGCAAATGAGCTGGAGCCGATGGGTTCAACGGGCGTTTGGACCGGGTTTGTAGCCAACGCTGAAATTGGCCATACCTACAAGTACGCCATCACCGCACAGTGGGGCGAGGTGGTGGAGAAGGCCGATCCTCTGGCCCAAGCCGCTGAGGTTCCGCCACGCACGGCAAGCGTGATTACACAATCTACGTACGTGTGGCACGACGGCGCTTGGCAGGCTAAGCGAGCGGCGGGGAACCCGTGGAAACAGCAGATATCCATTTATGAAGTACACATGGCTTCGTGGCGTGGCGCCAAGCTTTATCCCGAGTTGGCGGTAGAGCTTGCAGAGTACGTAAAAGGAATGGGCTTTACTCATGTTGAACTGTTACCCGTAGCGGAACACCCATACGGTCCCTCGTGGGGCTACCAAGTGACTTCGTATTTTGCGCCCACCTCACGATTTGGCTCCCCAGATGATTTCCGTGTGTTTGTGGATACTATGCACGCGAATGGTATTGGGGTTCTTGTCGATTGGGTTCCGGCTCACTTTCCTAAGGACCGTTTTTCGCTGGGACGTTTCGATGGCACGGCACTTTATGAGCACGCCGATCCGCGGCAGGGGGAACACCCCGACTGGGGAACCTACGTGTTCAACTACTCGCGCACGGAGGTTCGGAATTTTCTTATTGCTAATGCGCTTTACTGGCTCGAGGAGTTTCACATAGACGGTCTTCGCGTCGATGCAGTCGCCTCCATGCTGTACCTCGACTATTCGCGCAACGATGGCGAATGGATTGCAAACGAACATGGCGGTCGTGAAAATCTCGGTGCTGTGCAGTTCCTCCGTGAACTCAATACCGTGGTGCATCGCGAACACCCGGGTGTTTTGATGATCGCGGAAGAATCAACGGCCTGGCCGAGCGTTTCGCGCCCTGTTGATGCTGGCGGTCTGGGTTTCGGATTCAAATGGAACATGGGCTGGATGCACGACACGCTCGAGTACTTCGCGAAAGAACCAATCCACCGGAAGTACCACCACCACGACCTCACCTTCGGCTTGTTGTACGCCTTCACCGAAAATTTCGTACTCCCTCTAAGTCATGACGAAGTCGTCCACGGTAAGGGTTCCTTGTTGAGCCGGATGCCCGGTGATGATTGGCAAAAGCGGGCCAACCTTCGCGCACTGTTCGGGTGGATGTGGGCTCATCCTGGCAAGCAGTTGTTGTTTATGGGCGGTGAACTTGGCCAATGGGGTGAATGGAACGCCGATAATGCGCTCGATTGGTGGCTGCTAAACGATCCTGCACACGCTGGCATCCAACGACTTGTTGGTGATCTTAATCGTATGCAAGCAGAGCTTCCTGCCATGTACTTGAGTGATTTCGATCCCGAGGGTTTTGGTTGGTTGGCTGGTGACGCTGCATCAAATGTGGTGGCCTTTGTCCGTTGGCCGACGGGGGAGAGCGCAAATGGTGCTGCAAAACCTGTTGTATGCATAGCGAATCTGGCCCCAGTCATTCGCGAAGACTATTCAGTGACGCTTCCCCGAGGTGGCGGCTGGCGTGAAGCAATCAATTCTGATGCAACGATCTACGGCGGCAGTGGTGTTGGGAACGCCGGCTGGGTTCATGCCGATGACCTAGGACGAGCAACGGTAACGCTGCCGCCTCTGGGCGTTCTGTGGCTAGTAGCTCCGTAGCGCATGTGCGCCTCAGGACTGAAAAACTGGTGGCTATGAAAACTGTCTATTCCGATGATCACCGCTTACAAGACGGCAAGGCGGAGCTCAACAATGGACAACTTGTTCCGTGTTTTGAAATGCCTAGCCGGGCTGATTTGGTATTGGCCCGAGTTCGAGAAGTTGGCCTTGGTGAGGTAATCGAACCAACCGATCATGGCCTTGCACCGATACTTCGTATACATACAGAACCGTTTGTGAACTTTCTTCGGGACGCGTGGGGTGAATGGGTTGCAGAACATGGTGAGTACGATGCCCTCCCGCTCACGTGGCCCACAAGAACCTTGCGTCACGATCGAGTTCCCGAAGTCATCGATGGCAAGCTCTCTTACTATTCACTCGATGCCGGAACTCCCATTACTGCAGGCACTTGGCAAGCCATCAACGCAGCAGCGAATGTGGCGCTCACCGGTGCAGATCTGATCCGAAGTGGTGAGACGGTGGCATTCTCGCTGTGTCGCCCACCTGGACACCATGCCAGTGCCGATGTCTACGGCGGCTACTGCTTCTTCAATAACGCAGCCATTGCGGCACAGTCACTCCGCGATGGTGGGGTCCCTAAGGTGGGAATTCTCGACGTTGACTACCACCATGGCAACGGCACTCAAGCCATCTTTTACGAGCGAGCAGATGTGCCTTTCGTATCCCTCCACGCTGATCCCCGTCAGGAATATCCGTACTTTCTTGGCTACGACGATGAGCGCGGCGCAGGTTCTGGACTGGGCGCTAACCGGAATTTTCCCCTGCCTTGGGGTACTGCTTGGGATGCCTATGAGCCGGCGTTGGTCGCCGGGATTGCCGAGCTTGAGTCTCAACGTGTTGAGGCTCTTGTTGTTTCACTCGGCGTGGATACGTTTGAAGATGATCCAATTAGCCAGTTCAAACTTCGCCACGAGGATTACTTGCGTATGGGTGGTGCCATAGCAAGCCTCGGCGTCCCCACACTGTTCGTGTTCGAAGGTGGCTATGCCATCGACGCGCTGGGTGTGAACGCGGTGAACGTTTTGACCGGCTTTGAACACGCAAGTGCACCGTAGTCAACCGAAGCGCGCCAAAAACTAGGGCAAGCAACTACATCTAGCAACAACGATGATTCGGACAGGATGCAACCTGTCTTCTCGGCGATGCTCGGAGGTCGGCTACGTAGCTTTAGGTTCACCAATCGCGACGACAAACAATGGGCGAATCAACCGTAACCGGGTGAGCAAACGCTCGGCCTTTACGGCGAACAAGATCCGCCAACGGGTGGTGCGAAGCGATTGGTTGAGGTTCTGTGCGAGCCCCTCAAACATTGGGTACGTAATTCCGCCGTGCCGGTACTCCTTGATGGAGGTGAAGTTGCGTTCGTATTCCGTCTGCAGAGACAGCGAGTTGCAAGCCTCTGACGGGTCGAATGAGTCCGCTGGATCTTGCAGGTATTTCAGACCCTTCGTGCGTCCCATATGTGTGGTTCGCGTGGTCGCTTTTGGAAAGAGAAGCAGGAGCAGGGCTGTGGCCCAAAACCGATTCCGGCGGGGCAATTGCAAATAGGTTGGCCCAATCCACTCGTACATGTAAAAGATCCCATTTGGTCGAAGTGCAGTCTTTGCTTGGGCAAAAAGGTTCTCAAGGTTCATCACATGGTGAGCGCCATGATTGGCCACGATCAGATCGTAAGAGTTGTCTGGGAGATCAAGCTCGTTGCAGTCTGCCTTTTTAGGATTCCAAATGATTCCATTCGGAACGTATCGGTCAAGCGAGACCTGGCTGATGTCATAACCATCGACACTGCGAAAACGAACGTTGCTGGTATCTTCGAAGAAGTGGCGTTCGGATTCCATGTCACCGCAGACAAGTGCGGCGCCAGCAAGTTCAGTTGTATCGGAACGGCGGCTACGAAGCATCTCGCCCACGAATGCAAACGGCCCCTTGCCGTCACTGAAGGTGTTCCAGATGTCGGCCGAAACGAGCTCGACCGATAGCCAGGCAACGGATCGAACGGCGACGATATCGATGGTGTCCCAGGTGGCTTCGGCTAACGAGAGATCACTCACGTAGGTTCTCCTTGGTTGGACCTCTGTAGCGGCCTTTGGGTTTATCCTAGACGGTGCCTGCAGATCGGGCGCGGGCAAGCGTGGTGGCGAGAACAAAGGTGTGGGTGCGTTGGGATCGACCAGCTACCGTGGTGGACCGTGTCTGGAAGCAAGAACTCCGTTATGCCAACAACCCTGTTGGTCAGCGAGGAACTTGCTCGAAAAACGTTCCGGCTAGACAGCGCTCGTTCGATCATGGCCGGAATTGCGGAAGCGTTCGGTCGCACGTTCTTTTTGCTGATCGCGCTCCAAGCCTTTAACGCCCCGAAGATTGACAAATCACTGATCGCCTGTGCTGGCGGATTGGGAATGCTAGCCAGCCCGCTGTTGGTTTCGGTGGTCATGCAAGGGCGATGGAGGGTAAGCCACGCGGCTTCGGTCTTGGTTCTTAGTGGCGCGGTGCTTCTGGTGTTCCCCCTGCTGGTGCACAATTTGTATGTCTACGTGGTATGTGTAATGGGGGCTATCGCCGTTGGTGACGGGATCGCGGTGTTGATGGCGCCGATTCATGCCGCGAACTATCCAGCAGGCCAACGTGGAAAGTATGTAAGCGGATCACTTATGGTTCGCGTGTTTTCTGCTGCAGTAGCTGGATACGTGATTGGTGGAATTCTCAAAAGCGACATCGAGCGATGGCCACTCGTTGTTGGATTTGCCATGCTCGCGTGGTTGGCCCAAGCGGCACTGTTGTGGCGAATGCCTTCCCCGGTGTTAGCGCTTCAACCAACCGATCACTCCGCAATCCGAAGGCGTTGGAATCTGGTGCGCAACGACTCCATCTTGCGCAATGTGTTGATCTCGTGGATGTTCATGGGCATCGGCAACTTGATGACGATCCCGTTGCGGATTGAGTACCTCTCCAAGTCTTCCTACGGGATAAGCGCCAACGCCGCAAAGATCGCCATGCTCACCGTTACCGTCCCCGCCATTGTGCGCCTGTTTCTGACCCCCGGGTTTGGTTGGATTTTTGATCGGGTGGATTTCTTCACGGTAAGGATTCTGGTGAACGTGGCTTTTGGGGTGAGTATCGCCTCGTTTTTCGCTGGGACCTCTGATGCCAGCCTGTATTTCGGGGCCATCACCTTTGGT
>JAYSVF010000319.1:0-2906 GCA_043718695.1 Acidimicrobiia bacterium | reverse complement strand
ATCTCAGCCTTTGGTGTTCCCAGCAATTGAGCCGAATCGTCAGGCTGAACAGTCTCCCCCTGACGATGGGTCTCTCTCTCAAATGCCCTCTGTTGGACTGTCGTCGAATACCGAACCGTCGACGACGACGGAGCCAGGGACCCCTGCAGCCAAAATCGTTGACGTGAGCAACCAAAAGCCCCCCGAGCAAACGGTGGTTCAAACACCCGCTCCATCGGCGGTTCTGGCGCAGCCTCAACCATCAACCGGGAAAAACGCTAGACCGATCATTCGTTCAGGGCCACGATTCGCCATAAAGCCGCCAGCGAAAAAGGTCCCGAAAAAGAAGAAGAACCTACCGACCGTGAGCCGGAGAAAGGCGTAGCAGCAGCACTTGCTATGCGCGCCCTTCGACGAAAGAATTCGCTCTAAATATATGTAGCTTCAGTCTCTGGCGTTTGATTCATTGCTGATTTTCTGTCGGTGACGAGGGTGTCGAAGCCGAGCGACCCTTGTTAATAACATCACTGGAACTTGGCGAAGCTGCCTCGCGGCTGACCGGAGTGTCGGTACCCAGCTGGGCCGGGACCGCTTTTACGAAGGACTCTGCTTGTGTTGCGGGTTGCCTGAGAACCATTGAAACTCCCGTGTGATTGATTTACGGACGCGGATTGACCGATGGGGACCCGCTGGTTGCCGCCTGCCGAGGCCCGGAACTGCTCTCCCCTTGACCTGCTGCCGAACGACCAAAGTTTACTAGCTGACCAACGCTCCACTCGCTTTTACCAACTGAAGATGTTGTGCGTATTTTGGCCAACGTCGAAGTGTTTAACGGCAACGGGCCAAGTGTATTTCCTGAGCCGAACATGCCATTGCTCGATGTTGACGGGAACAAGGCTAGCGATTCGGCATTCGTCAATAGGTCGGTGATGCTCAATTCATATCCGAGAATCGTCGAACCATTTGTTGCCCCTGGGAGCCAGCTATACCCATCGACGGTTTGACCGCTTATCAACCGACTAAGTGACGGAGCGGAAGGGACTCCGATCACCCCTGTAGGCAGACCGAAGCCAACTTGGCCAAGCGCGTATGAGTTTTTTGCTCTAACGCTGATGGTGTAGCTCGATCCAACCGACAGATCGGTAAACGTTGCACTGCGAAGCGCCGTGACAACAGTCTGACAAGTGCCGCCAGAAGGACAGGCATAAACCCAGTATTCCGAAATTCCGCCGCCGTCGTCGATCGGCGGATCCCAGGTTGCGGTGATCGATCGATCGCCCGCGACGCTTACGACGTTGAGCGGTGGGCTTGGTTGGGTCAAGAACGAGATGCTGAGGCGGTATCGGCCCAAACTTCCATACGTTGAGTAGCCGGTGTCCAAGGGGTTTCCGTAACCTGCGCCTATTACGGACACATCGTAAATACCCGCCGGGTAGGGGCCAGCTGCGAGAATGTAGCCAACGGTCACCGAGGACTGCTGTCTCACTATGGTGCCTGCGCTGTTTCGGATCTCCAAACGAACGTCGAGATTTCGAGCATTTACACCTGGGCTAATCAACACATTGAGGCGGCCCGTGGCGCCAACCTCCACCCGATAGGTATCCACATCTGCTGCCCGTTCAATGATCCCCGCAACAAAATAATTCGCTTGACCTGGCGGCAGTATGGAAACCCCTGGTACATCATCGGAAATTATCGGGCTGGTTTGGGCAATAATTGCGATGTCGTCTTCGAAATTGTTTGCGCCCGCGTACTCACCCTTTGACCACTGAGACAGCGGGCGCTGGTTGTATGGTCCGGCACCCATGATCGGCTGCCAAATTCCGTGTCCTGCGTAATAGCTGCTGGTGCTGGATCCGTCATGCAATAATCCAAAGGCATGACCTGCTTCGTGTGAAACGATCCCGGCGATAAGGTCAACAAACGTCGCGTAAGCCGGCGAAACAAATGCCCAGGAGGGTTTTGCGGCGTCATCCGGTGTACCGAATGAGTTTACGTACGAGATGCCGGAACAGACGTTTGGACACTGCCAGTTATCACCAGTTATCACGACGGGAATTCCGTACGTGGCGTCAAAGGCTGAACTGCGGTTGAGTTGCTCAAATGAAGGTTGTGCGGTAGTCACATCCACGTCGAACGGCATGAAGTCTTCGCTGACTGAATCCCAAATCGCTTGAATGTTTGCGAGTTCGGGGGAAGAGAACTGCGCAGTGTTTCCATCGCTGTCGTATGGCGGGCTGGTTCGGCTCGGGATTCCTACTCGTTGATTCCAATAGGTTCCAACCGTGGTTACCCCATCGAAATCCAGGTACAGGGTTTTGGTGCTTCCTGGTTTGGAGTGAAGTGCGAACGTGTCGGTGAAAGTAATGAACTCCGGCGATCCGTTCCCGATGGCGTCTGGGGTCGCTGGTATCCATTCGGCTGGGATAGGTCCTGTAGCTTCTGGACCGGCCCCAAATCCTGTCTCGACGTAAAGCAACCGGTCGTTAGTGTCGATTTCCGCGGTGTCGTCATCTAAGGCGAATTCGAATCGCTCGGCGCTCATGCCGTTGAGCCGGGCGGCGTTGCGTGTCCGGGTAGCCGATTCCGCTTTCATCGTGGAGGCCAGTCGCGATTGGAAGCCCTGATTGGGAACTTTAATTTCTTGTGCAACGTTGACGCCGGGCAGGGGAGACTGGCCTTCACCTGGTGATGTCACCTGGGTAGCTCCCAAAGCTGCAAACTTTGGGTCCGATGCAGCCGAGTTCGGAAGAGCCGTTCGTGTGCTTGCACTCCTTGGTTGTTGCCCAATGGAATCGCGTTCGAACCGAGCCTCTGATGGCGATGTTTGGCTAATGAAAAGAGAAACGACCGCACTCACGATGCTTAGGCGAACCGTTAAACGAGTTCTACCCATGGATGCTCCTCCGAGCCAGTGACACCGCCGA
>JAYSVF010000318.1:0-6804 GCA_043718695.1 Acidimicrobiia bacterium | reverse complement strand
TTGTTGAGCCGGGATTGGATTCTCGGTCGAACAAAGATTGCCTGATTCTTTGCGGTCCCAGGGCAGCGAGGTGTTTTGAGGAAAGATTTCGTGATTGGGAACTAGGCGCTCGGTTTGCGTCGTCTCACTCGGTAGCTGAACCGCTATACCTGGCCGCACATTCGCAACTGAGGCACTATGAACACGAATCGCTCCATCAAAACTTCACCTACCAGCACCGGAACGTTCCGATCTACGTCGAGGCGGCTTGCTGCGGTGGGGTTCGCCTTGAGCATCGTGGCCAGTGCCTGTACGAATTCGTCTTCGTCCAACGATTCTGTAACTCCGTCAACAGTTGATTCTGCCCCCGTTGATAATCCAACCGACACCAAAATCACTGGCAACGGAAACAATGCAGTAGCTGCAGGAAAGACCGCAAACTTCGAAGGCCCTGCACCGCGGCTGTTTGAGGTGAAGCTCTCGGAGGGGGTAGCCCCAAGTGTGCCTGAGGATCTTCCGCTTCTCAGCAGTGGCGAGGATCTCGAAGCTGCCCGGATCGCTGAATTGATTGCAAAACTCCCCGCCTGGGAGGACCCAAAGGTCTTAGCTACGCCATTTGCTTTCCCGGCTCAGTCCTCCCCTCCACCGCGAACCGGTAAGACCGTCAGCCAGGTGTTTCCCCCCGCATCCACCAACTCCGCCCAGCCCCCAGCAACCGACAGCGGACCGCTTAAAGTGCTCCGCGTGCAACCTGAGGGCAACGTGCCCATTGCACCGTATGTGGCCATAACATTCAATCAACCTATGGTTCCCATCGGTATGGTTGGCCAGGTCGCAGGGTCAAATCTACCAGTCCGCCTTGAGCCTGCCGTTGCCGGTTCATGGCAGTGGATTGGTACGCGCACGTTGCGCTTTGATGTCGATCCAGGCCAAGCGAAAACGGCCATTGTTGACCGGCTTCCCATGGCGACGACGTTTTCCGTAACCGTACCTGCAGAAACCAAGTCGGCGACTGGTTCGGCTTTGGGAACTGCGGCGTCGTTTACGTTCAGCACACCAGCGCCCAAGGTTGAGCAGTTCACCCCGCAGAACGAAGGAATCAAACTGAACCCAATTTTTGTGGCAACGTTCGATCAGCGCGTTGATCCAGCTGCGGTTGTGGGTGCCATCACGGTTCAAGCTGGCAACGAAAACCTCCCGGTCCGTGTGGCCACGCAGGCGGAAATCGACGGTGACGAAACCGCCAAGAACCTCGCCAAATCGTCGACTCTAGGCCGATGGGTGGCATTCACACCAACACGTGCACTTACTACTGATACGACGTTTGTGGTCAGCGTTGGCCCCAATACCCCGTCGGCAGAGGGGCCGATCAAAACATCGGCTGCGCAAAAATACAATGGTCGAACCTACGGTGCGCTGCGGGCCCGAGTTTCGTGTTCCTTTGGCGACCAGTGCCCTCCGGGGACCGAGTTGTATGTGACCTTCAGCAATCCACTTGATGTAAAAGTAAATACTGCCACCAACAACGCCAAGATCACCGTGAGCCCGGCACTGCCAGCACAGGAGATCATCGTTACCGAGGGCATCCAAATTCGTGGGGTCACCAAAGCTCGAACCAACTACACCGTCAAGCTTCCGGCCTCGCTTACCGACATCTACGGCCAAACTCTCGGTACCGATCAGGCACTCACTATCGACATTGGGGCGGCAACGAAATCGCTCCAACAACTTGGGTACATCACCACGCTTGACCCATTTGCTGATTCGCCAAAACTTTCGATCCTCTCCACCAACCATTCTGTATTGCGAGTTCGGATTTTCGAAGCCGATCCGGCCAAGTTTGCCGAGTATGTGTCCTATGCCGAGCGTCGCGATGATCCCTCAATGCGGCTTCCAAACTGGAAAGTTCTCGCCGATTCGCAAACGCAACCCAAGGGCAAGGCCGACGACACCATTGAGTCGGTCATTGATCTCACCAAAGCGTTGAACAACAAGCGTGGACAGGCCATCGTTTTGGTGGACCCCATCCCCGCACCAAAACGCGATACCGAAGATTACTATGCGAGCAGACCACTTCTCAGCTGGGTGCAAAACACCACCATGGCACTCGATGCTCTCTACGGCGCCAGCGAGCTGAAGGTTTGGGCCACTGATCTTCGCACCGGCAAGCCGATCGCCAACGCCCCGGTGACCACCAGCAATGGCCAGTCAGGCACTACGAACAACGATGGTTTGGCCACGATCCCACTAGCCATAAATGCTCAGATGAGTCACGTGAAAGCGACAAACGGCTCGTCATCGAATGAGAGTTTCCTCCTACCAATAAACGCGTACGGGCAGGCGCCACTCAATACGCTTCGTTGGTTCGCATTCGATGACCGCCAAATGTACCGACCGGGCGAAACCCTGCGTCTCAAAGGTTGGGTCCGCAAGACCGACGGGGTTACCGGCGCAATTTCATCGATAACCCAAACCAGTGTTGACTACACCGTGAATGATGCCAATGGTGTTGAACTGTTGAAAGGATCCGCGCCGTTTGGTCCTCTCGGTGGGTTCGATCTTTCGCTGGCAATTTCCAAGACGGCCAATGTTGGCCCTGCTTCGATCAATATGGAAGTCTCGGGCCAGGAAGGCCTGGGGAACTTTGGACACCAGTTTCAGATTGCCGAGTTCCGTCGGCCTGAGTTTGAGGTGAACGTCTCCCCCGTTTCGCCCGCTCCCTTTGTAAGCACCGGGCCAATCACGGTTTCAGCCACTGCTTCGTATCTCGGTGGTGGCGCTCTGCCAAATGCACCCGTGGCCTGGGCCGTGTCGACTGGTGAAACCACGTATTCGCCAGCAGGCTGGGAACCGTTTACCTTCGGCATCTTCCAGCCTTGGTGGCTAAGCGATTTCGGTCGTGGAGGTCCAATCGGAGGATTCGCGGAAAGCGATATTGGCGGCCGCTTTGGTGGTCCGGGCGGCCCCCGTGGAAACGCGACGGTTAAGCAGTACAAC
Organism: Acidimicrobiia bacterium; assembly: GCA_043718695.1. GTDB lineage: Bacteria > Actinomycetota > Acidimicrobiia > Acidimicrobiales > JANYDT01 > JANMZO01. Next base: position 3,828 of record JAYSVF010000318.1, on the reverse strand, counting down.
GCGGTGACCGATGCATCGGGCAAGCATGTTCTTCAACTCGACTTCACCGGTGACTCGGCTAACAAACCTGCCAACAACACTGCTGGCAACCCTGCTGGCAACAAGGGTGGGTTGCCTGATCTGCCAGTGTCGGTTTCGGTAGCCGGCACTGTGACCGATGTGAACCGTCAAGCATGGTCTGATCAACAATCGCTCCTCGTACATTCAGCCATTCGCTACGTGGGCTTACGTTCTGATCGTTCATTTGTTCGTCAAGGCGATCCTCTGAACATTGAAGCAATCGTTACTGATCTTGATGGCAAAGCCCAACCCAACACCCCACTCACGGTCACTGCCGGGTTGTTACGGTCCACGTACACCAACGGCAAGTTTGTTGAATCGATTGTTGATCCCCAAACCTGCACAGTCACCTCAGCCACCGAAGCCGCCAAATGTGCGTTCAAGACTCCGGTCGGTGGACAGTATCGAGTTACGTCGACTGTTACCGATGCCAATGGCGGACGAAATCGTACTGAGCTGTCGGTTTGGGTCAGCGGTGCAGCCAGTGAGTCGGCAAGAACCGTGGACCAAGAAGCGCTGACGGTGATTCCCGATCAGAAGACCTACAAGGCTGGCGACATCGCGAAGCTGTTGGTTCAAGCTCCGTTTGTCGAGGGTGAAGGTCTCGCCATCATCAGTCACGGTGGGAAGCTCGATCCAATCCGCTTTACCCTCACTAACGGCAGTGCCGAGATTTCTGTGCCGATCGCCGAGTCTGACATTCCTCGTCTCTCTGTCAACATCGAGGTCGTTGGGGCAACGGTTCGCACTGCGGTTGATGGAACCAAACTCGATGGTTCACCAAAGCGTCCGGCCTATGCCGCCGGTGGGGTTACGTTGTCGGTTCCTGCCGTTACCAAAACGTTGCGGGTTGTGGCCACTCCGGCCGTTGCTGCTCTGAAGCCTGGTGAGTCCACCAAGATTGCTGTAACGGTGAACGACTCGACAGGTGCTCCCGTTCGTGATGCAGAGTTTGCGGTAGTGGTGGTCGACGAAGCGATCTTGGGCCTAACCAACTACAAGCTCGGTGACCCGGTCGCCGCATTTCATCAAGGTCCCTACGATTTTCTCACGTCGATCTTTGGTCGCTCTCAGGTGCGTCTCCTTGATGTGCAGGACCTAGCTAACGGCGCAAGCAGCCCCGGGAACGGAGGCGCAGTCGCAGAAACGCAAGCGGCATCGGCAGACGCTTCGGCGCTTGAATCATCGGTCGGAGGAGCGCCCAATGCACGGCTTCAGAAGTCGGCAGCACCTGCACCGGCATCGGGAAGATTCGAAGCTGACAAGAACCGCTCGACCGGTGGATCAAACCCCGTCAGCATTCGGTCAAACTTCGATGCCTTGGCGCTGTTCCAGCCCACCGTCCGCACGGATGCAAACGGCAAAGCAAGTGTCGAAGTAACGCTGCCCGATAACTTGACTCGCTACCGAGTGATGGTGGTTGCTGCAAGCGGAGCCGATCGTTTCGGCACAGCAGAAGGCACAATCACTGCGCGCTTACCTTTAGCAGTTCGACCATCAGCCCCGCGGTTCCTCAACACCGGCGATGCCTTTGAGCTGCCCGTTGTGGTGCAGAACTCTTCGACCAAAGATACCGACGTTGATGTGATCGTCCAGCTGGCCAACCTAGATGCAACCGGCACAGCGGACACAACCGGCACAACCGGCACACCGGGCAAGCGAGTTGCAGTGAAGGCAGGGGACCGAATCGAGGTGCGATTCCCAGTCAAAGTACGCTCCGCTGGAACGGCCAAGTTCCGGGCCACAGCATTCGCTGTCGACGGGAGCAATGCCGCGGCTACGTTGAAGTCTGATTCTGATTCTGCAGAGGTTTCTCTCCCAGTCTTCACACCGGGCACTGTAGAGGCCTTTGCCACCTACGGGGTCCTCGATGAAGGAACCCTCAAGCAGCCCCTCCTCACGCCCAAAGGCGTGCAGAGCGGCTTTGGTGGTCTGGAGATTTCCACCTCGTCAACTTCACTTCAGGCACTTACCGACGCGGTTCTCTACATTGATACGTACGATTACAAATCAAGTGATGCCTATGCATCGCGGATATTGGCCATTGGTGCATTGCGCGGCGTATTGAAGGACTTCTCTGCTCAAGGTCTGGCCTCACCGGCGCAACTAAACGCAGCCGTGGAACGCGATATTGCTGGCCTGATTGCGTTGCAAAATGACGATGGTGGCTTCCCGTTCTGGAACCGCTCCCGCGAGAGTATTCCGTACAACTCAATCCAATCCACCCATGCCTTGGTGTTGGCCAAGCAGGCTGGCTATGCCGTCGCGGCCAGTGCATTGGAGCGAGCGCTGCAATGGTTGGTGAACATTGACAACACGATTGTTGGAGATCAGTACAGCCAAAACGAGCGTGACGCGTTACGCGCCTACGCACTCAATGTTCTGGCGTTGGCCGGGCAACGGGACCAAGCGCGTGCTGCACTTTTGGTGGCCGAACGAGGAGACAAGCTAGCCCTCGACGCCATGGCCTGGGTTTGGGGATCGCTCGACAATCCAGCTGACAAGGCTTTAGTGGAACGAACCATCAATAATCGTGCCGTTGATACTGCCGGTGCTGTTTCGTTTGCCAGTAGCTACGCCGACAACGAGTACCTGATTCTGCAGAGCAGCCGCCGTACTGATGCGTTGGTGCTCGACTCGTTGATTGCCAACGCCCCCAAGAGCGATCTCGTCGACAAGGTGGTGACGGGATTGTTAGCGAATCGCGTGAAGGGACATTGGTCTAACTGCCAGGAGAATGCGTTTGCGTTGCTGGCACTCAAGCGTTACTACGACACTTACGAGGCTTCTACACCGAACTTTGTTGCACGAACCTGGCTTGGTGAAAAACTAGTAGGTACACATACTTTTGCCGGTCGCACCATAGAACGTTCGGCTATCAACGTCCCTATGGCACAACTCGTCGGCGATTCGGGTTCCGGTTCCGGTGCAGGGTCCGCGGGCAACCGTGATGTGGTGATTAGCAAGGATGGGGCCGGTCGGCTGTATTACCGCATTGGTTTGCGGTACGTTCCGGCGGATCTCAAACTGGCTGCGCTTGATCGTGGGTTTGTGATTGATCGGGTGTACGAAGCCGTCGACAGCAAGACCGATGTGCAGCGTGGCGGCGATGGTGTTTGGAAGATCAAAGCTGGTGCGAAGGTTCGGGTGAAGCTCACCATGGTGGCCGAGAGCCAACGAACCCATGTTGCCCTCATTGATCCGCTGCCTGCCGGGTTGGAAGCACTCAATCCTGTGTTGGCCGTAACCCAGCCGATTGCGGATTCGAACGAAACCCCGATTGAGCGCAGCTGGTGGTGGGGTACTTGGTATGACCATCAACAATTCCGCGATGATCGCAGCGAGGCGTATACCAGCTTCTTGCCCGGTGGTGTGTACAACTACTCTTACATCGCTCGGGCCACCACTCCCGGATCGTTCATCGTGCCCCCAACCCGAGCCGAGGAAATGTACGCCCCCGAAACCTTCGGCCGTTCCGCCTCCGACCAAGTAATCATCGGCTAATCGACCTTCACTTGTCTTTTTGTTGATCGGCGCAGGTAGGGTCCAGCAGTGCCCAAGACATCAAGGACTTCCGCAAAAGGCGAACCGAAGGGGTTCTTTTACGGGTGGGTAATTGTGGGTGCGGTGTTCGTGCAGTTGATGTTCTCAGCTGGGTTGACGTTTTACGGTTTGCCGCTCTTTCTCAATAGCCTGACTAAGCAACGGGGTTTCAGTGTTTTTGAGGTTTCTCTGGCCACGTCTTCATTTTGGGTCTCGTCGGGAATC
>JAYSVF010000317.1:0-16885 GCA_043718695.1 Acidimicrobiia bacterium | reverse complement strand
GCGGTTTGTTGGGGAAATAGACGCTGGCGGTCTTGTAACGTCTAGCTCGTGACGGTCGTCACGCCAAAGTTCGATTTCCCAAGGATATGTTTATGAGTGCAATTGCCAACGCTGCCGATATCGTCCGCAAGTACGCCGCTGAAAAGGGTGCCGCCACGATGGTGTCGATGGGCGACCAAAAGACCACGTGGGCCGAAGGTGACGCTCGCTCCAGCCAGGTTGCTCAGGCACTGGTTGCGGCGGGTGTGAAACCACAGGAACGTATTGCTTTCTTGGAAAAAAACTCGCTTGAGTACTTCGAAGTGTTGTTCGGTTGCTCAAAGGCCAATGTGGTTGATGTTTCAGTGAACTGGCGCCTGGCCCCACCAGAGATCCTCTATACCGTTAATGATTCTCAAGCCAAGGTGCTCATCGTTGGTAAGGATTTCTTTGCCGCCGTGGAGCAAATTGAATCGGAACTCACCACTGTCAAAACCATTATCGCTATCGGCGAACATCCCCGCTGGCCCAATTACAACGATTGGATTGGCGCACACGAGGCAACTGATCCCCATGCGCCAACTTCGCTTGAGGACATTGCCTTCCAGCTCTACACCTCAGGTACAACGGGATTGCCGAAGGGAGTCATGACGGCGAACTCGAGCCTTTTCAAGCTCCTGGAAAATGTCCTTGGACCGTGGGGGATGGATGCAACATCGAAAAACATTGCCACGATGCCGCTGTTCCATATTGGCGGTTCGGGTTGGGCGTTAGCGGGCATGTTTATTGGCGCAGAAACGCTGCTGGTCCGTGATCCGCTCCCCAATGTTCTGCTTGATCTCATCCGTAACGACAAAGCCACGAACGCGTTTTTCGTTCCAGCGCTTTTGGCGTTCATGGCCATGGTTCCCGGTGCTGCAGACGGCGATTATTCCTCGATGCGCTCCGTTGTGTACGGGGCTTCGCCAATCACCAACGAAGTATTGATGGCGTCGATGGCTACGCTGAAATGTCCCCATATTCAGGTGTACGGGATGACCGAAACGACCGGTGCCATTACCGAATTGTCCCCAGAGGATCACGATCCCACCGGCCCCCGAGCTCATTTGCTGCGCAGCGCGGGCAAGCCCTATCCGTGGGTGGAAATGAAAATTGTTGATGTGGATTCTGGCTCCGAGATGCCAACAGGTGAGGTTGGTGAATTGTGGACGCGTTCTGAGCAAAACATGAATGGGTACTGGAACAAGCCGGAGGAAACGGCCAAGACGATTACCGAGGATGGTTGGCTGAAAACTGGTGATGCTGGGTATCTCGATGCGGAAGGTTTCCTGTTCCTTACCGACAGGGTGAAAGACATGATTGTCTCAGGTGGAGAGAACGTATATCCGGCTGAGGTTGAGAATGCGCTGGCCTCGTTCCCTGGCATTGCTGAGGTGGCTGTGATTGGTGTGCCAAGCGAGCGTTGGGGGGAAACCGTGAAGGCCGTAATTGTGCTCAAAGGGGGTGTTACCGCCGAACCGGCAGCCATCATGGCTCATGCCAAAACGTTGTTGGCAGGCTACAAATGCCCCACATCGGTTGATTTTATTGAGGCGTTGCCGCGGAATCCCACGGGCAAAGTCCTCAAGAAAGACCTTCGCGAGCCTTATTGGGTAGGGCAGGCACGTCGCATCAATTAACTGGATCGTTGAGGAATCTGCCGACGATCTGCTGAGCAATCCCGCAGACTGATCGATTGAGTTGGTCAGCGGGGCTTTGGAGTTGCGCTAAACCGTGATGCGTGACCAATGATGAAGTAGCTGAGCTGTTCGTGCAATCGGGTGCGTTGTTGCGTGGGCATTTTGTGCTCACCAGCGGCAGGCATTCGGATCAGTACTTCGAGAAGTTTGATGTGTTGCGGTGGCCCGAGCATGTCGCCACGCTTTGTGCTGAGCTTGCTACCCGGGTTCGGGCTGCGGGGATCGAGGCGACGGTGGTTCTGGGTCCTACAACGCTTGGGATCGTGTTGGCCTACGAACTCGGACGTCAACTTGGGTTGCCTGCCGCCTACGGTGAAAAGAACGCTGAGGGAAACCGTTTCGTGCGTCGGGCTGACCATCTAGGCAGCGGGGATCGGGTGTTGATTGTCGATGACATCCTCACCACCGGCGGCTCGATTCGTGAGTGTCAAGTTTTGGTGGATTCGGTCGGGGCAAAAACCGTTGGGGCTGCGGTGTTGGTTGACCGGGCAAACGGCAAGCTTGATTTGGGGGTGCCATTGCTCTCGGCTTTGGCGGTTGAAGTGCAGAGCTGGGATGCCTCCGAAGTGCCGGATTGGTTGACGGCAATTCCGATTACCCGCCCGGGTTCTACCGGGAAGAAGTAAAATGCACTCGGGGGATGTTAACAATGCCCCAGCCGAGCTGGAGCAGTTACTCGTGCTCTGCTGAGCTACACCCCACAGGCTGCTTTGATGGCAATCCGTGCCTTGGGATACCAGGCTTTTGCGTAGAGTATCCCGCCTTCAACATTGAAGTGCGTGCTGTCACTCGTATGAACTGGTGTTGAGAATCCCAAAGCAAGCAGATTTTTCGAAGTTTCCCCGTACGTGATTTTGGGGACGCTGCCATTTCCGAGCTTGCGGGCGACTTCGTTGAGCGCTGTTTCTTGCGGGCTGATTTCTGGGCGTGTTGTATTTGGCGGTATGTCTCCAATCACCAAATAGGCGTCTGGTGCAAGTTGGCGTATTTTTGCCACAAGGTTTTGGAGCTTCCCCGCCGCTGCATCAGCGATTGCTCCGCCTGTTGCGAGATCGTTGGTTCCGATACTGAGGATGATGACTTGTGGTTTCGAGAGCTTGAGCCAATCGGCGATGTAAAAGTCAAGGTTTGTTGGTTTATTTTGATAGTCAACACCATCATCGGGTCCGATGCGGTAACCACCGTGGCCCTCTCCTTCTGGGTCGCCGCCGCCGGTGGGCTCCCAAGTTCCTGAGCCAACGAAGTCGACGTTGAGACCTTCGGCCTTGAGCGTGCGGAATAGAGGCCCTCGGTAAGAGTCAGGAAATGCGGTGAGGGAGTCGCCCAACGGCATCAACCGGCAACCAACACCACTAGAGGCTGCCACCGCTGCGGCGCGGGCTTTGACGGTGGGCCTAACGGTGACCACCGGTCGCACTACCGCTGTCGCTTTTGGCGGAGACACAGGTTTTGCCTGTTGAGGCGGTGTTATACCATTGCTCGGCGTTGAGCGAGTCACGATGGTTGCCGGGGGCTTTGCGCGCTTCTTCGAAGAAGCGTTGGTGACCGCCGTGGTGGTGGTAGCGGCCCCAAGAACCAAAGCAAGGCACGCGATCAATCGCCGTTTCGTAAGTACCGAAAATTGTTTTGCCACCCTGGGATTCTGGCGATGTTTTGCAGGCTTTGGAGCGAACATGGTTAAGGTGTCGGCAAATTGTCAGTACAGCTGAAGTCCAAGCATGGTGCACTCCGCGTTTTGTGAAGGCGTTGTGGCATTTTGTTGTTGAACCTCCGCCAAGAGATACCCGTAATGGCTTAATTGCTGTCTGCAACTTTCGGCGGTATTTCGCGGTTTGGCTCAAAGCACTTGGCCGAACCGCTTTGGGTTCAGACTTTTCAACGGTGTCATCGGAGTGCGTTGCTGCACTCAAGTGGCGAGGAGTTGAGCCGGGTCCAGAACATCTGAGAAACTTAGTGCCTCATGATCGATGAACTTGCCGCAGTGACCGACCGTGCTCTACAGAGCAACCGAACGAAGGAACAAGCCAAACTAGAACGGCAAAATAAGCTGTTTGTGCGTGACCGCATTGCGTTACTCGTTGATCCTGGATCCTTTCTTGAAGACGGGCTTTTGGCCAATGCCCTAGCCCCTTCGGGTGATTTGGCTGCCGATGGAGTGGTGACCGGTACGGGCCTGATCGAGGGTCGCCCGGTGTGCATTATGGCCAATGACCCAACGGTGAAGGCTGGTTCATGGGGTGCTCGAACGGTAGAGAAAATCATTCGCATTACCGAGAAGGCACTATCGCTGGAGGTGCCGATTTTCTATCTGGTGGACTCTGCGGGGGCTCGCATCACCGATCAGATCGATTTGTTTCCGGGTAAGCGTGGTGCCGGGCGGATCTTTTATAACGAGGTGAAGCTTTCCGGACGGGTGCCGCAAGTGTGCTGTCTGTTTGGTCCCTCTGCCGCCGGTGGGGCTTACATTCCGGCGTTTTGTGACATTGTCATCATGGTTGAAGGTAACGCTTCAATGTATTTGGGGTCGCCTCGGATGGTTGAGGAAGTTATTGGGGAGGTGACCACCTTGGAGGAACTCGGTGGCGCTCGTATGCATGCTTCAGTTTCTGGCTGCGGAGATTTGTTGGCCGCCGATGATGCCGAGGCGATTGCTTTGGCTCGCCGGTATGTGTCGTTCTTTCCCACGAACTGGCGGTCCAATCCACCTTCCGCCCCGGCTGCGGATTCGGTTGCGGTGTTTACTGCTTCAATGGTGCCGCTCGAAGATAGGCGCGCCTATGACATGCGCAAGGTGATCGCAGCGATTGTTGATGCGGGCTCGTGGTTTGAAATGAAACCGTTGTTTGCCCGGGAACTTGTGGTGGGCCTGGGTCGTCTCAATGGGGAGGTTGTAGGCGTTGTGGCCAACAATCCCATGCAAAAGGGCGGTGTGCTGTTCGGTGACTCTGCCGACAAAGCCGCACGGTTCATCTGGCTGTGTGATGCGTTCAATATCCCGTTGGTGTTCCTGGCGGATATCCCCGGTTTTATGGTGGGCACCGCGGTTGAACGTGAAGGCATTATTCGCCACGGAGCCAAGATGATTACTGCCGTATCTGAAGCGACAGTGCCTAAGATCAGTGTGATTGTGCGCAAGGCTTATGGTGCTGGTCTGTACGCAATGAGTGGCCCGGCGTTTGAACCTGATGCGGTGATTGCGCTCCCGATGGCCAAGATTGCCGTGATGGGCGCGGAACCTGCTGTGAATGCGGTGTATGCCAACAAAATTGCTGCGATCGAAGATCTCGACGAACGTGCCGCGTTTGTAACTGCTATGCGTGCAGAGTATGAGAAGGACGTGGATTTGTTGCTGTTGGCCTCGGAGCTAGTCATCGACGCCATCATCCAACCAGAAGCGCTTCGCGGAGAATTGATTGTGCGTATCGCTCGAGCGCGCAACAAATCCCGAGTGTTTTCCGATCGTCGCCATGGAGTGCCCCCCGTATGAGTCCCTCTATGGGTGTTCCCCCCGAAATCCCCCGACGTTCGGAGCCGCTTTTGCTTCCCGCTTCGGTAGAGATTCGCGATGTTGGTCCGCGTGATGGGTTACAGGCTGAGCAGCCAATTTCTGTAAGCGCACGTATTGAGATGATTGAGGGACTGTTTGCTGCGGGGCTTCGCCACGTGGAGATTTGTTCGTTTGTTTCCCCCAAGGCCGTCCCCTCAATGGCCGGTGGCGCCGAAGTCGTGGCTGGTGTGGCTGGGCGTGAAGGGGTGGTGCGTGCTGCGCTGGTACCAAACGTTCGGGGAGCACAAATGGCTCTCGTTGCAGGCGTTGACGAGATCACGGTCACGGTCTCGGCCTCTGAGGTTTACAGCCAACGTAACGTTGGAATGAACGTGGCCGATGCAGTGATGTCTGCGGCAGCAATAGTGGGTGAGGTTGGCGGACAGGTCCCCATTGATGTGGTGATCTCTTGCGCATTTGGCTCTCCTTATGAGGGAGATCTCGAACCGCTGGTGATTGGTGCTTTGTGTGACTCGTTACTGTTAGGTGGGGCCACTCGGGTTACTCTCGCCGACACCACCGGCATGGCCACCCCAGCTCGAATAGCGGCGGTGCTTGATGCCCTCAGCCCAGCGGCTCGTTCTGAGGTTGGGCTGCATCTCCATGAGACTCGCGGTACGGGTTTAGTGAATGCTTATGCAGCGATGCAAATGGGTGTTCGTCGGTTTGACACCTCAGTTGGTGGACTCGGGGGCTCGCCCTTTGCCGCTGGTGCTGCGGGGAATCTCGCCACGGAAGATCTGGTTTACCTCTGCGATGATCTTGGTGTGGAAACCGGCATCAACCTTGAGCACTTGCTTGTCGTAAGCGCGCAGACGGCTTTGGCTATCGGGCATGGCGTTCCAAGCAGGGTTGCGGCAGCCGGACCACGATTGGCCGCGTCGCCAGGTTCGATAGGTTCGAGCGTTGACGGGCAAGCACGGGCATTCGCTAATTCGAGTGCGACTGCTTCACCGCCCGTTTCGGTAGGCGTGGTGGTTCAGTAATGCCATGGTGTGATTCGTGCGCGAAGTATTGGGCGCCGAATGCTCTGAAATCCGGCGGGGCCTGCCCTACCTGTAACACGGTGCTCGCGACCAAAGGGGCATTGCGTATGGAAGCACGTTCCCTCGGCGTACCCGGCCCCGGTGAAACTGAAGGCGAAGCCCCCAAGGCCCCCTGGCATTTCAAGGTGATGATTGCCTGCCTCGTGATCTACCTGGGCTGGCGCGTGATTCAAGGCGCCCAATGGCTGTTCAATTAGGACAAGTTTGGTTGTCGCGGAATAGTGAATCACGTAGGGAATAGATGATGCTCTATTTGGTTCACAGCGCACCTGTACCTCAGGCAGGTGACGTTGGCGTTCAATGGGCCCCGAAGACTGGGCGGTCCGCGTTTGCGATTTCAGCAGTGCTGAGGCACTCAGTTGTTGACGAGGAGGGTGGTGCCGGTCAGGTCGTCGGGGCCTACGACTTTTGCGCCCGCTGAGCGGAAGGCGGCTAGCGCAGTGAGGGTATCAGCGGTGATTTCTTCACCGGGAACCAGGAGGGGGATTCCTGGTGGGTAGGGAATCACGTATTCGGCGCAGATCCGGCCGAGTGAGTCAGCGGTGGCGATGGGAACCGATGGCGCGTGAAGTGCAGCGCGGAGGGATCGGCGTTGCGGGGGCGTGGCGGGTAGTGCCGCTGATTTCCCGGTGCTCGGCATGTGCTGAGCGGCTGCCAATGAACGAAGTGATTCGATGAGGAACGCACACGATTCGGCGGTGTCGCCGACGGTAAGTGAACACACGACTCGGTGAAAGTCAGAAAGTTCAACCCAGAGCTGACCGTTGGTTCGTAACCAAGCGGATGCGGCAAAACCGGTGATGCCAAGGGCACGGACATCGATCACCAATTTGGTTGGATCGGTTGCAACGCTTGGGTGTGCAGCAGGACGGTTGAGTATTCGGAGTCCATCGATGGCGGCTACTGAACTTCGCACGGTTGAGGACAAATCGATTGCGTTGGCCAATTCGGTGCGGCCCCCGTCGGCCAGGTGGTGGGCTGCCAGGTCTAGTGACATCGTTAGCAGCGCACTCGGGGATGACGATTGAAGCATGCCTAGGGCTCGTTTGAGCGGCGCAGTGGGAACGCCTGGGGCGACGTGGAGCATGGAGGCTTGAGTAAGCGCGCCTAGGGTTTTGTGGGTTGATTGGATCACGATATCGGCACCTTGGGCCAAGGCCGAGGCGGGAAGGCCCGGGTGGAAGCCAAAGTGAGAACCGTGGGCTTCATCGACCACCAGTAACGCGCCGAGACGCCGAGCCAGCGCGACGAATGGGGCTAAATCGGTGGCCATGCCGTAATAGTTGGGCCGGGTGAGGTGCACGATGGCGGCACGCTCGGGAAGATGTACGGTGGCGAGGTCGGCGGGGAGAAACCAGCCGTCTTCGGTGAGATCGTGTTCATAGGGAAGGTAGTGGGGAGTTGCGCCGGCGAGGACGGCGCCCGTGTACACGCTGCGATGTGAACCTCGCAGCATGATGACGTTGTCGCCGTCCCCAGCGAATGCGGTTATGGCCGCCAGATTGCCTCCCGTGGAACCGTTGACCAAGAAAAATGTTGCCGCTGCCCCAAAGACTTCGGCGGCTTTAGCCTGTGCACCTACAATCGAACCTGATGGTGCGTGGAGGTAATCAAACCCACCCATCTCGCTGACGTCGGCGTGGAGGAGCTGATTGCCGAACACTTCGTTAAACAGTGGATGTACGCCTCCGCGTTGTTTGTGCGCAGGCATATGAAACGAAGCCCGCTCGCCCACATAGTAGGCACGCAGATCTTCGATGGTTGGGGGAGTGGGCCGGCTGTTCATTGACACCCGTCAATTCTAGAAGTGTTGGCTCTAGAAGTGTTCCGCCAACCGATGATGCTGTCGGAGTGGAACGGCGAATGTTTGTTCTGAAGCAATGAGCGAAGCGCTGGCTTAGCTCAGCTCAGCTGATGTTTGATTGCACCGGCGATGGTTCGTAGGCCCGAATCAAGTTCATCAGGAGTGATTACCAACGGAGGAAGAACCTTGAGCACGGTGTCGTTACGGCCAACACGCTCAATGATCAAGCCTTCGGTAAAGCACTGTTGGGAGACCTTCTTGGCGAACGCACCGGTTGCATCGATAGCGGTGAAGTCAACGCCCCACATCATGCCGATTCCGCGAGTAACGATGCGTGGATCGAGCGGTGCAACCAATGCAGCGAACGTTTCAGCGATGATCCGGCCTTTGTCGGCCGTGCGAGCTGCATAGGCGTCTTCATCGAAAACGCGGAGTGCTTCGGTTGCGGTCACGAAAGCCAACTGTGGGCCCCGGAACGTACCGGTGTGCTCGGCGGGCTGCCAGATATCGAGCTCAGGCTTCATGAGTACCAGCGACATCGGCAGACCAAAACCGGAAATGGATTTCGAGAGCGTCACAATATCGGGGATGATTCCGGCCCGCTCGAAACTGAAAAATTCCCCTGTCCGGCCGCAACCAGTTTGAATATCGTCGATGATGAGGACGATTTCGTACTGATCGCAAATGGCTCGGAGTTGCTGCAACCAAGCGGTGGGGGCAATGCAGATGCCGCCTTCGGCCTGAATGGTCTCCACGATCACCGCCGCGGGAACTTCAATGCCCGAGTGGCCGTCGGAAAGCACCGAGCGAAGGTATGCAAGCGTATCAACACCGGCCATTTCGCCGAAGGGAAAGGGCAGGAAGGTGGTGTTCCCTAGTGGCACGCCTGCACCGGCGCGATGTTCCCGGTTCGCAGTCGCGGCAAGACCGCCGAGGGAATGGCCATGGTAGCCACCCATGAAGGAGAAAACTCCGGTGCGGCCGGTAGCTTTTCGGGCGATCTTTAGTGCTGCCTCTACGGCATTCGCGCCGGTAGGGCCGGTAAACTGCACCTTGTAAGGCAGTGACCGGGGCTGAAGAACCCGGGATTCGAACTCAGTAAGAAACGCCGTTTTGGCGGTCGTGTGAAGGTCCAGACCATGGGTCAGGCCATCGGCTGAGATGTAATCCACAAGGGCTTGTTTGAGGCGGGGATGATTGTGCCCGTAGTTGAGGGCTCCGGCGCCGGCGAAGAAATCGAGATAGGTGCGTCCGGCAGAATCGGTGAGAGTAGAACCGATGGCGGAGGCGAACTCGGTAGGGAAGCTTCGGCAGTAGGACCGAACGTTAGATTCACGCCGTTCGTAAATACTGGGAACTTCTGCGACTGCTGGTGCAGTGGCGGGATTGCAAGCGGGATCGGTACACGCATTGTTGGTGTTGCTTGCGCTGTTGATGCTGTTGTTGCTGTTGTGTTGCGTCTTGGGGGGAGCGATGATGTTCACGTCACCTATCACCATCTTTCTTTGTTAGAAGGAACCTTTAACCCTAGCCACACTTGGTGGCCAGTTGGTACCTTTGCCTGAAGTTGTGGCAAATGGCCTAAACCGAGGAAACAATTCGGTTGCCGTTCAGTTCTGAACGGGTTGTCTGGTCCAACACTCGCTTACGTTTCACCATGTGTGCGGGTTTCCTCCCGTCGGCAAAGCGTGGAACCCAGCGGCGAGGTTCCGTTTCCTTGGGCTGAGATCAGCCCATCTTCGATCAGATGACCCTTGGCTCCTTTGGCAAGGTCAACCGAAGCGTTTGCCGCTGTGATTTGGTTGCAGAGCGCTGCGTTACAGCAGCCCGACGGACTTTGCTGCGTGCAGGTTGGTGGTTACCTCGGCTGAAGAGCGCATACCGAGTAAGACCGAGGAAACTGCTGGGTGGCTGAAGGGGAATTTGATTGCCTCAGCGATCAAGCTGGAACCGTTCGCTTCAGCTTCCGCGGCGAGTCTGTGAGCTTGGGTGACCAGCGATTTATCAGCAGGCAGATAATCGAAGGTGGCATCGGCGCTGGGTGCGGCGAGAAGACCGGAGTTGAAGACCCCGCCGCAGATCACCTGCACCCCATTGGTTGAGCAGAGATCAAGGAGAGCTTCGCCGGTTTTGTCGAGCAGTGTCCATCGGCCGGCAAGCAGGATGCAATCAAGGTCGATGTTTCGGACGAAACGCGTAAGCATTTCGAACTGGTTCATCCCTGCGCCGATGGCACTGATGACACCCTGTTCGCGTAGTTCGATTAGGGCCGGAAACGCGCCGCTGGTGGCTTCGGCCCCGTGCGCATCGGGGTCATGGACGTAGACGATGTCGAGATGATCAACGCCGAGTCTTTTGCAGCTCTCGTCAATGGATCGAAGTACGCCATCTCGGGAGTAATCCCACCGGAATCGATTCGAGTGCGGCAGGTCTACAAACGAGGTTAACTCCTCAGGCCCATTGGCATCCACAATCCGCCCGACCTTGGTGCTCAGCACGATTTCTGATCGGTCCCAGGTGGCGAGGGCTTTGCCGAGGCGTTGTTCGGAAAGGCCGAGCCCATATTGCGGTGCGGTGTCGTACATGCGAACGCCTTCGCTGTGGGCGAGCTGCAATGCACGCATAGCTTCTTCGCTGGTAACGGAGGTGAAGAGGTTGCCAAGTGGTGCGGCGCCGAAGCCGATCTTTGGGAGGGGTGAAGTTATTGCCATGCTGAGCCATTCGGGTAGGTAAGTGTACGGATAGATTCGGGCCACATCTCAGCGGAGAAGCCAGCACGTTCGGGAACGAGGTATCTGCCACCCCTCAGCCGTGGCGGATCGATGAAATGCTCGTGAAGATGGCCTGCAAACTCGGTGGTGCGATCAACGAGCGAGCCGGAGATTGAGACGTAATCAATCATGGAGAGGTGTTGCACGTATTCGCACAAACCAATCCCACCAGCATGAGGGCAAACCGGTACGTTTGCCGCAGCGCACAACAACATGACGACGATGTTTTCATTAAGCCCACCGAGGCGACAGGCATCAATCTGGGCGTAGTCAATAGCACCGGCCTGGAGGAGTTGTTTGAAGATCACCCGGTTTTGTGCGTGTTCGCCGGTGGCAACTTTGGTGGGTGCGATGGCATTGCGGATGGTGGCATGGCCGAGTACATCATCGGGGCTGGTGGGTTCTTCAATCCAGCGCAGATCAAACCGTTGCAGTGGTTTCATCCACTCAATGGCTTGTTGTACGTCCCACACTTGGTTGGCATCGGCCATGAGCTGCACGGTGTCTCCAAGTTCTTCGCGCATCACTTCGCACCGCCGCACATCGGAGGCAACGTCAATGCCGACTTTGGTTTTGAACGATGTCCAGCCTTCAGCGAGCGAGCTTCGGCACAGGTCACGAACTTTCGCTTCGCGGTAGCCGAGCCAACCAGCCGATGTTATGTACGCAGGGTAACCATCACGCTGCAGTTCGGCGATCCGTGTGGCTTTACCCGATTGCATGGCGGTGAGCATTTCCAGCGCCCGAACTTCATCGACCATGTCGCGCACGTACCGTAAATCCAGGCAGCTAAGCAGGTGAGCCGGTTCAAGATCAGCAACCAGGCGCCAGACCGGTTGACCTTCAACCTTGGCCCACAAATCCCAGACCGCATTCACGAGTGCAGCGGTAGCCAAATGGATAACGCCCTTCTCCGGCCCCAACCAACGGAGTTGTGAATGGTTGACTACTGATCGCCACCAATCGCCCATTGCTGAGGTGATGTCTTCGAGGTTGCGGCCCACAAGGGAACGTCCGAGTAGTTCAATGGCGGCACAGCACAGATCATTGCCTTGACCAATCGTGAAGGCAAACCCATGGCCGGCGTGCTCGCTATCCGTGCTGATCACCACATAGGCCGCTGAGTAATCGGGGTCGACGTGCACCGCATCGGAACCGGCCAGCGTGCGTGAGGTGGGTGCCCGAAGATCATGGGTAGAGATGGCAGTTATCCGTGGCATGCGCCGCCCATGCTAAACCGAAGTTCGTGAAAAGACGCGTGGTAGTGGTGACCGGTGCAGCGGGTGGAATTGGTACGGCAATCGTGGCTCGGTTCCGGGCTGATGGGGCCATCGTGGTTGGTCTCGATCTGGCCGGAAGCGATATTGCTGTGGATCTCACCAATCCGGGCTCAATTGATGAAGCGGTTACCAAGATTGTGAGCGAGCACGGGGGTATCGATGTGCTGTGCAACAACGCAGGTATCGCGGCTGTGGGTGACATTGTGGATGCCACCCTGGCTGATTGGACGTCAACGTTTGGGGTGAACGTTTTTGGGTTGGCTTCGATGAGTAAGGCTGTTCTACCTCATATGCGCGCAGTCAATTCTGGGGTGATTATCAACACCTGTTCAGTGGCGGCATCGGTGGGGTTGGTGCAGCGCGCCGTCTATTCGGCGTCGAAGGGTGCGGTGCTGGCACTCACGAAAGCTATGGCCGCAGATGAAGTTGCTTACGGCATTCGAGTGAACTGCGTTTCGCCAGGCACCGTATGGTCACCGTGGGTGGAGCGTGTTGTGGCCACCACGGCTGATCCCGCGGCCACGGTTGAGAACATGCGCAAACGTCAACCCATGGGCCGTATGGTATCGGTCGAGGAAGTTGCCGATGCCGTGGCTTATCTTGCAGCGCCCAGCACCTTCACCACCGGTTCGGATTTTCTGCTCGATGGTGGCATTACTGGCGTTCGGATCGTAGGGCCGTGAGCTGAGCGTATGACGTTGCGAATTGCCCTGGTTGGCGGGCCAATGTATGACCACATAGAAAGCGTGTTTGCACCGGGTGAGGTGGAGATAATCGCGAAGGCCGATCACCCCACCTTGAATCGCGCCGTCGCCGCGATGTTGTTGGCAGGGGAGCGGATCGATGTTTTGGCCACCCACTCCAAATACGCTCCGTCGCAAGCCTCGTGGTTGCTTCCGCTCAACGATCTCGTTTCCGTCGGCACGGTTGAAGCCCTTGCGCCCGCTGCCGTGGCGCTGTGCCAGTTCCGCAACCAACAATTTTGCTTGCCCCGCTTGATTGATGTGCGCCTTGCCTGGTCACGTGCCGATCGAGTCCCTGTAGCGCCGACGACGTGGGCCGAGCTCGCCGCTTCAGACACGGTGTTTGGATTTACCGGTCGGGAATCCGGTGCCTTTGGCCTGTTCTTCGAACTCGTAACCGCCGCGGGTGGTGCGCTGTTTGATGATGACCTGCGGCCGACGATGGATACGCCCGAGGCAGTTGCGGCGCTGGAGTTGATGGCTGTGTTGGGGGACCGTGCGCCGGCTGACCTTCCCGATTGGCACTATGACGATGTTGACCGCGCCCTGCTCGATGGGCGGATCGATATGGCCGCGGCTTGGCCCGGGGGTTGGTCGGCCATTGCCGGATCATCGTTAGCACTGCTGCCATCGCTCTATCCAGGCGGACTTGTGCGCGCCGTGAGCTACTCGGGTTGTCATGCTTGGGCTATCCCTCGCACTTGTGGTGATCTGCCCGGAGCGGTTGCCCTTATCGAGCAGTTGGCAAGCTTTGAAGCTCAAGCGCATGACGCTTCGTTTGGTTCTATCTGCGCGCATAGTGCTGCACTTGAAGCGGTGGTGCCGATCAGTGATGTTGATGCAACAAGGTTGGCGCTCACCCGAGCAACGATCGCCGACATGATGATCACGTACCCGCCCCTTACGTACTTCCCGAAGATTGAGGACGAGGGAGCAGCCGCGATCAACGCCGTCCTCAAGGGCGTTCTCACGCCCACCATTGCCGCAGCGCAAGTACAAGCTGTAGCCCTCGCCGCCTGCTGAACCTCTCGGTTTCCGCAAAATGTAGCGACTGCTACACTTTTGATGTCTCGACTATGGAGGTTCGCAAATGACAACGTTTGAAACGCAGTGGGTTGATCTACCGATGGGTCGTATCCGTGTGCGGACGGCGGGAACTGGTCCAACACTGATGTTCACCCATGGGCTGCTTGTCGATGGCAGAATCTGGGATCAAGTCGCAGCGGCGGTCGCTTCGCAAGGGTTCACCGTGGTGCTGCCTGATCTACCTCTTGGTGCGCATTCCGTGGCAGTGGCGGATCGCTCGAAGCTCAGCACCCGTGGGGTGGCTGATTGTCTCTTCGATGTTGCCGATTCACTTGGTATTGAGCGGTTCTCAATTCTCGGTTTTGACACCGGTGGCGCTATTGCCCAAGTGGCGGTTGCATCACGGCCGGAGCGGATTGAACGTTTGGCGTTGATGTCCTGTGATGCGTTTGAGCACTATCCGCCGATGTTGGTCAAGCCGTTCAAGTGGGCAGCTCGCTGGTCACCCGCGATGAGTCTGGTGTTGAAAACGTTGAGTGACAACAAGTATCAACACGTACCGTTACCTTTGGGTTTGGTGGCGAAACACAAGATCGATCCGTCGCTCGTCAAGGCCTGGTCTGAACCGCCGAGTGACCCTGAGATCCGTGCCGATCTCGTTGCGTTCATTCTGCAAATGAGTTCCGTCGATACGCTCGATGCCGCCGAAAAGCTCCGTCATTTTGCTGGACCGTCAATGGTGATGTGGTCACGGAAGGACAAGGTGTTCCCTCGCAAAGACGCTCACCGGCTTACCGCACTTCTGCCCGGTTGCCAACTCCGTTGGATCGACGATTCCTACACCTTCGCGTCACTCGACAACCCAACGCGCATGATCGAACTGGTCTTGGAATTCCTCAACCTGCCAATTCCTCGGTAAAACACGGGAGCTGTGGAAGGAAGTGTCTGCGGAGCATCATGGTAAGGATGTCGCCAAGATTGGCCTTCTCGCAATTGCTCGGGTTTGTTCGATCCGGTTAGCGTGAGTGTCGTGAGTATTGACGAGTTGGCACAGGTTCAGACTCCTCCAGACTTACCGGGGGCCCGGGATCAATCTCAGGCTCCCGGGCAGGGTCAGGGTCCAAGGTGTTGGACGGTGAAACAGCTGACCGGGTGCTTCGGCGCGGAGTTGTCTGGCGCCGTACTGAGCGATGACGGGGCCGCAGGTGAAATCCTCGATCTCCTGCACAACTATCGGGTTCTTGTTATTCGCGGCCAGGATCTCAGTCCCGCCGGGCAGGTTGCACTGGCACGCAGACTGGGCACGCCGACTCCAGCACATCCGGTGATTCCTTCGCTGCCTGGGTTCCCCGAGATCCTTCCCGTCGACGGTGCGCTCGGTGGCAAAAACGCGCGATGGCATACCGACGTGACCTTCGTACCCCGGCCTCCCGCCGCATCGATTCTTGTGGCCGACGAGTTACCCAGCCATGGAGGCGACACACTGTTTGCTGACATGCGCTCGGCATACCTTGGGCTTTCAGGTGCACTGCGCGAAATGATCAATGGCCTCTCGGCCGTGCATCGGATTTCACCACTTGCCTATTGGGGTGAACCCTTCGATACTGCGCTTAGCCGTGATGATGCAATGGCCATGTATGAGCAGTCAAAATCAGTGCCACCCGTTGTGCATCCAGTCGTGCGAGTACATCCCATAACGGGTTTGTGTTCGTTGTTTGTGAATCCTGGGTTCACGTCACACATCGCTGGGTTTAGTCGTCACGAAAGCGATGGTGTACTTCGGGTGCTGTACGAGCATGCGACCCAACCGGAGTTTGTGCTTCGTCATCGATGGGAAGTCGGCGACGTTCTCCTGTGGGACAACCAAGCAACGATGCATTACGCAACCGACGATTACGGCACCGCAACCCGCCGCATGCGCCGAGTGACCCTTGCCGGCGTCGAACCAATCGGCCCAACGGGAATCATGAGCCACATCAGCGACGACCCGCTCCTCACCGTTCGGTAAACGGCCCAAATCTTGAAGGACGCAGAGAGGCAAATTGACTATCGACCATCGAAATGGACTCTGAGGTTCCAGGTCAATCTTCGTGTCAAGTCCCGCGTACCAGTTTCTTTGACCGGTAAACCAAAAAGGCCAGGCCGAGCAGTGCTCTGACCTGGCATTTTTCGTTGGTCGGGCTAGCGGGATTCGAACCCACGACCTCTTGACCCCCAGTCAAGCGCGCTACCAAGCTGCGCTATAGCCCGTTATCACCTCCAACATAGCCGATGCCAACGCGTGGTTTGGAGGGATTCCGCTCGCTATTTCGAGGCACCCAGCTCGGCGAGGCGGTGGGTCACGAGGCGGGCTATG
This sequence comes from Acidimicrobiia bacterium, assembly GCA_043718695.1. GTDB lineage: Bacteria > Actinomycetota > Acidimicrobiia > Acidimicrobiales > JANYDT01 > JANMZO01. The sequence continues at coordinate 594 of JAYSVF010000317.1, read as the reverse complement.
AAATCGGTGGGGATTGGGTCGGCGAGCATGAACTTCACCGTGCCTTTGGCGTGTTTGTAGGTTGAAAGTTCGGCTTGGAAATCGTCGTCGCCAGCAGGTAGAGGGTAGAGGCCTATGTGGTGCTTCCAACCGCCGAAGTAGGTGACGGGCTTTCCGTTCATTTTGTACGCAGCGATTTGGTAGCTGATCGATTCCTCAGCCTCGGGTGCAGCTTGTCTGATGGCTTGGCGGACGGCTTGAAGCGCGGGCTGCACCATCTCGGGAAACGAAGCGATGTAGTCGTCGACGGTTGTAAAGGAACTAGCCATCGGGTTGTTCTACCAAAGAATTGCTTGGCGTGGGCGATTCCGTAAGCGACGTCAGCGCTTGGGCGCGTTGCCAGTAAAACCACCACCAATTGTCCGGTCTAAACCGGATGTGCTTGCTACGTTCGGCATCCTCTTGTTTCTCACGCAGAGGCCGGGCGCTTTCGCCTTAGGCCGCTGCCACGCTCTTCAGGTGACTAAGGCGTTCCGAGGTTGCCCTGGCCGGGGCGAGGGTTATCCATTTGCGTTGGAGTGTTTCACCGGTGGGATGTTTGTACGGGTTGGGTGG
>JAYSVF010000316.1:0-6840 GCA_043718695.1 Acidimicrobiia bacterium | reverse complement strand
AGATCGGCCTCAACCCCACCGAAGCCGGCGAACTCATGGCCGAAATCGTTAAGGGCCTCACCGTCTAGGCATTCGGCTTCACCGGGGGTTTAGTCCTCCGCAACCAAACGTCGAACGGCCCGGGCGCAATCACGCTCGGGCCGTTCCTATTGACGAGCTAACCAGATCCATTGGACGTTTTTCTGGCCACACGCCGGAAACACGTCCAATGGATTCAGCCACCCCGGCCGAGGCACGCAACGACGCTACTCAAGGAACCAAACCCGTCGACCGATACGTTGAAGGAGCTATGAACTCGCTCCCAAGACCGTTAGGATCAGCACTGTGAAGCAAGAACGAACCTATGTTGCGTGGCTCGCTGGGTCCATCGTTGGTGGGCTTGTGCTTGTTGGCGGCGTCGCTGCGGCTGATGTGGAAAAAGGAAGAATCGAGCGGGCCAAGCCTGGAAAAGCTGTGGCTTCGGCTGATAGTGCGCCAACGTGTGACATTGAGGCTGTCGATGGCGAAACCGTCCGCGGAAATCTTTATGACGGGCTTTGCCTGGTCAGCCCTCCGGCTGGTTGGATTGCACCGGCAGAGAAAACCACAGCGACCAAGAGCGCATTGCGGTTGCTTCCCAAACGGGTGAGTTTCTCGCTGAATGTTGATCCTCGCCCGTGCACCGCTGATCCGGTAGCGAGTCTCGACCAGGCGTAACGAAACACTCAGTGCAATGCTGAAGAAGTGGAACGATTCTTCTCGCTGAGCCAAGCCGAAGCGCTCATGCCTGAGGTGTTTGTTCGATCGGAGGCCATTATCGAAGTTCGTGCCGAGTTGGCTTATCGAATGGAACGCCTCAATGAGGGCGACAAAACCCAGCTACCCGAAGTAAAGAGTCTTGAAGCCCGGCTCTCGGAAGCACTTGATTGGTTTGGGGCCGAAGGCATTCAAGTGAAGGGGTACGCACCACTACTGATCGACTTTCCTATGCGATATGCGGATCGCACGTTTCTACTTTGTTGGTTAGAAAACGAACCGGCCCTTGCCTGGTACCACGATGACAACCACGGATTTCTTGGCCGACGCAAAATCGCTGATCTGGGCTTGTGATCTGCCGCTGGTCTCGCTGCCGCCCCGGATTCAGCGTCAATGTCTAGGCCGCCCAGCAGAATCGCTGATCTGGGCTTGTGATCTGCCGCTGGTCTCGCTGTCGCCCCGGATTCAGCGTCAATTTCTAGTGCACCTAATTGGCCAGCAGTCCGGATCGAAGCTGGTGGTTACTTATCCGCAGCGGACGGCTTTCGTGGCTTTGAGCGCGGCGCGAAGCGCGGTTTGGTCGGCTCCAACCGTGCCGTAGCGACCAACGAGAACGGGTTCATTGGGTGCGCAGTTTGAAAGCAGGAAGATCGCCGTGTCGCCAACTTTTAATGAATAGGGTTCGGTTGGCTTGATAACCACGATTGTTGTGTCTTTCTTCGGGCGTTTCGAAGTTCCCCAACGGATCACTTCAGCCACCGTGAGGGTCACCTTCTGCGCCCGTTTCCCAGGAATCGGGCCGGGCATTGGTTCAGCCATGGTTGCTGGCGTTGGTCCGTAGTCCTTTACTGCGGTGACGGTGGCCAAAAACGCTCGTCCGGAGAGTTCCGCCAGCTCAGTGGGGCTCTGTGGGGGGAGGGCGGCCGTTGCTGGCAGGGGAGCAAACGCAAGAAGGCCCACCACAAGAAGGCTCTGGGGGAACAAACGGGAACGAATCAACGACATGGTTTGCACGGTAGTCGGTCACGGCCGAAAAACCTCGGCTTGCTTGCGTTGTTTGCGGTGCTGAAACGCCCAATTTGTTCCAGAGCAAGTCGTGTCACAAAGAAAAAGGGTGGCTCCTTGTGACACGACGAATTGGCTCCGGGGGGCACAAGTACGGCTTCCACGAGCTGTCCGTAGGCACTTTCCGTATTCTTTCGAGGCGACGGCTCGAGCCGTATGGCGCAAAAAACTCGTAACGGGCTGCGGCCGACATAGGTAGGATCTGTGCTGCGCTTTACCGGGAAGGGTGGCAGAGCGGCCGAATGCGACGGTCTTGAAAACCGTTGAACTGCAAGGTTCCGAGGGTTCAAATCCCTCCTCTTCCGCACAAAATGCAACACCACAAAGTGGCTGAGGGCTTAACCGGTCCTCAGCCATAGCTGTTTTTCACCGTCAACAGTAAACACTCAACGGCGGAGTACTCGGGACACCCTCCGTCTCCGAAAACGCTAAACAGATTTGAAGTGGCGGTGGGAATGTCGCCCACTAAGCCTGTTTTTCTCATAGCTAGTGAGAAAAACCGCGTTAGTGGGCTACATCTGCGTCTGGATCCGTGGTTAATTGCTCTGCCCCGAGTTGACAAGCGGCATTGGCCGAGCTGAGCCACCTTTTGGAAATCAGTGCTGCGGGGGAGTTGGCGGTGTGAAACAATTGACAGCCGTCGGATTCGTCCGGCATGGAGAAGTGCGAGAGCGGCCGAATCGACCTCACTGCTAATGAGGGGACTTGGGAAACTGGGTCCGAGGGTTCAAATCCCTCCTTCTCCGCCAGTTGGCTCATCGGAGCCGGTAGGAATTCCTGTCTGGGACCCCGCCGGACTCCGATAAGCTCTCTGTTTCAAGTTTCATGTCGGCGTTCGTAGCTCAACGGATAGAGCATCTGATTACGGATCAGAAGGTTGGGGGTTCGAGTCCCTCCGAGCGCACAAGCATTCCCCCAGGTCACAGCACCTGGGGGAGTTTGGAAGAGGAGGGTTACCTCCCACCGTGTGCCATTGGGTGTGCCATCTCGCCGGTAGAACGCACCGAAACACGGACACAAACCTTTGCGTTCAAGGTCACTTTTGCCAAACTCCCGCCCGATGTTCTCGCCGTTGGAAAGCCGACAGCCGGCGGCCTGGAAATTGTTCTGGACCAGGGCCGTTCTGATTGCACCGACGGCATTGCAACTAGCTGGCGTGACCGTGCACTAGCGGCGGTCGGGAAGCACTTGGTCGAAATGCTGGTCGTTGCCGACGAGCTGGGCGGTGAAGGCCACGAGATCGAAGCCTTCGTAGTGAGCGAGCGCCAGGCATACGTTCAATCGACGCTTGAAGACCTGAGCCAGTGCCTTGGCGTCGTGGGAGAGCCGGGACTATGAATTCTGGCGAGGTAATCAGCCAGTTGCGGAAGGAACTCCGGCTATCGCTTGCTGAAGTGGCGGCTTCCGCTGGCGTGGAAGCCTCGGAGGTTGAAGCCTGGGAATCGGGAACGGCCTCGTTTTGCCCCTGGGCTAAAGCGCTCCACCAAGTTTGGGGCGAGGTCTTTGAGCGCAACTACAACCAGTGGCGCGTTAACGATGTCATTCCGAACCCCCACCCCTCCACTAACTAGATTCGTTTACAGGTGTATGAGCCGTGAGTGGGCTGAACTAAAAAAACGGAAGTTGTGCCAGAAATTCAAGTAGGTATCCGGGTAGACAAAAGGTGTCTGGGCTGGGGATTCCCCCTGAAAGAAACGTGAGGCTCCGACCGTGTTGGTTGGGCCTTCGTGCTTGTGCGGGCGGGTTACTTGGCTGGGGTGCAGCTGGTGGGTGAGCGTCGGCTATACGCAGGTTGAGTCGGTCAGCACTGGCCCGGAGAGCCCGCAGCGGTGGCGGTAGGGGTTGAGTCTGCGCAGTTGGAGCGACCACAAAAGACACGGCCCAGGCTCACAAATCCGGGCCGTGGTCAGCTGCATGCATACTTGATGAGTGCGGGAGATGTTTGAGGTCATTGATGGCAAGCGCGAAAATCGATCATGGAAGAAAGAACGACTTCTTTGGATTGCGTTCCCTGCACTCCTCTTGACAGCGTGGCTCATGGGCGTCAATTTGACTGCATCTTACGCCGGGGTTCCCTATCGATGCGGTTCAGCGATCAATTTGATACGCAAACCTTCTGGCTATCAGATTGAGCTGAGCAAGCTCGGGGCTCGGGAGGTCGCAAACGATTCGTACATACGCGTCTATCTTTCGGGAATTCCGGCAGGAGCGGTCAGCAAGTGCCGCAGAGAAGCTGGACTCAAAGCAGCGCTCGTTATTCTTACTTTGATTGCCGCCATCGGAGCGCAAACGTACCGGCGGTTCTACTGGCAGTCCAAGGCGCTTCGCCGACGCTCTAAACGTGGTGACTAAACCGAAGGCGTTCGAAAATAGTTGAATAGGTGGTCGCCACCGTGGCCGGTAGCTCATTGGGTGAGTCCAGCTAACCAGGCTTCGGAGTTCTCGGTGGTGAGCTCGGTACTTGCGGTCTCGAGACCGTCGAGCCAGTTACTCAAGCGAGGATCACCGTTCCATTCGAGAACGAGCCGTGCGTGTTCGCAAGGCTCGATCGCGCAACCGCATCCCTCCTCACCGACTTGGTCGTATGGCTTGTCGGTGATTGGGTCTACGGATAGCCAAGCGGGTCTTACGTCGATGATCCAAGGGCCAAGATCTGAGCCAACGTCAACGCCAAGGGTGAGCCGTTGGGTTGGTGGGGCGATTGGCCATAGTGCGGAGAACTCGTTCCATAGGCGCATCGGGAGGGTGTTTGGTGTCCTTTGAACAACGAAGTGCACGAAGTCGCTGAGTTCCCCGGCGGTGAGGTCAACAGCGAGCACTTGGCGGCCCGGGTGCTCTTCATCGAAGATCGGTTGGGTTGAGGTTATGAATCGCATTTGATCGTTCGGCTTCGTTTCGATGGTGTGTTCGGTTTGCTTGTGCTGGGTTGGTGGTTGCCGATGGTTGGCCAGGCGATGCCTGTTACCGCTTCGGCTTGGTACTTCGGTAATGCATCGATGGGTTGGTAGGCGGCGGTAGCGATGCGGTGGAGCCAATAGGCGTCGGCCTCATCGTTGGTGTTCGCTGTGGATCCGGCCCTGATTGCTCGGGCTAGTACAGCGTCTTTGTCTCGGTGTTTCTGGTCGCCACAAGCAAACTTGGCCCGGGTTGAGGGTGATACGTCCACATAGGGGATACCGGCCTCGTAGATCGCCACACGAAGCACTGAGCCAAGCCCAGCGAGTGGAGCTATGGACATGGCGCCGTGGGTTGGTACCGCTTCGATCACGACCAGCTCAACACCGGCGAGCAACGAGCGAACAGCTTCACGGATGAACACGAGACGTTCTGGACCGGTGAGTTTGCCGGTGATGATCAAACCGGTTTGCTGGTTTGGCCTGCACCATCCCGTTGACGTGAGCGAAGGGTCAAGCCCAAGGATCGCGGGCCCAGTCATCGTTCCCTCTCCTTCCGCTCGTTCACTGCACGGTCGAAGCAAGCAACGGCGGCGCAGATATCCCAATCGCCGTGCGCCCAAGGGTTCACCGGCACGGAGCAGTAGCGGCATGTTGGCGCACTCATGATGCGGTTTCGAGTTCTCTTGCGGCCTGGGCAATCCACGGCGGTGTTGGCCAAATACGTCGTTTGTCGAACTCGTTGGCGAGTAGTTCGCAGCACTCCGGGCAGTAACGAGCATCAGACCAGTACGACGGAATCAATCGGGGTTCGTCGGATCTACAACGTGAACACTGCCCGCTCATGATTCGTCCCCATCGTCGTAGCTTGCATCGGCATCTACGAGAACATGCGCGCGGCAAGCATTCCGGTTCTTCTCACACTCTTTGCAGACCGGTTCGTCACCAAAGAACTCTGCGTATTCGTTCCCGGGAAGGTCTTCCGACTCGACCACTTTTTGAATCCCAGTTCCCGAAAAGGAGCCCGATAAACCCGATAAAGGTCCCTTATCCAGCGTTTCGGTCTGTTTGTCGGGTTTATCGGGTTGGTTTTGACGAATCTGAATCGTGTCTGCTTTTGGCCTTCCGGTTTGAGATGAAGGGTTCAGCACACGGCGGCAGATGCCTCGTTCAGTCAATACGGTGAGCGCTTCGGTGAATAGCGCCCGGTCCTCGCTCGGGGTGACTCGTGACCCGAACGGGGAGGTTCTGCGCAACGAATCCCAGATGGCACCTTCATTTGTGTCGGGTTCTTTACAGCGCTTCAGATGGCGCTCGATTGCCTCGGTTGCTTCTGCCAACGGATCACCGGCAGCCATTACTGCTTTGGCGTGGGGTAAGAGCCATTCCTCTACGAGACGCACGGCGTTTGCGGTTGTCTGCACGCTTATCGGTTCGAGCCACGGGGTTTGGCTTTGGTCGGTGTAGCAGTGAAGTACTCCGCTGAGCCGTTGCGCTGCACCGTGAGCTTTTGAGGCCCAGCTCCGAATGTTCCCCTCGGCAAGGTCTTCACCTGGTGCCATCCGTCGGCTGAGCCGTAGCTCGAACTCTCGAATGAGCGGCCCAGCATCGTCGGCAAAACACAAGGTGGGCGTGTTGTGTGGGTGGCTCTCGGTTTGCTGGTACTCCGCGAACGCCTTTCCGAGCTCGAAGATCCTGTTCGTTAACGGTTCTGTGAGGCGTTGGTCAACCACGGCAGGCGTATCACCATGCTTTGTATGTGCGCGTGGTTCCGGGGACACGATCAACATGCGGGCAGGGAAACCCTTGTCGCATAGCTCGCGGTCAGCCAAGAGTGCCCGGATCACGGTCGGTTGTGTCGCCAAGGCCATCGTGAGGCGGGGTGATATTACGTTCACACCATTGCGACCTACCCGGTCGTCACTATGGGAATCGGCAGCATGACACTTAAGGACAAGCGCGGCAGAGGATTCAGTTCGGCTTCCGGTGATGGCATCGAGCGAGCTTTCGGCGTCGGCAAGAATCGCTATCTCACCAATGCCAGCGGTGCCATTGCCTTCGAGTAATTGGCCCAACCGTTCGGGTGTGATGTCTTGCGTAAGGATCACCGGCTTTTGTGGTCGAGTGCCTAGCTGCTCCAGCTCGG
>JAYSVF010000315.1:0-6860 GCA_043718695.1 Acidimicrobiia bacterium | reverse complement strand
CGATTCTCTGCGAGCGGCCGATGCCGTGCGAGAACGAAAACAGCTCTTGGCGTTCAACAAGTTTCGTGACCCCGATGGGTTCCGTTCCAAGAGCGCTCGAGTGGTTTCGCTTGGAGGGAACAACTTTGAAGATAAAGCAGAGATCGATATCGGTTCCTCAGACGGTATTGCCATTGGCGATCCCGTAGTGACCGAAGCGGGCCTAGTTGGGCGAGTCGTAAAGGTGTATTCGAGCAGCGCTGATGTTGCACTGGTAACGGATCCCGAGATCTCCATCGGCGTTCGCTTCGCCAAATCTGGCGAAGTTGGACTTGCAACGGGATTGGAGCCGAAAGCGGCGAAGCAAATCCTGTTAATGCGGATCAAAATGGTGGCACTCGACTCAAAACCAGAAATCGGTGAAATACTCGTTACGAGTGGACTTGAAAAGAGCACATTTCCGCCAGCACTACCCGTGGCAAAAGTAAAGAGCATCAAGGCTGGAGCGATCGACTTCGACATTGAGGCCACCCCAATCGTTGACCTGAAACGTCTTGGATTTGTCAAGGTCCTCGTCGGGCGACGATAAATGATGGTCAACCGGGGCACCGGAACGCGGCTGCAATCAAGCGACCGCATCCCCCTCATCCGACTCATCATGCTCACCTTTATTGTCGGAGTTCTTCACGTAGCGTTCGTCTCCCAAATCACTTTCCGTGACGTGCGACCCGAAACCCTCATGCTGTTGGGTATCGTGGCGCCCATCCGCCTAGGGGCTCGCAGCGGCGCCGTCGTGGGATTCCTTGCCGGGTTACTTACCGATACCATTGGTCACGGCGCACTAGGCACCTGGGCGCTAATCCTTGGCCTGATTGGCTTCCTCATCGGCTACTCGCACGACCAAGCGTTCTCCTTAACCCGAGAACGAGTACCCGTCCTCCTTGTCATTGGCGCAACGATTGTCGCCGTGGCCAGTTTCATTGCGGTGTCAGCCGTAACCACCGAAGACCGATCCCCAAGCCCGCGAAGACTCGCCGAAACCGTAACGCTCCTCTGCCTCTACCATTCCGTACTCGCTTTTCCGATGAGAACGCTGGTGCGAATCGCCATCCCGTTAGGTTCCCGAAGATGAATGATTCTGATTCCGGCCGCAGGCTCGGCAGCCTCGCACTTTTTGTGGCCACGTTATTTCTGGCCCTCCTGGTTCGCCTGGTATTCCTGCAAACCACGCAACAACAAGCTATGGCAGCCAAAGCCCAACGAAATTATCTGGCGTCGGTTTCTGTGCCCACCATTCGGGGCAGAGTGCTTGACTGTCGCGGCCGGATCCTTATTGATAACGAGCCTGTCAACGTGATTCGTCTCGACGTGAGCCGCATACCTACAGGGTCCGGCGCCCGAGCACGAACCCTGGTAAGGCTGCGCACGGCCTTGGGCATTCCTTTCGATCAACTCGAAGCCGCCCTCGCTAACCCAAAAAACTCCACTCTTGAACCAGTAGAAATTGCTCGTGGTGTTCCGGAATCAACCGTGGTGTACCTGCAAGAACACCCCGAATTGTTCCCAGGAATCGACGCCATACGGACATGGCGACGGGTTTATCCGTACAAGACCTTGGCTGCTCACGTACTTGGATATGTGGGCCGCGTAACTGAACAAGAAACCGACGTCGCTTCGAACCAACTGGCCTACCAATCCTATGACTTCATTGGAAAAGCTGGCGTGGAAAAATCATTCGAAACCGAACTTCGTGGGGTGCCGGGCCGCATCAAAATCATCCGCAACGCCACGGGGAAAATTCTCGAACGCATCGCGGTAAGCCAACCAAAATCGGGCCAAGACGTTCGCTTAACTATCTGTGTGGAAACGCAACAACTCGCGGAAAGCACACTTGAACAAGGCCTGCGAGCCGCCCGCCAAAACTACTTTGTAGAAACACGCAAAGGCCCCACGAGAGCCGGAGACGGACTCATAAAGGCGACGGCAGGAGGGCTAGTTGTTCTCGATCCAAACACGGGCGAAGTACTAGCCTCCGCCAGCTTGCCTTCGTTTGACCCACGAGATTTCGTAGACGGAATCAGCGAAGAAAAGTATGCGAAGCTCATCGATCCAAGCAGACACTCGCCGCTCACCAACCGTGTCGTAGCGGGCAACTACGCCCCAGGCTCAACGTTCAAAATCGTTACCGCCGTAGCGGCTCTTAAAACAAAAAACGGCGACAAGCCAATGATTACGCCGTATACAACCTATGACGACAACGGTTATTTTCGCGTGCCGTCGCTGTGTAAAGACAACAACAAATGCCAATGGAACAACGCAGGGAAAGCGCCACTCGGCCGCCTAATTTTGCAGAGTGCGCTCCGGCTCTCCAGTGATGCTTATTTTTATAAGCTCGCCTATGACTTTTACCAAATCGACTTTCCGAACAACGTGGAGAACATCCAAAAAACTGCTCGTGAATTTGGCTTCGGGAAAAGGACCGGAATTCGTTTACCTGAAGAATCCGCTGGCATCGTTCCGGATAAAGCTCGCCTCGCTCGACTGCATAAAGAAGCTCCCTCCAAGTTTCCCCGAGGCAAGTTTCAACTCGGCGACACCATTAACGGCGCGATCGGCCAAGGAGACACCCTTGCCACGCTCCTCCAGCTTTCCCGTGCGTACGGCGCGCTCGCGACAGGCGGTGCGGTCTTAGAAACCCGCATCAACTTTGACGAAAAAGACATCGCCCGCTCCCTCGACCCAACCCTGCGGCCAAAGGACAGCCCGCAAGCCTCGAAAGCGCCCACAACGACAACCACGAGACCGGGCCCGCCCCCAACGGTCAAACCAGGCGAGGAAGCATTCCTGCGCGGTGAAGGGGCCGATGCCGCCACGCTTTCCCCCGAGACGACCCTTCCCACCGTAACGGAGCCGCCGATCGTGATACCTGAGCGTTCAACGACCACTCTGCCGCCAGTGGCCGTCACGCCGATCGTCGAATCCCAAATCGACCTACCCGACGAGATTCGCAACCCCATGCTGCTCGGTCTTCAAGATGTGGTTCGTGCCCGCGGCGGAACCGCACTGAAAGCGTTCGTTGGGTTCCCGCTTTCGCAATTTTCCATCGCTGGAAAAACCGGAACAGCAGAACGATCGAAGAAGCAAGACAATGCGCTCTTCGTAGGTTTCGGGCCCGTTCAGAATCCCAAGTATGTAGTCGCCGCAGTGATTGAAGAGGGAGGGTACGGACGTCAAACCGGAGCCCTAGTCCGCCGTATGTTCGAAGGCCTCGGTGGGTTTACGGTGAATCCGGTTCGAATTGTGCAAGACAAATCGAGGGAACAGTGAGGTCTTGTAATGGTTGATCTCACTCGAACATCGGGCCGTTCCGGTGGCGTTTCTCGTGGCCCATCCAATCGAAGCTCGACATCAGTCTTTTCGTTGAAAAGTATTGACGTAATTCTGGTTTCTGTGGTTGTAACGCTCGCGGGGTTTGGGTTGCTCATGATTAGCTCGGCAACGAGGGAAAGTCTTAAGGCCGCCGAGCTCGATCCAAACCGGTACCTCAAAAAGCAAATCATGTTTATGGTCTTGGGCCTGGGCCTGATGATTGCCGTGGCTGCATCGGATCTGCGCTCGCTGCTTGATTATTCGCCAATCTTCTACGGCGTTTCGATCCTCTCGTTGATGGGGTTGTTTTTTGTGACCGCCAAACGTGGTTCCAAAGGCTGGTACGACATTGGGGTGTTTCAGCTCCAACCAGCGGAATTCAGCAAAATCGTGGTCATGCTGGTGCTGGCTAACTATGTGAGCGAACAACAAGGCCTCGTTGATTTGAGGCGACTTTTCGCAGTGCTGGCCATCACGGCACTTCCCGCTGGCATGATTTTCCTTCAGCCCGATCTTGGTTCGGCGCTCGTGTACTTCTGCGTAATGCTCGCAATTCTTTGGGTAGGTGGGGCACGAGGTAGCCACATTGCTTCTGTGGTGGGTACCGGTGCCGCCGCAGTCTTTATAGGAAGGCGATTTGGTTTCGTCCGTGACTATCAATGGCGACGCCTCACCTCGTTCCTTGATGGAAGTGCAAACACTCGAGATGACGGCTACAACGTTTTGCAATCGAAAATTGCGGTTGGGTCGGGCGGTCTGCAGGGTCAAGGACTGTTCAAAGGAACCCAAACGAGCTACGGGTTCATTCCCGAACGCCAAACCGACTTCATCTTTAGCGTGATTGGCGAGCAACTCGGCTTGGTGGGTGGCTGCATTGTCCTGGTGCTGTTAATGGTTCTTTGCCTGAGAGTGTGGCGCGTAGCGGTAACGGCACGAGATACCGCTGGCACCCTGGTCTGCATTGGTGTGCTGGCCATGTTTGTCTTCCAAACGTTCCAAAACGTGGGGATGACTATTGGAATTATGCCCGTGACTGGTATTCCTCTTCCCTTCGTTTCCTATGGAGGCTCTTCGACGTTCACGGCATTCGCTGGGATTGGCCTTGTTCTAAACGTGGCCCGGCAGCGTTGAGCCCGAGCAGCGGTGATCCTAAAGAAGCATTGCTCAACCGAGCTAAGGGTTGAACATCGGCTGATCCGGGCTAATCGTCGGCTGATCCGGGCTGATCCGGGCTGATCCGGCCGATTCAGCGAAGAGCGATAGGGTTCATCCTGTGCCGTTGGTCATCGCCTTTTTGCTGAGTGGAGTCGCGTGTTGCCTTCGCGTGCGTGCGATGACCCGTAACGTGCCCACCGTTTTTTCCTCGGTTTTTGTTCCATTCACCCCAATTTGTGCTCCTCGTATTCGTAGCGCTCCACCTGTGAACGGCTCACCCCACACAGGCGAAACCCTGCCAACGCTTGAGGAATACCGCCGCGCCACCATGCGCCGCCCCCGAAAGGTTTTTCAATGTCGGATTCTCCCGATGGCCCCACCGCTGCAACTTCGCCAGCAAACCCTTCAACAAACATCTCCCCCAATGTCGGCGATCTCAGATCCGAGCTGCCATTGCGGCCGGAGACTTCTTCGAATGCGGTAGGGGATACTGGCGATTCGGGCTTGGCGACAGTCGATCCCGCGAATCGTCGGCGAGGATCCCGGGGTGGCAGAAAACGTCGTTCTGGATCGGGAAGCCCATCTTCCAAGGATTCCAACGGTTCCAAGGGTTCCCACGGTTCCAACGACGAAGATCCCCAAGACCTTGCCGAATACGAACGACGTCCGGCCGACCTTCCCGATTCGCCCTTCGAAGGTGTCCCGTCGGTCGAGGCTGCTGCACGGGCTGAAGTTCGTCCTCGTATTGGGGACTCGCGCCCAGCGATAGGGACCCAACAACAAACGGAAATTGCCAACTCGAGTGATCCGGCCGAAACAGGACGCGTTAGCGGCCCAAGAAAGAGCCGTCGTGGTGGGCGGTCAAAAGGAAATCGTTCCGAGGAAGGTGGGGGCCGGGACGGGTCTGATGGATCGCGCCAACCACGTCCAAGCCGTTCCGACCGTATCGCGGCTGCGCTAGATGACGAAAACCCCACAGCTATAGAGGGTGGGGCGTCTTCGGATATCAACCGCACCTCGCGTCGTAACGCCCAAAAAAATAATGCGTCAACGGGGGGGATGGCAGTTCAACCGGGCAGCGATCGAACAAATGTCAGAACGGTCAATGACCGAACGATAAACGAGCAAACAAGCAACGACGTAGGAGATGGCGACAGCCCACGCAAAGGTCGTCGAGGTGGAAACGCGGCGAAAACACGTGGCCGCAGCAGTGTCGTTATCGATCCCGTAGAACGCCCCCGCGGACGTGAACGCAATGGTCGTCCGGTTGGTCGGTTCCTCATGTGTGTTCACGCCCACGCAAAAGCCACACAGATCGCTGTACTTGAAGGGCGATCGCTTATCGAGCATTACGTCAGCCGTCCAACCGATAACGCCAACCAGATCCACGGCAACATCTATCTCGGACGCGTCCAAAACGTGCTGCCCGGTATGGAAGCAGCATTTGTTGATATTGGAACCCCCAAGAACGCGGTGGTGTACCGCGGAGACCTGCAGTTCGATGCGGGTGACATTGAGTCATCAGGCAAGAAAAAGGATGACGTTCGGATCGAGCAGGTCCTGAAAAACCGTCAGCTGGTGCTGTGTCAAGTCACCAAAAACCCGATTGGATCGAAAGGCGCGCGTCTCACTCAGGATGTTTCCATACCCGGCCGTTTCGTGGTGTTCGTGCCAAACTCCGACACCTACGGTATTTCGAAACGGCTCGGCGATGAAGAACGAAAACGCCTGCGTCGCATTCTTGATGAGATCCGGCCGGAGAATCATGGGCTGATTGTTCGCACCGCAGCGGAAGGAGCAACCCCCGACGAGTTACGTCGAGACGTTGCGTTGCTGATGCGCCAATGGGAAGTCATCGAAGCAAAAGCCAAGAAGGCCAACTCGCCCATGCTGTTGCACAAAGAGCCTGATATGGCGGTCCGGGTTATCCGCGAAGAGTTCAACCAGAATTACCGCGGCATTGTTATTGATGACCGAGAGCTCTATGAAGAAGTGCGCTCCTATGTGGAATCAATAAGCCCCGAGTTGGCTGATCGTGTCGAGTTCCATGATTCTTCAGTCGAGCCACTGCCCTTGTTCGAAAAACACCACGTCCATGAGCAACTCCATAAGGCCATCGACCGCAAAGTTTGGTTGCCCTCGGGTGGATCGCTGATCATCGAACGTACCGAAGCACTCACCGTGATTGACGTAAACACCGGTAAAAACGTTGGTTCGTCGTCGTTAGAAGAAACGGTGTTCCGAAACAATCTCGAAGCTGCCGACGAAATTGCCCGGCAGCTCCGGCTTCGCGATATTGGTGGAATCGTGGTTATTGACTTCATCGACATGGAAATTCGCGCCAACCGCGAGGCCGT
>JAYSVF010000314.1:0-2942 GCA_043718695.1 Acidimicrobiia bacterium | reverse complement strand
AGTTTGTCTGGCCTCGGCCACCCCGGTTTTCGCCAAAACGACGTTGCTTACCGCGGCGTCGTTTTTGCTTTGGGGTTCTCGTTTGCTCAAACGGAGTCGGGTGGTTTTGGCGGACTCGTTTGTTCATGCCTTGTCGTCGGCAACGGCCTTGAACATGGCCTTGAACATGGCGGCTCTTTCGATTTGATTCTTTCGCCGGTCACTCCTTGTCTAGGAGCCAGTTACTTGGTTGTTCAGGACAACCCGAGTTTGTAGACGCCGCCGTCGAGGGAGGTTACGTAGATCTCGCCTTCGGCATCGACTCCAAATGAGCTGGGTGATTTGGTGCTGACGTCGAGTGTTTGCGGCTTGCGTGAACCAGGGGCCAGGCGTTTGATAGCGCCTTGGCAATAGTCTGTGTACAGATAATTCCCAACGAGACCTGGTAGTGCTGAGCCACGGTAAACCAACCCGCCGGTTACTGAGCATCCGCTGCTACGACCATAGGTAATGATGGGCTCGATTGCTCCAGGTGGACGTTTTCCACCCTTGAATGGTCGAGCGCCCTCACGGTTTTTCCACCCGAAATTCGCCCCGGTCGTAGACAGAGGAACTTTGTTGATTTCCTCCCATTCGTTTTGGCCCACGTCGGCAATCCAAACGGATTTGGAGACTTCATCAACGTCGAATCGCCAAGGATTTCGTAGTCCATAGGCCCAGATTTCTTTGCGATCACCAGGGCCAGTGAGGTTGCCGGAAGGGATTGTGTACGGTTCGGCTGCGGTTGGGGTTGGCTGGATGCGTAGGATTTTGCCAAGGAGCACTTTGCGGTTTTGGCCATAGCCTTTCGGGTCACCGCCGGACCCACCGTCGCCAAGACCGATCCACAGAACACCATCGTTGGTTACATCAAGCCCGCCGCCATTGTGATTGGAGTAGGGCTGATCGACCTTGAGCAACTCGACAGCCTTTTCTTCATCTGCACGCGTAGTAAATGGGTATGCGGTGATACGGGTGTCGCCGTTAGTGTCGGTGTGGTTTGTGTAGAGCCAATCACCCTTTGGTGAGAATGCTGCACCGAGAAGTCCTTGTTCACCGCCACTGGAAACCTTTGTGTTCACATCAAGGACCGGTGCCCCCACCGTGTTGTTTTCCAGCGAACGAATACGACCCGTTTTCTCAACCACGAACACCGCACGAGTCGCCGGGTTCGCCAACACCTGGACTGGCTCTTCGGCATCAACAATTTTCTTGAGCGAATACGCGCCGGCGGCCTGCGCCTGGCGCTCAAGAAGCACCGACGAACCGATGCCAAGTGCAAGCACTGTTGTGAAGATCGAACCGGCAACTCGTCGCTTCATGGGTACCTCGGTTGTGGTGCTATCTATTGCTTGGGTTTGGTGGGGCGGATGAGACCTTCTTGCACAACCGACACGAGCAGTTCACCGGATTGGGTGAAGATTTCGCCTCGCGCCATTGCCCTTCCACCGTAGGCCGCCGTGGACTCTTGTGCGTAAAGGAGCCATTGATCGGCTTTGAACGGGCGATGGAACCACATAGCGTGATCGAGGCTGGCACCCATCATGGAACCGTCGTCCCAAGAAAGATTGTGCGGGATT
Source organism: Acidimicrobiia bacterium (assembly GCA_043718695.1). Classification (GTDB taxonomy): domain Bacteria; phylum Actinomycetota; class Acidimicrobiia; order Acidimicrobiales; family JANYDT01; genus JANMZO01. The sequence continues at coordinate 1,344 of JAYSVF010000314.1, read as the reverse complement.
ATGGCCGAATCGAGCAGCGTCATATCGGATGCGTAGGCCACGATGCAGGCATGCAGAAGAGGGTCATCGGGGAGTGATCCGCTTGGTTTGAACCAGACCTGCTGAGCGGGTTCCCGTGCGATATCGGTTCGCCCAACGGTTAAGCGATGGGGTTCGCCCACGTAGCGAAGATCGATGGGGCGCGGCTTTGAAAACCAGGGACCAAGCTTCTCGGCAATATCGGCAAATCGCTCGTGGAAGGTAGGGAGTGACTCGGGGTCGACGCTTGCGGGCATTCCCATCTGATGAGTAAAGCCGGGCTCTTCGCCATGGAACGAAGCCGATAAATTGAAAATGGCCTCTCCATGCTGAATGGCTACCACCCTGCGCGTGGCGAAGGACCGACCGTCACGGATACGGTCCACGTTGTACAGGATTGGTGAGTGCGGATCACCAGGTCGCAGAAAATATGCGTGCAGAGAATGTACGAGCTTGCCCTCAACAGTGCGACCCGCAGCTACCAACGCCTGCGCTGCTACCTGTCCACCAAAGGTCCGAAGGCGATCCTCATCGGCGTGATGCCCCCGAAAGATGTTGACCTCAATGGTCTCTAGGTCGAGCAGGGCAATAAGGTCTTCCAGCGCGGTACTCACACTTCGAGTCTTGCAAACCTCCAGCTCAGGTTGTGCCCGATCAGCCGTCGTTTCGGCCACACCGGCCGAGAAGCACAGCTAAGGACCGTGAAGCACAATGAAGGACCGAAGGCTAAAGAGCTTTCGCGGAGCTGGCGGTTTCCCCGCGGTGTTTGAAGAGAACCTTGTTAAAGAACACGTACTTGCCAACCCACATCACGCCGTAGATGAACAGCGTTGAGGCCATAAAGCCCAGGGTGCGGAGAAGATGCGATTCGAAACGAGCCTTGATCCTGCCCTGCGACCACCCGATGAACCAAAGAGAAAGAGCCAATTGGGCAATGCCGAGGGCCCAGAACGGAAAGATCTCTTTCCAGAAGTTTGACCGGTTGCCTTTACCCCAAACCCACCGCCGGTTCAGGTAGTAAGAGGGGATTGTGCTGGCTACGAAGGACACTAATTGCGCATTGCGCTCGCTAAACCGAAACACGCCGTAGAACAATGCCTGGGTTGACAAACTCACCGCGATAGCGATTGCCGAAACGACGAGATACCGAACCGGCTTGCGTTCGAACTGCTTTTTTCCCAGTTCAATCCATTTGTTCGTTATCGGTTCCAAGGGAGTAGAGCCTACGTGGGTTGTAACCGTCATGGGAGCGGGCCTTCTTCTAAGGTGCGCATCACCCGTTGATTTCAGTATCGGCCGCTCAGGCCAGCGGCTTTAGGTCTGTTC
>JAYSVF010000313.1:0-6894 GCA_043718695.1 Acidimicrobiia bacterium | reverse complement strand
TGGTGTGGGGAGCCCTTTACGAGGCCCTGTCCGTAGAAGCCGCCGTACACAGCGTCGCTTGGGAAGTTGGTTTCCGCCGTGAGCTTGGCCGTTTCGAGCTGCGCACGTAGCGAAGGCAGGTTGTAGCTCCAGTCGATCGAGATTGGGGTCTCACCTGAAAGGAACGTGGCTGCGGTTACATCCGTGCTGCCCAAGTTGCCGCTCTTCTTCAAATCAGCAAAGAACTTGATGCCTGGGAGGATGTCGTCGGCACTGCCACCACTGGCAACAGCTGCAGCCATAACGCCAGCAAATGCTGCGCCGGATTCGCGTGGGTCACCGTTGAGGGCAACAAGGCCTTTGTATTCGGGCTTGAGCAAATCAGCAAAGGTCTTTGGGGCGTTCTTCACCACGGTGGTGTTAGTGAGGATGGCCATGATGCCGTAGTATGAGCCGGTCCAGTTGTTAGCTGGATCCTGCAGGGAAGCGGGCACATCGCCAATGCTTGAGGGCTTGTAAGGCTCAAACATGCCAGCGGCGGTCATTTCGGCGGCAATTGCTGGGCTCACGTCGACCGCATCGGGCTGATCGGCCTGGCCAGCCAAGGTCTTTACGGCTTCCATTTCGTCTTTTGAGGAGCCGTCGGGATTGGCAACCGGGTTCTTTACGCCGGGGTACTTGTCGCGGAAGCTAGCCAGGATGCCCTTGTAGTTGGCCCACGAATCAGGAAGGGCGATCAGATTGACCTGTGCTTCGGTGGTGCACTCGGCAGCCAACGCGGTGAGATCAGCGGCGGGTGCTCCACCAGCGGCGGCAGCGGTTGTTTCGGCGGCAGGAGCCGCTGTTTCTGCGACGGCTTCGGTTTCGGCTGCTACCGCTTCAGTTTCGGCGGCTACGGCTTCGGTTTCTGCAGCGACGGCAGTTGTGTCGGCTGCCTCGTCTTTGCTGCACGAGGCGGCGAAGAGGGAAACGGTGATCAACATTGGTGCGAGAAATCGCATTTTGGTTTTGAGCTTCATGCAGTACATCCTTCTGGTTGGTGGTGATGGTGGTGAAGTGACTGATAGTAGGTAACGAAAAGAAACGTCTCACGGCTGCAACATGAACAACAGCCCACGAGAAGATGTCCTTGTTTGCTTGACCCCTCCGTGACCATACCGTACGTGCGTCGAGGCGTCGACACGAGCCCGATGAAACAAGACGCTCCCAGCCGAACCCGGCAGAACCCCGCCGAACCCGAGTGGAACCAATGGTTCTGCACCGCTACGCTGCTCGGGCCAAGGCACAGTTTGTGGTTGGCATTGAAAATTGATTTGTCCAACGGTCCCTTTGACTCAAACGGAGACCAGTGTTTCAGGAGTCGCCTTGCGCAAAGCCCTCGTCCCCGGATCCTTCGACCCTGTCCATAATGGACATATTGAGGTCATTGAACGGGCTTCCCGATTGTTCGATGAGGTTCTTGTGGCCTCGGTGCGCAACCCCAACAAAGCCAATGCGCTGTTCACGCTAGAAGAACGCCGTGACATGCTTGATGAATCCACCGCACATCTTGACAACGTGTCGATCGACTTTTTCGACGGGTTGCTCGTGACCTTCGCTGAGGATCAAGGTTGCAACGCCATCGTTAAAGGTTTGCGTGCCGTAACCGATTTCGAGACCGAACTGCAGATGGCGCAAATGAACGAGCGTCTCACCGGCATGGCCACCCTCTTTATCCCGACGGCTTCGCGCCACTCCTTTCTGTCTTCGCGGTTGCTGCTCGAAGTGGCGAAATACGGTGGCGACATTTCATCGATGGTTCCCGAGCCAGTAAATCGCCGTCTGGTGGAAAAGCTTGCAGCGCGGGCATAGTCCGATTGCGTTTTACCAGGTCCTGCACAAAATGCCTTGAGGGTCCTATAATTGCGTTGCTAAGTCTCTTTGCCTTCGGACAACGAGCGAGCACTTCCCCTGCAGCAAAGAATTACCACTGCATCGCAATCCGTATTGAGGCCTCGAAATGGTGAAACCATGTCTTTAGTAGACGACGATCCTGCATTTGAAACCGCAGGTGAGCATGAAGCACTGCATCTGATCCGCCAAGCCATCGAGGTTGTAGCGAACGCTCGGCAATTGCCGCTGTCTTCGTCGGTACGAATCGAGCCTGAAGAAGTCCTTTCGCTACTCGATGAAGCCGTCGCCCAGCTCCCTGAGGAATTGCGTGCCGCTCGGTGGCTTCTTAAAGAGCGAGATGAGCACCTGGCGAAGATGCGTCTTGAAGGGGAACAAATCCTTGATGAGGCACGCTCGCGGGCCGAGAAAATGGTGGACCGGGCCGAGATTGTTCGCCAGGCCAAACGGAAATCCCAACAGCTCGTGACCGATGCTGCAGATGAGGCTCGGAAGAAGAAACATGAAGCTGAGGATTGGTGCGATCAACAGTTGGCGAAGTTTGAAATTGTGCTTGATCGCACCACAAAAATGGTGCACGCAGGCCGCGACAAATTACGTTCGGTGCCCCAAGCCCCCGCAGCACCGCTGAGCGAAGCGGATCAAGCGGCCGATGATGCCGCCAACGCCTTCTTCGATCAAGACGTTTAGACGTTCGGGTTCGGATCACCTTCGTTTGCAAACGTTGGACGACCCAACTTGGCACGGTATGCGCGCAGATATTCGCATCGTGTATCAGCTAGCTGAGCGACTTCGCCGCACGGCTAAGCCAATTGCAATGATCAGTGCTGCGGCGGTCGCGGTTGATTGGCGGCGGAGCGTGATGGCTTGGGTGATTGTCGACTTGTTGGGCGCCGCGCCGGTACCGAGCGTGCCGCGATCTTCGACTGCGCCGCCGTAGGAATTGACACCGCCAAGTTGCACGTTGAGCGCCGCAGCATAAGCCGCTTCGATGACTCCGCCATTGGGTGAGGGATGCTGGGCCGCATCGCGCCGAATGGTCATCCAGATCGCTCTCGCTTTAGAGGGACGACTCGCAGCGACGGCAACTGCAGTGAGCCGTGCCGGGATGAAGTTGATGGCGTCGTCGAGGCGGGCGCTGGCCCAACCAAAGTGTTCGTAACGTTCGTTGTGGTGACCAACCATGGCGTCAAGGGTGTTCACGGCGCGATGCGCAAGCACCCCCGGAGCGCCTGCTACCGCAGCCCAAAACAGTGATGCCGTGACCGCGTCTACAGAGTTCTCGGCAACTGATTCGATCACGGCTCGGCTGATCCCCGCTTCATCGAGATCATCAGTGGTTCTTCCAACTAGTGCGCGCAGACGAAGCCGTGCTGCGCCTAAGTCGTTGGGAGTAATCAGTACCGCAACGGCAGAGGCTTCGTTGTCGAGCATTTGTGCGGCGGAGCAAAAGCCCGTAGCTACTACGGTCGCCAGGCGTGGGCCCAAGAGCTTGCGCAGAACAAGACCAGCGGAGAGGCCGACGCCCACTCCAATTGCAGCGAACGCAACACCGTTGATCCTGCGATTGGCGTAGAGCCGTTGCTCAACACGGGTCATGAGCGTTCCATAACGAGCGACCGGATGATACCGAAGCGGCGGTTCGCCAAGCATCTGATCAAGAACCAAGCCAAATACCGCGGGCATCGCCATCATTTGCTCCTTAGCCTTCCAGGGTGATCGACGCGAATCCGGCGAGAACGCGGTCAAAGTCTTTGGGTGTTGGAAGAGCAACACGAAACGTGTCAGGGAGGCCAAATGAGGTGCAGTCGCGCACAACGATGTTATGACCGGCAAGTTCGGTTCGTAGGTTTGGGTGTTCCACCAGTAACCAATTGACCGTGGTGTTTCGAACGACAAAACCAAGATCACGGAGCGCCATTGCAAAGCTTGATCGAAGTTCGGCGATCTGTGCACTCCAATTCACCAGCTCGGTGCGAGCCAACAGCTCGGGAACAACACCAAGGGCTAACCCATTGACGGCCCATTGTGGCTGTGCGGCACGGAGTAGCGCAGCATCGTTGGGGGTCGGCGCGATCACATAACCAAGGCGCAAGCCGGGGCAGTTCCACAGTTTGGTTAAGGACCCAAGACGCCATGATGCATCGTCGCCGCGCGTCCAGTTTCCTGTTGCAATTGGATAGAAGGCCTCATCCCAAACCGCTGCGTTTTCATTGGGACCGGCGAGCGTACCCAGCGGGTTTGCGGGATTCGATCGCCAACGTGGCCTACCCGCTTCGACGGTTTCCAGGTGGCGGCGATAGAGGGAGAACTCAGGCTCAACAACATCGCCGATGGGTAGCTGTGCGGCAACTAAAGCAATAGCTTCGGCGCCGCCGTTGGTCAACACGACACGGGTTTCTTCAACACCGATTGCCTGAGACAACAGAGTCGTTGCGTAAGCCGGGTCGGGGTAGCGTTCGATTGCCCCACGATCACTGCGCAGCAGATCACCAATCACTGCGGCAACGTCGGGAGCAAACGGGTTCATGCTTGCTGAGAGATCAACCATCAACGACGGATCGAGACCGAGCGAATGGGCCACTCGAGCAGCATCGCCACCATGATCGCTGGGTGCGGGAACTGCGCTCATGCCCGTTGCCGTTTGATGCCAGCAGCAACTGCGTCGTAGGTGGCAAGGGCAAGTCGCCCACCCCACGTTGAGCGCGGACCACCAAAAGCCTCGGCCTCGCCTCCTCTTGGACACAGGATACAAACGGCATCGCTTGCGGTCCCCGTCCCCGGAATTTGATGATCGAACAACGCTTGCACCTTCGCCTCGGTAACCGTTGCGACGGCATTGACCAAGGCAGCCTCAGAGAGTCTTATCGGGGATGCCGCAACGATGTTTATGGTGCCCGGCGTGGCGTCTACCTCATGGCTTCGATCTCGACTGGCCGCCCACACCGGAATCCTTACCCCAACCGTTGCCGTTGCCGTCGCCCCGTCGCAGGTAGCGCCACATCGGCAAGCTACGTCGACCGCAGTCATCATCGCTACCCCGCGACCCACGAGCCGCAGCCGACGAGCGACCTCCTCGAGATGATCGGCTGCATCAAAGCGGGAGTACTGCGCGTCGACCGTGAAGTTGATCACCCACGACACCGGACCAATTCCGCCGCCGACCATCGCCGAACTAATTCCCAACAACGGCTCAGCGAACCGCCAGACAAGACATTGTCCCGGAGCGCCATTGGTTGGCCCAACATCAACCAGTTCTGGCAAATCCAGAAATTCCATCAATTCCGACACGGCGTATTCGTCGGTCACTGTGCCAACTGCAAAACGGGAAAAGCAGGGAACGCAGTTCGATTGCACGGCACCAAGGTCACCGCCGAAAGGCTAATCAATGTGGCGAATACAAGTGTGCGTGGATCCAATTCATGCGAGGGGTAAGCACCTATGGGTCTTAAGGTCGGTTGACCTCAAGGGGGTTCGGTCTCAGGTGTTTGAGCCCGCGAAGAGCCAGCAAACTCATTACCAATGAGCCCATGGGTGCAGAGTCGTGAGACGATGGCCCGGTGGAAGCCAACGCAATCCCGCCAACTCTTGCTACTGAAAATCGTTCAATTGATTTGGCGGTGGTGAAAGCTGGCTTTGCGGCAATCCGCTCCGAGTTTGGGGTGGCCGGCCCCATGCCTCTCAACGTTGAAGAAGCGGCCAAAGCTGCTGTGCCGGTAGCGCAAGGTCGGCGTGATGCGACTGATCTGGCCATGGTCACCCTCGATCCCGCGAGCAGTACCGATCTCGATCAAGCCTTTGCTTTCAGCGTCGAACCGGGCGCAAGTGGCAGTGTTGAGCTCAGCCAAGCCAACATCGTGCTGCACTACGCGATTGCTGATATTGGTGCCTTTGCCCCGCTCGGCGGCGTTATCGAAACAGAAGCGTGGAAGCGGGGAACAACCGTTTACGCCCCTGATGGTTCAGTGCCTGTTTATCCCAGGATCCTTTGTCAAGACCGGGCTTCGCTGCTGCCCGATGGCCCTCGCCCGTGCATTTTGCTGGAGGTCGTCGTCGCCCCTGATGGAACGCCGGTGTTACGTAACGTGGAACGAGCAACCGTTCGCAGCCGGGCCAAGCTGGCTTATGAAACCACCACGAAAGCCGATTTGGCCCCCGAAGCGGTTGAATTAGCCAGGCGGGGAACCGAGGCCGAAGACCTTCGCGGTGCATTCCGTGTTGAGCTCCAAGAACAAGAAGTGGTGCTCGATGCGGCATCACCTTTGGGGGTAGAGGTTCGTTTCGCGGCCCGAGCGGAGAGTGAAGATATCAACGCGTCCGTCTCTTTGGCGGCGAACATGGCGGTCGCCTCGGCCATGATCGAGCGAGGCCATGGGCTGTTCCGGGTTATGAACGATCCCGATGCCGCTGAGCTCAGCTCGCTTCGCCGAACCGCCCGTACCCTCGGAGTGTCCTGGGATCGGCACGAATCGCTTCGCCAAGTTGTCCCTCGCCTCGATGTCACGAACCCCAAACACGTGGCGTTTTCGATCAGCGCCCGTCGCTCCGGTGGTGGTGCTTCCTACGCGGTTTTTCCCGCTCCGCCCGACGAAGTCTTCGCAAACCTAGGTCCATCGGACGCCTTTACGAAAGGTTCCGGGGCTTCGACTGAGCCCTCAAGTGAGCCGGCTGCAGGTTTAACCGAAAAGAACCACCGAGCCTCAAACGGGAACGGGAACGGGAACGGGAACGGGAACGGGAACGGGAACGGGAACGGTACGGGGGCCCGGCCAGTCATGGTGCTCTACGAACGGAAACCTTGGCATTCAGCAATGGCCGCTCCCTACGCCCATGCAACGGCACCAATGCGACGCCTTGCCGATCGCTATGTGCTTGAGCTGCTGCTCGCCGAATTCTCTGGTGACCACGCCGCCAAGGCAGCCTTAGTTCCCAAACTGGACGCTCTCCCCGCAGCAATGGCCGACGCTGATCAGCGAGCGGCGAAGGTTGACCGGGCATGCCTTGACTACGCCGAATGTGTGATCC
>JAYSVF010000312.1:0-2946 GCA_043718695.1 Acidimicrobiia bacterium | reverse complement strand
ATACCTCGAGCGTCGGGTTTACCGTGGCCTAGTGCAGTTATCGCGTCGTCCCAGGATTGTTGCGCCCCTACGGTTGTGGCTTGGGCCAGATCGCCAAGAACGGTAAGTGAACGTTCCGGTGTTCGTCGAGCGACCAAGCGAAGTTCCATGGCGGAGAGATCCTGCGCCTCATCTACTACCACGTGCGCATAGGAATTTGTATCGCCGGTTAAGAGATGGTTTCCTTCGTCGATCAGGGCAAGATCTGCTCTTGTCCACTGCTCTTCGGTTACCTTCTTCGAGGCTTTTCGAGCAAGCTGTTTTTGTTCTGCTTCAGTAAGTAACCCTTCGCAGGCCAGCGCTCGTTCCCTTGCGCTGCTGAAGAGCGATCGCACAACCGCCGGAGCAGTTTGGGTGGGCCAAACTCGGTCAAGATAGTTTTTCAGGCCATCGGAACTTCGGAGCGCGTCGGTGAAGCCAAATTGCTGTTCAGGTTGACCGGTTCTGGCGAGGCGGGCATGCCACGCTGCAGCAATGAGTTGATCTCGCCACACGTTGCGGGCCACGCCCAGATTGAGTTGTCGACCAAGTGCGTCGTTGAGAATTCGTGCGACGTCGCTAGCAGGAAGATTGGCTTGCCCAAACGATGTCATTACCGAAAGGTCAGCAATCGAATCGTTTCCAGTGGTGTTGCTTGTGGCCTGGGCTATGCGTCCAACGACCAAGTTTCGGATGACCGTTGCCATGCGAGCATCGCCTTTCAGTTTGCGCAGCGCCGGGGGGTCTTCCGCTCGAATCCGGTATTTGGCCATCAACGTTTCGATGGTGCGCTGTACCGCCGCGGTTTCGCCGAGTGAGGGAAGTACCTGGGCGATGTAGCTCAGAAACACAGGGTTTGGCCCCACGAAGAGCAACTTTCGTTTGGTAAACGCTTCGCGGTGGGCGTACAGCAGGTAGGCAGCTCGATGCAATCCAACGGCAGTTTTCCCGGTACCTGGCCCTCCCTGCACCACCACAAGGTCACCAAACGGGGCGCGAATGATTGCATCTTGTTCGGCTTGGATCGTGGCCACAATGTCACGCATTGCCCCTGTTCGGCCCCGTTCTAACTCAACCAGCAGCGGATCAGGAACACCGCCCGATCCCCCTGATTCTCCATCTGGATCGGTGAAGTCTTCATCGAAACTTCCCACGATTGTCCGTTGATCCAGGGCAAACCGGCTTCGACTATCAAGGCCCTGCGGATCGGCAAAGGTTGCACGGTAAAACGGTGCAGCGACCGGTGCACGCCAGTCAATCACGACGGGATCTCCATTGGCATCTTCCACATGCCGGCGACCGATGTAGTGGGTCATTGGGTCATGGGTGCCGTATTGGGCTTCGCCGATTCGACCGAAGGTAAGGGGTGATTTTGATTCGGCTACAGCAATGAGGCGTTCCGCAAGACGATGTTGAATCAGCGCGCTGTCGTAAGCATCGGTGAGATGGGCATCGGCCTTTGCCTGGGCCAATACTCGCTCCGTTCGCTCGCGCATAGCGCTTAGTGCTGCGTACGCCCCGTCAAGGTAGACCTGCAACGCCATCAGCTGAGCCGCTTTGGTGTTTTCGGCCTCCGCTTGGGCTTGATCTTCCGCTTTGGCTTTGGAGAACGCTTCGGCATCGGCGGATTTCATAACGACCTTTCAGGCAGCAGGGGCAGAAGATCCTATGCGCACGGAGTAGGTCCAAGGTGAGATTCGCCGTCGAGGCCCGCAGAGGCCCAGTTGTTCAGGAAAGGTACTGGTGCATAAACCACCAGTTCAGAAAAATCTGGGTCGTTAGTGGATCCACACTGGTGTGCCGTTGGGCGCCGCCGATGGCAACCAGCGAGCGTCACTCATGGTGATTCGCACACACCCATGTGAGGCCGGGTAGCCGGGGACCGAAGGCGAACCGTGTATGGCATAGCCGCCCGAAAAGTACAGGGGGCTGTACAAACGGCCTAGGCGACTGACCCGCCAACCCGTAATGCGACGTCCAATCCGGAAACGGCCACGCGGGGTACGGGCAGTTTGGCAATCTCCAGCAACGCAAAACCGCTTTCCGGAGCCGGTGGAAACACGGATTGTTCGGTAGAGCTGGCCACCTTTACGGATGTACATCCGTTGACGGGCAATGCTCACTTCGATCGTTACCGGGCCACTAGCTCTTGGATTCGATCGTGAAGCCAGTGTGGTGGGAACGGAAGTCTTCGCCTTCGGAGCTTTCGTTGTGGCGGGCGTCGACGTAGTGACAGGCTTCGCCGTTGCAGCTGGGACTTGCGTAGCTGTGGTTGTGGGAGCTGCAGTCGTCGCTGGAGTTGCAGTAGTAGCCGGAACCGTGGTTACTGGGGCCGTCGTTTCTGGCGCGGTGGTCACCGGCGCGCTGGTAGCAACGGGAGCCGTTGTTGGGGCTGCGGTCGTCGGTGCGCTCGATGGGATCGAGGGGAACACCAGTGAGGGTGGCGGGGTGGTTGAGGAAGCGCTTTCCTGAGCGGTGGCGGTCTCGATGGTTCCGGCAACGACTGATGTGCTGAGAAGAAGAACTCCAAGAAGCGATGAACGTAAACGAAGGGCGTTGGGTCGTACTCGCCGAGATGAAGTTTTCACGAGGTAGATAGTACGCGCACGCACGACTAAACCTGCGACATCTTGCCCCTGCACATAGGACTTTTTTGCCGGATGTGACTTGTGTTTTCTCAGGTTCCTCAGGTAATTGGTGCACTATGTGAACGTGTTAGCTGTTGAACGCTTCGACGATCCCCGAGTGACCATGTTTCGAAACGTGAAGGATGCAGCGTCTCGGACTGCGGGCCTGTTTTTGGCTGAGAGCGAGCTGGTTGTCTCCCGAGTGTTCGGTGCCGGCTTTGCCGTCAAGGCCCTACTGGTCTCCGAGCACCGATTTGATCGCATGGAATCAATGATTGACCGTGCTCAAGCTGCTCAGATT
>JAYSVF010000311.1:0-17147 GCA_043718695.1 Acidimicrobiia bacterium | reverse complement strand
CGAGGGTTAGGCAGACGGAGTTGATGCACCAGCGCTCGTCGGTTGGCACTTTGAAGCCTTCGCCTCGGAAGACGTGGCCCAGATGGGATCCGCAGTTGGCACAACGGGCTTCGACTCGTGGATATCCAAGGAGGCGATCTTCGAGCAGCACGACCGCGTCGTTTGATGTGGGCTCATAAAACGATGGCCATCCGCAGCCGGAGTGGAACTTCGTCTCGCTGCGGAACAACTCTGCTTCACAAGCGCGGCATCGGTAAACCCCGTCGGTCTCGGTGTCGGTGTACTCGCCGGTACCTGCGCGCTCAGTGCCCGCTTGGCGCAGAACATTGAACGCAAGTGGGTCGAGCTTTTTGCGCATCTCGGCATCATCAAGCTGCACCGGGTAAGGCACACCGTCGGGACGGATGTTGGAGATATCACCACTCATGAACAGATCTTTGCACGACCCGCTACGTTCGAGATATGTCTGGAGTGAACTACTACTCAACGTTCATTGGCGTGGCCGACGATTGCGGGGCTGGAGTCGGTATCGAACCGCCGGTAAAGGCCAAGCCCACAGCTGCTCGATTGCAGTTTGAAATGGTCATGGAATCACCGTACCAATTCACTTCCGAGGACGTGATCTTCGCCGCATCAGGTGCCGGTCAAGCAGTCGCGGGTTTGCCAATCAAGGAACGAAACGAAGCCCAAGCTGCCTTCTTCGCGAAAAACCAAGCCTGCCTGCGAGCCTCGCCGCTGCCCAAACAATACGGCTGGGGAGTCCACTCTGATTCAGAAGGTCGTGTCGCGATTGTTTCCGTTAATTCAGCCGAATACCAACGCTTCGCCAACGACCCCGAGACCAAACAACTCAAAGCCCTGCGCTCCAAACGCGCCTAGGCCATTCGGGTTCACCGTGCACGAGCATCGCTGGGTGTGCGGTTCCAGACCAGACTGAGAGTCGTGAGCAGATTTAATGATGTGCGACGGTTTGCTGAGATTGATTCGACGAACCGGTGGGTGGCCGAACAGGCTCGTGGCGGAGCGGCCGACGGGTTGGTTGCCGTTGCTGAGATGCAATCGGCGGGACGGGGACGGCTCGACCGAACGTGGATTGCTCCAGCCGGATCGGCGTTGTTGTGCACCGTATTGGTTCGCCCTCGGATGCCGATGGTCCGTTGGCATTGGCTGAATTTGGCCATGGCCGTCGCCGCTCAGGACGCGGTTCGGTTGCTCGGTGAGGGGCCCGACTCTCAAACTCGTGGGATTGGGCGCTTAACAGCCACCCAATCCGACACGTTTGGAGACAACACCTCTAGGGGTTTTGCGGTTGCGGTGAAGTGGCCGAACGATTTGATTGTGCCTTCGATGGGGGATCGAAAACTTGCGGGAATCCTGGCTGAAATGGTGCTTCCTGCCAATGGCGAAGGCGCGGTTGCGGTGGGTATAGGCCTCAATGTTCGTCGTCCAACCGATGTCGATCCCGAGGTCGCCGCCCGCGGCGTGTGGCTCAACGAATTGCTAGGTGTGCCTACGAATGATTCAACTGGTCGACCAGAAGACGAGGTGATTGACGGCCGATCGTCTGTAGACAGATCATTGGAACCGGTGTTGCCAAAAAGCCCTTCCGTCGACGAAGTACTCAACGTTTTACTTTCAGAGTTCGAACGTCAAGTCACCGAGGTTGAAGACCGCCCCGACGCATTTTTGGAAACGTATCGCCAACGCTGCATAACCGTCGGCAGACAAGTTCGAGCCATGATGCCAAGCTCCGACATCATCGGAACCGCCTCCGGAATCGACACCGACGGTCAACTCCTCGTCACCACCGAAGACGGCACAACCCACACCATCAGCGCCGCCGACGTAGTCCACATCCGTCCTATCGCCGCGGGCTAGAACTGGCAGGATGCAAGGCGCAAGAAAGACGTGGCGTTTGGGTGGGTCAAACCAGATCGCCGATGAACGATCGCAGCTCGCGTTCAGGTCTTGGCGACTAGCGAGAGACTCCCAAGTGCACAGGCCACAAGGGAAATGGGTCATTTGACCCTTTCATCCCAACGTCCGCAAAGTAGGGTGAACGGCCATGAAGGGCATAATTCTCGCTGGCGGTAGTGGTACTCGGTTGCATCCGGTAACGAAATCGGTGAGCAAGCAATTGCTTCCTGTGTATGACAAGCCGATGATTTACTACCCGCTCTCGGTGCTGCTGCTAGCCGGGATTCGTGAAATCCTGATCATCTCAACGCCGCACGATTTGCCGTTGTTTGAGCGTCTTTTGGGTGACGGACGGGATCTTGGATGTGAGTTCACCTACGCAGAGCAATCCGTTCCCAATGGTTTGGCGCAAGCGTTTGTGATCGGTCGTGATCATGTTGGCAATGACGGTGTTTGCCTGGTTCTTGGCGACAACATTTTCTACGGCGAAGGTCTGCGCGATGTACTCGCCACCAACGTTGCAGCGATCGCGGCCAAAGGCGGATGCTCCTTGTTTGGTTACCAGGTAAACGATCCGCAGCGCTATGGCGTGGCCGAGATTGATTCGTCGGGCAAGATTCTGTCGATCGAAGAAAAACCCGCCGAACCCAAGAGCAACCTGGCCGTTACCGGTCTGTACTTCTATGACAATTCCGTCCTCGACGTCGCCCGGGATCTGGCCCCCTCCGCCCGTGGTGAATACGAAATCACCGACGTCAACAAGCACTACGTGAACGCTGGCACCGCTCGTTTGGCGCGTCTAGGTCGCGGTATGGCCTGGCTCGACACCGGCACCCATGATTCGCTTCTTGAGGCCTCCACCTTCGTGCAAGTTCTCGAACATCGCCAGGGCGTGCAGATTGCCTGTATCGAAGAAATCGCCTTTGAAAACAATTGGATCGACGCGACCCAACTCCAACACCTAGCCGAAGCCCTCGGCAAATCCACCTACGGCGAATACCTCCGCAAAATCGCCACCGCCGCCCTCAAGGCATAAAGGCTGGCTACACAACCGAGTCCGGTCAATAGACCGGTTCACGACGGGTGAATAGACCGACCTAGCGTCCCAATTGCAGACCGCACCGATGACGTCGACCGTGCCCAGCCATGTACCGGCGGTGCCGTCACGTAACGTGTTGAGCATGCGTGCGTTGATTACTGGGGCTAATGGGCAGTTGGGGACGGAGTTGGCGGGGGTGTGTGGTGCTGCGGGTGATGAGTTGACGCTCTGCGCGCATAGTGAGTTGGATGCGGGGAATCGGGAGCAGGCGTTGCAGGTGCTCGGCGCGGTGAGGCCCGATGTGGTGCTGCATTGCGGGGCTTGGACCAATGTCGACGGGTGTGAAACCGAACCGGAGAAGGCCTATCGGTCCAATGCGCTCGGAACCCGCAACGTGGCCGAAGCCTGTGCATTAGTAGGTGCGCGAATGATCTACGTGTCCAGTGACTACGTGTTTGATGGGAGCGGAACCGGACCAACCGGCGGCGGTGCCTATACCGAGTGGGACGCAACAGGACCTATCTCGCACTACGGACGTTCCAAGCTCGGCGGCGAATACGAAGCCCAAGCCATCCTCGGACACAACGCCACAATCGTTCGAGCCAGCTGGGTATGCGGGCAGTACGGCAACAACTTCGTCAAAACCATGCTGCGCCTAGCCCGCGACCCCGAAGCTAAACCGGTAACCGTTGTCGACGATCAGATCGGCTGCCCTACTTTCACTGCCGATTTGGCCACCACGATGCGAAGCCTTGCCGTCTCGCGAGTGCCCGGAATTTTCCACGTTTCCAATGCCGGCGCCGTCTCCTGGTGCGATTTCGCCAAAGCCATTTTTACCGCCGCCGGCCACGATCCCGAGCGAGTGAAGCCAATCCCGAGCAGTGAGCTGCTGCCCGCCCGTCCAGCACCCCGCCCAGCATTCTCCATCCTCGACAACGCCGCCCTTCGAGGTATCGATTTCGCCGCCATGCCGCACTGGGACGCCGCCCTAAAAGCCACCGTCGCCGCCCTGTCGTGAGCGTATCTGTGCTCAGAACTTGTGGAATTGGGTGCTCGTTAAGCACCCTTTCCCACAGAAACCTTTGCCGATCCATCGGGTGCGATAGCTGTCTGCGAGCGAACGATGCCGGGTTGGAGTCATCAGTAGTTATCCATTCGATCGAGGATCGTCGCGTCTCCTCGAATTGTGCGTTTGAGCCGGCACGGGTTCGTGGTCACGAATATCTGCGCGCATACCGTGCTGGGTTGGGGTTGTTAGCGGCGACCCAAGTTCACATGGACCGGTCGGGCTCCAGTTTCTTGGCCGCGTGGACCGCGGGACCAGGGGGGCGTGAATGTCTGCGCGCATACCGTGCTGGGTTGGGGTTGTTAGCGGCGACCCGAAACAACACCAATGGGCAGAAAAACGATTGGCAAGCGAAGCATGGTTGATGTTGTCGTCGTCAATTATAACGCTGGACGGTTTCTAGACGCGTGTCTAGCCAGCATCGAAAACAGTGCACCCGTCGATGGGAGCGCAGCAGTCAACCGGGTTTTGGTGGTCGATAACACCTCGACCGATGATTCAAAACCCATCGTGGCCAAACACCTAAACGTGGAATGGCTGCAAACTGGGGCGAATCTGGGGTTTGGTCGGGCTGCGAATCGAGGGGTTGCCGCTACCAACGCACCCTACGTCCTCCTCCTCAATCCCGATACCGAAGTTGACCCCAAAGCCATTGGTGAGCTGGTTGCGATACTGAACGAAAACGTGGGCACAGCCGTCGTCGGCCCCCAGGTACTCAATGCCGATGGAACCCGCTACCCGAGCGCCAGATCGTTCCCCAACCTGATCGACGCTGCCGGGCATGCCTTCATTGGCCTCATCACCCCCAACAATCCGTGGAGCCGCCGGTATCTCAACCCGGGCCGGATCGACTGGGTTTCTGGAACCGCAATGCTGCTGAGGCGGACGGCTTTTGATGCAGTTGGTGGTTTCGACGAGGACTACTTCATGTACGTCGAAGATGTTGATCTCTGCTGGCGGCTCGGTAAACAAGCGTGGTCGGTAGCCGTGGCAGAAAAGGCCCTCGTCACCCATCACATTGGCGGGTCGAGTGAACAACGGCCAACCCGCATGATCGTCGCCCACCACCGATCCCTGCTCCGCTTCGAGGCTCGAACCGCCACCGGCCCCCGTCGCCTGATGCTCCCTGCGGTCGCCCTGGGGCTAGCCCTGCGAACCCTCGCCTCCACCACCTCCCGCTTCCTCCGCCGCAGGGCCCCTGACAGCACCCATCAACTCCACTAACGCCGACACACCCACGCACATTTGCCCATGAACCGGGTAGAGAGGTATGGCGAGTAACCTTTCTCGCCGTGGCAACGTCGTCTGGAAACAAAAAAGTCGCTAAAGCAGCAAGTGCCGGAGGTGGAACCGCTCGAAAAGCGCGTTCGCAGTCGGCCACGTTCAATGCTTCGGTGATCGGTATTTGCATCGCTGGTATTGCGCTGGTGGTCGGCTCGATCATTGGTCGTTCGGTGCTGGAAACGGCACCCTATGCCGGGTCAACCTCCAAGAAGGTGAAGGCTGCCCAAAAGGAATTCCAATCGCTCGCTCGGGCCAAGAAGCCTGATGCCAAGAAGGTCGCTGCTGCTGAGAAGAAGCTCAACGATCTCATCAGCGACACGCACATTCACGCGGCGTATGGCATTTATCGGTGTGACACCTACGAAGCTCCCTTCGACGGCGGCTCGCTCTCTGATCCGTTGGGCATCCACGCTCACGAAGACGGTTTGATCCATACGCATCCGTTTGGGCGCAAGGGTGCAGGCAAGAACGCTCGCTTGAGCAAATTCTTTGAGTCGGCCAAGATGTCGATGAGCACCAAGAAGATCTCGTGGATCAAGAACAGCACCGGAACCCAGTTCAATACGCTCGATGTGAACAAAGACAAGTGCGGCGCCAAGAAAGATAAGAAGGCCGTTGTTTCGGTGTTCTACTGGCGTGATGCAACGGCCTCACCGGTGCGTTACACCGGCGATTTTGGTTCGCTGAAGATCACCAAGGATTCGGCATTTGCGTTTGTGTTCGCCCCTGAAGGCACGAAAGTTCCGATTCCTCCTTCGCAAAAAGCACTCGCCTCACCTTCTGATGTGACCGCTCCAACTCCCACCGCAGCCACCGATTCCACTACGAAGTCGGTCACGGTTGGCGAAGATGGCGCCAACGTTGTGGTCGGCGACGATGGCAAGGTTGAAGTGAAGCCGGGAACCGCAACCACAGTTGCTGGTGCCGCTGCTGCATCGGTTGCTCCTTCTTCGGCCGCCCCCGCTGCCACCGTGGCTGCAACGGTTCCGGCCTCTACCAAGAAACCGTAACCTGATGACGAACGGCTCATCCCAGGCAACGCCTCGGTTGCGTGCCGTCGTCTTGGTGGGAGGCGAGGGAACTCGTCTTCGCCCGCTCACTTTTACAAGGCCAAAGCCGATCCTCCCCGTGGCGGGCATTCCTATGCTCACCCGGAAGCTCACCCACCTTGCCCAATTCGGTGTCACCGATGCCGTGCTGTCGCTGGGTTATAAGCCCGACGCGTTCCTGAAAGAGTTCCCGACCGGCATGGTTGGCGGCGTGAAGGTCCACTATGCGGTGGAACCCAGTCCGCTCGATACCGGTGGTGCGATTCGTTTTGCTGCTGAAGAAGCCGGTTTCCTCGACGGTTCGCCCGAGCCGATCATTGCCGTCAATGGCGACACGCTCACCGGTGATTTGGGTGCGCTCTTGGCGTTTCATAAAGCCTCTGGTGCCGAAGCCACAATTGCTTTAACCCAAGTTGAGGACCCTTCAGCCTTTGGCGTGGTGCCCATTGATGCTGATGGTCGCGTGTTGGCTTTCGTGGAGAAACCTCCACGTGACGAAGCGCCCACCGATTGGATCAACGCCGGCACCTACATTCTGGAACCGCGATTCTTTGCGCGCATACCAAACGGTGAACGGATTTCCATAGAGCGTGGCGTGTTCCCGCTGCTGGTTGCCGAGGGCACGTTGTTCGCCGCCCAAGACACCGAGTGGTGGATCGACGCGGGTATCCCCACCACGTACGTGGAAGCCAACCTGCACCAAGCAGCCGAAGAATCTGCCGACGGGGTTGTCCTCGGTTCTTCCTGCACAATCGATGCTGCTGCCTCGGTCGTAAGCAGTGTGCTTGGAACCGGTTGCTCTGTTGCTTCAGGCGCTTCGATCGCCAACTCAGTCGTTGGCGACGGTGTTTCCATTGGTTCCGGCGCACGTCTCGATTACGCCATCATCGGTAACGACGTAACCATCGGCGCCAACTCTGTGTTGAGCAACTACTGCGTCATCGGCGACGGTGCGGTTGTCGAAGCAGGAACCGTTTTCGACGGCACCCGCTTCCCCATGCCCCCGGCCTAGTTTGGCCCCGTAGGTTCAGCCGGTCCACGCCGGCGAGTTTGGTATCTGAACCGGTTATAACCGGGTGGAATACCAATCTCTCATTTTGGAACGCCACACATTGCCGTTGCATGCCCCACTTGAGGATCGCCGCATTCGCGTCGGGTTCAGCATTTCGGAAAAATCTATTGCGCCAAACTGACCGCAATAAGGGTCGGTTTCGCACGATGGTTTGCCGGGTTGGTTTAGCGGAAGAGGTCTTCGTTGGGGGAACGGACGATTTCTTCTCGCACACTGCCTTCGCGTAACCACAGCGGGTTCACTCCGCGCACGATGGCTGCGGCGATGCCTGAGGCTTTGCCCATCACCATTTCTGCGGCGCCAGCGATCTCGTCGGCTACGCAAACCTCGGTGACGTGCAGTTCGCGACCCTGGGCATCTTCGGTACCGCGGAGGTCAACCACGCCTGCTACACCAGCACAACCAATAGCGACGTCGGTAAGGCCTTTACGCCAGGCTCGTCCGAACGTGTCGGAGATAATGATGCCGACGTGGATACCCATTTGGCCCTTGATCGCATCATGTATTCTGCGCGCAGAGTAATCCGAGTCGACCGGCAAAAGTGCGGCGAAACCCTTTTCAATGTTGGAGAGATCAATGCCGGCATTGGCGCATACAAAGCCATGTGAGGTTTCACTGATAATCAGTTCGCCACGCGGGGTTGGTCGTCGTCGCAAGATTCGGACCGATTCGGCCAGGACATAGCGCTTGTGATCATCTTCAATATCGGGGTCGACGGGTACCAAACGGTTCTCGGCTTTCGAGACCACTTTTTGGGTCACCACGATCACATCGCCATCGCGAATCCCCGGTTCAGGATTAGCCGCCGCCATAATCAGTGCACTTAGTACATCGCCCGGACGAACCTCAGGAATTCCCTCAATCGGAATCAGCTCAATACGGTTCATGATGTTTTCCAAAGCGACACGCCACCAAGCGTAGGGCACAGAGCATTCGGAGAGCCAGGTGAGTTCCTGTGCCTAGAAGGGGGCGAGAGTGGCGGCGGCTAGGGATGCGGAGACGCCGGGTTGGCTCATGATGGTGTCGGTCACGATGCAGCGCAGGCCGAGGGCTTCGATGGCCGGGGCTAGGGCGGCGTCGAGCGTGTCGATTACCAGTGTGCCAGCGAACGGGGAGTAGAGGCGGGCGATGCCGAGGGCGGAGGATTCGTGGCCCAGCTCGGTGAGCAATCGGTCAGCGGGGCCTTTCAGCGCAGCTCCGGCGATGATGGGGGAGATAGCCACCACGTCGGACCGGCGGGCAATGAGGGCATCTCGAACCCCGGGGACGTCGAGGACGGGACCTATCGAAACAATCGGATTTGAAGGCGCAATGACGATTCGTGAGGCGGAAGCAATGGTGCTCAAAACACTCGGCCCTGGGATACACGATTCGATCCCGGCGAACCGAACCGAGGACACCGCAACCCCATGACGGTGCTTCACGAAATACTCCTGAAAAGCCAGTTCGCCGTGCTCAGCCGTCTGCACAAAGGTGGCGACGGGATCATTGGTCATGGGGAGCACTTTGATGCCAAGGCCCCAGGCCAAAGCCAGGTCGGCAGTGATGTCGGTGAGGGAGCGACCGGCCCGTAGCTGTCCCGTCCGCCAAAGGTGTGTCGCTAGATCGCGGTCGCCAAGGTTGAACCAATCAGGTGCGCCATAGGGCGCGTACCGGCCGAGGGATTCCATGGCCGTCCACGATTCGCCACCCAAGCCCCAACCCCGCTCGGCATCAATGGCGCCGCTGGTTGTGTAAACGACGGTGTCGATATCGGGGGAGATGTGGAGACCGTGGAAAACCGTGTCGTCGCCGGTGTTCACGATCGCCGTGATCTGGTCGCCGGGCACCACTTCCAACAACGCCTTCAAATACCGAGCCGCACCAACACCACCAGCAATCACCGAAATCATGAACCTGACCCTACTGGACCACCCCGTTTTGGTTTCGGTGGGTGGGTTGCGCTGCCGACATCGTTTTGGCGATAAGCGTGTGTCCAAATACTGCCTGCGCGTCCAATTGTTGACGCACTATTTCAACACGCGGGCACTATTTGACTCACAGCCGCTGGTTCGAGGTTTTGTCTTTTCAAAGGGGACCAAGAGCTGCGCGCGCAGCCTGGAACGCAAAGAAGTCGAGGACGGAGGCAAATTTGCGAAGCGTTCAGCCGCACGGGGCCCCAATCCGGCTTGCCGGTTGGACAAGGACCCCTGACGGGACTCGAAGCGAAGCGGAGATGGGGCCCGTCAGATGGAGTCGGGGCCCCGCTTGCGAGGTGTGCCGATCCGGCTTTGCCGGTCGGGTTACAACACCGTCCCGAAGGGTGACGGAGTCGGCCCGACGGCGTTAGGCAAGGTGTGTGTCTGGCGAAGCAAATTTGGCCGCAGTCCTCGAGCTTCGGTTCAGTATCAAGGAGGTCTTGGGTCACCGTCTCATCACCGATTTGCGCACAGATGCGCCGGTAGGCTGGGAGGATGCCTGCCGCACGCCATGGAGAACCCGGTTTCCCGCTTATCGACACGATTGTGATCGAAGGTGGACATCCGCTGAAGGGCGAAGTGAGCGTTCGTGGGGCGAAGAACTCGATCTCCAAACAGCTGGTTTCGGCGTTGCTCACTACCGAGCCGTGCACGCTGCACAACACCCCGGGTATTTCCGACACCTTTATCGTGAGTGACATGTTGCGGGCCATGGGTGTCGCCGTGGAGACCGACGATGACGGGGCCGGCTCAGTAACCGTTGAAGCAGCGCAAGTGGTGCCGCTTTCGGTCGATCGCCTCGGTGAATTCAGCGGCAAGAGTCGTATCCCGATTCTGCTGTGTGGCCCGCTGTTGCATCGCACCGGTGAGGCGGTCATTCCCGGTTTGGGTGGCGACGACATTGGCAAGCGTCAGGTCAACTGGCACCTCATGGCCCTTCAGCAATTGGGTGCCGACATCTCCGAAAAACCCGATGGTTGGTATATCAAGGCCGATCGTTTGGTGGGTTGCGAAATCCGTCTGCCGTTCCCCAGCGTGGGTGCGACAGAGCAGGTTTTGCTCAGCGCTGTGCTTGCGGAAGGTACGACCACCTTGCATGGTGCGGCCATCGAGCCAGAGATTCTCGACATCATTGCCGTGCTACAAAAAATGGGTGCGGCCATCATGTTCGGCGCCGATCGCACCATCATCATTCACGGCCAGAACAGTTTGCATGGCTATGAGCACGTCGCAATTCCGGATCGTCTCGAAGTGGCATCGTGGGCGTGTGCGGCCATTGCGACGCATGGTGAAGTGTTTGTGCGTAATGCCCGGGTTGAGGACATGGTGTCGTTCCTTGGTGCGTATCGCATGCTGGGTGGACGGTTCACGGCTTCGCCGGAGGGAATTCATTTCAAACGAGAGGCCGACGAGCTCAATGCCATTGATCTGGAAACCCAAGTACATCCGGGCCTGATGACGGATTGGCAGGCCCCGATCGGCGTCACACTCACCCAAGCCCGCGGTGTGTCGACGATTCACGAGACGGTCTACGAAAACCGTTTTGGCTACACCGAGGCTTTGGTGCAGATGGGTGCCGACATTCGGGTTTCTTCGGGTTGTCCGAAGGGTAAGGCGTGTCGTTTCGGCGGGCTTGGCCATAGTCACCTTGCGGAGTTTCATGGCCCAACTCCGCTCAAGGGTGCCGACCTGTTTATTCCCGATCTTCGTGCTGGGTTCTCCAACGTGATCGCTGCGCTGTTGGCCGAGGGTCGAACCACGATCCGCAATGTTCGCCTCATTGACCGCGGCTACGAAGGTTTCGTCGACAAGCTCGAAGTCCTTGGCGCCAAGGTGGTTTCGGCTTCCTAAGCCTGGTGGCTCTGGCACGTTCTTTGTGTTGGCCGGCCGGGGTTCCCCGTGCGTGAATCAAACGAAGTTTGTGTTGTGACGGAATGTGACGGATACGAGCACAAATCGTCACAACGGAGTCCCGGCATTCTGGAGTCACCTTGGCCGGGCTGGAGTTTTCCTGGTTGGAGCAGCGGAGCGTTGTCACGGAGATTGCTGCAAGAATTGCTGTGAAGATGTTTGGGCTAACGGGGTTTATAAACGGGATGGTTGCCGATCCGTTACCGTCGGCACCCAAGGAGCGGTAATGACCACGGAATCTATGACCTCTGGAGGAGCCGGCGAGCCTCTTTCCAGGATTGAAACGGATCTTGGTTTGGGCAGTCCCGATGGGTCCGGCGCAGAGTCATCATCGGAGTCTGGCCGCGGGACAAATCGTGAAGGGCCGATTTCAAATCCAAAGGATTCAAAACGAAAAGGCGGGGGACGACGGGGCCGCAGAAAATGGCTCCGGTATCTTGTGGTTCCGGTGCTCGTGGCTTTGGTGGTGGCGGTCGCTAGCGCTGGCAGTGTGTACTGGGAATTCTCCAAGATTCCGACGTTCAAAATGCCCAAAGATGCGGGAGTCGAAGCTGGGTCGATTCGTCCGCCTTCGGCTCAGCCTTTATCCGTTGATCCCGCAGCTGATCCAGGTTTAGACGGGGAGGTTGATCCGGTTGATGAAAGCGGCCCCGAGACGGTTGAGGGTTTGCCAAGTGCTATGCCAGCTGCAGATGCGCCCAACGCACCGGGTACGAATCGTCCAAGTGGTGCCGATGTGGCGAACGCTCAGCAGAATATTGTCGATCGAAGCGACATTGGTCCCGATGGGTATTTTGGTGATGCAGCCACAAAGAACTATCTGATTGTCGGTCTCGACGATCGCAGCGGAATCACGGCTGAACAAGCAATTGAGTTTGGGAAGGACAAGCCTGAAACGGCCGGTTCGCGGACCGACACAATTTTGATCTTGCGCATTGACGCCAAGGGTGGTCGTGCGTGGTTGATGTCGTTCCCTCGCGATCTTTGGATCACGGTTCCGGGGACGACAACGAAAGCTCGGATCAACAGTGTGTATGCCCGCGGACAAGGCGAGCTCATTACGGCGATCCGCGAGAATTTTGGTGTGCCGATCGATCACGGTGCGGTGATCAACTTTGCGGGGTTTCAGAAGATCGTCGACACGATTGGTGGGGTGCCGATCTGCTTTGCCAAGCCCAGTCGCGACACGGTGAGTGGGTTGTTGCAACCGGCTGGATGCAATCTTCTGACCGGTAAGCAGGCCACCCGGTTCGTGCGCAGCCGGAAATTCCAAACCCAAGATGCCAATGGCAAATGGGTGACGGATCCTTCTTCGGATTTTGGGCGGATTGCGCGTCAGCAGACCTTCATTCGCGAGGTACTTGCTCAGGCTCGCAAGCGCGGCTTCACTAATCCGTTCCGCGTGCGTTCAACCGTGAAGTCTTTGCAATCTGCAGTGGTGATCGACGACCAACTAGGCCCCAGCGAAATCCTCCGCCTAGCAAATGATATGCGCGCTTTTGATCCAGCGAAGCTAAAGCCTTATACGATCCCAACCCGCGGCGAACGAATCGACGGCAAAGAAGTTCTCGTCCCCACCGACAAAGCCCCCGACATCCTCCGCCTGTTCGGCAACCGCCCCATCCTCAAGCCGTAACTCGGTTCGAACGGTTGGCTCATTATGAACGGGATCAATTCGTGAACGACGACTCTTCTGAATCCAGCTTCGTGGGCTTCGAAGTGACGGGCACGTATTCCGACTCGAAAGGAGCGGAATCGGTCGTATTCCGCTTTGTTCCAATCGAACGTAGGGGACCTTTGGAGCCACCACGCTTTGAAATTCGAGCAGTTATTCGGGGGTTCGAGTGGAGGGGTGGAGATTTTGATTGTTTGCAACCTTCGGAGGGGTATTCGGCCTTGCAAGAATCTTTTGAGCGCGGTGATATCAGTGCCGGTGCGTTGACTTGGAGCCTGCCGATCCATCTGCGGAAAGGGGGAGCTCTGGTGGAAAGCATCGTCGAGTTTCGTCTTGACCAGGCAAATGGTCGACACATATTCGATCTTCGTGTTGCGATCGGTGGTGAGACTTTTGCAGTTCGCAGCGATGATGGGTTCGAGCACGGGTTCCTGCAAATGGAAAAGCTGATGTCTTCTTCTGAGCTTGGAATTTCGGCTTGCTTTACCTGTCTGTATTCGGACTACTCGCCCATGGGCAATGGCTTCAGCGGGATGCAGTGCCATCGAAACGCAAAAGAGCATTACCTTTCGGTTCAGTCCAAAGCCGAGTACTGGTCAGTTCCAGTGACTGAAACGGTTTTTGAAACGCACCGATGTGCGGAGTGGACCGAGCGGATTCCTGGCACCGGGTATCGAGGATAGAGGTACCTGCTGACGAGCTTTCGGTCCGCCAGCAGTTTTCACCAACGATCTGATTTGCGGGTTGGTGGGTTGAAATCTGGGAGGCTTTGGCGATGACTCGTTTTGGGATGATGATTACGTGTAATCGGCCGCCGGAGGAATTGGTGGGTTCGGCCCGGTACATCGAGTTGTTGGGGTTTGATGATATTTGGTTGGTTGAGGATTTGCGGTGGGCTGGCGGGATTGGTCCATCCGCGGTGGTGTTGGCCTCTACGCAAACGGTCCGGGTTGGGCTTGGGATTATGCCTGCGGTGTTTCGCAATGCTTCGGCCACGGCGATGGAAGTTTCGGCGCTGGCACGGTTGTTTCCGGGACGGTTTGCTGCCGGAATTGGGCATGGCTTGCAGGTGTGGATGGGCCAGATTGGGGAACGGGTGGCTAGCCCGATGATGGCGATCGAAGAGGTAACTACGGTCGTACGGAAGATGATTCGCGGTGGGTCAGTTAACTTCGATGGCACCTACGTGAAGGTTGATGACATTGCGCTGGTGCATCCCGCGATTGAGGTGCCGCCGGTGTTGCTTGGTGTGACGGGTCCAAAATCTGTCGAGCTTTCCGGACGAATTGCTGATGGCACGATTCTGTGCGAATGGATTGGACCAACCTATGTTAGAGATGCACGTGCGCTTATTAATCGAGGTCGCGCTACCGCCACCGCCAACCAATCGAACAACCAACACGCAGAGCAGTCGCCAACGCAGCCCGCAGGAAATGGCGTAGCTTCGACGAAGAGAGCAGCATTTGAACCAGCAGAGATTCCACACGAGCATGAACTGGTCGTGTTTGTAAATACCATGCTGAGTTCAGAATTCGTCGACGCGAGAATGGTCATGCGTCAAACTATTGCGCCAAAGATCCTCGATGGGTCGCTTGCGTGGACGCTTGGTCCAATGGGGGTAACCGAAGAGGCAAATCGTCTCGCGGCTCTCGGTTTGCCTGCCCATGAGCTTGCCGATCTTATTCCTGATGCGTGGATTGATGAACTCGCCGCCGCTGGAACTGCAGAACAAATCCAAGCAATGTTCCGTGCACTTATCGATGCCGGTGCCGACACGATCGTGATGATCCCCTTCGTCGGTAAACACGATCCGGAACTCGCCCGCTACGCCGATCTTGTTCAACCGTTTCGGACTATGTAACCGCCGCTGAATTGGCCTGGGCTATCTCAACTTCTCGTCAGTTCCGCGTTGGCGCTAACCTCGCCAAATGGAAGTCGGGCTGCTCTCGTTAGGCGATTTGATAACGGATCCGGTAACGGGCGAACGGCGGACGCATGCACTGCGGCATCGCAATCTGGTCGAACAAGCGGTTGCCGCTGAGGCAGTGGGCTTCACTAGCGTGCATCTGGGCGAGCACCACTTCTGCGATTACATCTTGTCGGCCCCGCCGGTGGTTCTCGCGGCCATTGCCGAACGAACAACCACGTTGCGTCTGTCGACCGGCGTCGCTCTTGGCGTGAATCTTGATCCCATTCGTATTGCTGAGGACTACGCAACCGTCGACGTGCTCTCGGGTGGACGGGTCGAACCTTGCATTGGACGAGGAACGTTCTTTCCGCACACCTTCGAAGTGTTTGATCAAGATTCCCGCCACGCTGGCGCAGTGTTTGCGGAGAACGTCGAAATCCTGGTGAAGGTTTGGGAAAGCGAAAGTGTCAGCTGGACGGGCGCGCATCACGCACCGCTCAACAACGTGACCGTGAATCCTCGCCCGGTGCAAACGCCGCGGCCACCCATTTGGGCAGGCGTCGGCGCGTCGCCGGAATCGATTGACCTTGCGGCGCGATTGGGTCTGTGGATCATGTTGCCGACGGTGTTTGGCACGGTCGACATGTTTCGCAAAGCCGTTGATTACTACGAAGCTCGTTGGGAACACTACGGGCATCCACCATCGGCCAAGCGAATTGGATGTTGTACGCACACGTACATTCATGAATCATCACAACGCGCCCGCCAGATTTGGGAACCTCGCTATCGGGCGTACATCGAATGGGTCAACGAACTGCAGTCTGTATCCTCGGGCGGCAGAATGTCCGGACTAGGTAGCTTCGATTTTGAGGCGCTGACGGCCAATACGGCGATGTGTGGTTCACCAGAGGAAATTGTTGACCGCATGGGCCAGATGCAGGAAAACCTGCGCCTCGCTACGCAAATTCTGATGTTCGATATGGGCGGCCTGCCCGATCTGGAACTCTTCGACGCCATCGAACTCGCCGGAAAATCCGTTCTCCCAAGTGTTGCGGCGTTCTGAGTCCCGGCCCTTTTTGGCTGGGCCAGGAGTCTGGAGTGTTCGACCTTCGTTGTTGGAACGATCTTGGTTGGTTGCAGCAACCCTTGCAGATCGGTCGAGCACTGGACTTGGTAAACGAGGGTCGAGCTCGATCAAGAAATCCCTCCGTTGCAGTTGGTGCATGGGCCTAGATGTTTTTTCGAGGTCGAGCTTTACGGGATCCGCCGAGTGGAACGGCTGCTCACCGCGCAAGGTGTGGTGTGGCATCGGGGAGTCCGGTCAATAGACCCGTTGCTCGCGGGCAAATTGACCGCACTCTGGAAAGGCCTTCGACAAGTACAGGCGCCTGCCGGAACTAGCGAACGGGATCGGTTCGGGTGCGTTCGTCGGCAACCACCACAGCTACGAGGGCCCACAACACCAAGTAGCCAGCGACGAGAAAGAGCGCGAAGGCAAACGAATATTTCCAGGCGCCGGGATTGGAACGAGGGTTGGTGAGGTGCCCAGTAACCGCACGGGCCAAAACGCCAGGGCGACCCAAAACGTCCCAGGAATTCCAGCGCTCAACGCGCCCGAGGTAAAGGCCGTACCCGCCAAGCCCGATGGATGCCAGAGCTACGGCTGCTGCAACAATGTGCCCAAAACGCCGACGAAGCGAAATCTGAATCAGGTACAGCGAAACGTAACCAAGCAACACCCCCGTGACCGCAAAGGCACCGAACACGAGCGCATCAAACCACAGCGGCACCCCGTCGACCTTTTCGAGATGCACGAGGTCGGTCACTAAATACGGCGCATTGGGGAAGAACAGCAGCCAAGCAATCCCCAATCGAAGCGCAGGCCAATCGCGCCGACGACGGGTGAGTGCATCGACACCCCATGCGAGCGGAAACGGAACGGCGGCAAGAAACAAATTCCACACCAACGAACCCATGCCCGCCGTGCGCGAAGTGCCCTGGCGAATCCACAACAATCCCACGCAACCAAGGCAGCAAAACCCCAAGGCCACGGCAACGATCCACCGACTCCGCGCCAAGTAACGGTCCATCACCAAACCTTACTCCTGCCTACTGTTCGCAGATCTTGCGACCGTTAAGTCGACGGGTTCTGCCGATCGCTGAGGGATCTTGCCGTGCGGATTTCGGTGAGTCGTTGGCGGACGAATGCTGCGCCGGCTGAGCCATCGATGAGCGGTTGCGTGTCGAGCATGGATTGATCCGTGCGC
>JAYSVF010000032.1:0-13492 GCA_043718695.1 Acidimicrobiia bacterium | reverse complement strand
TGACCGATCCTCTCGCCACGTTCAACGAAACCTCTCCCCATCACCGCGGCTGTTCGTTTGAGCGCTGGGCCCCCAGCATCTTGAGCCAGTCAAAACGCTCGAGTGATTCGAGGTGGATTCGTCGTGTCAACTAGTGCTTCGGAACCCAAGTTGAAAAGCTTTGGTAGCGACGCAAGGGCCCCAGTTACTGCGGTTGGTTCGCTCGTTGGGGTGATGTGGGTCTCAGAGCTCTTGGACACCATTGTTGGGAATCGCCTTGATCGTTACGGCGTGCAGCCAAGATCCATCGTGGGTTTGAGGGGCATTCCTTTTGCCCCGTTTCTTCACGTCGGTTGGCAGCATCTCATTGGCAATACGGTGCCGTTTGCGATCCTCGGTGTACTTATCGCTTTGGCCGGTGTGGCACGTTTTGTGAAGGCGAACTTGATTATTGGTGCCTGTAGTGGACTGGGCATGTGGCTCTTTGGTGGCGCTGGTTCGGTGCACTTGGGCGCTAGCGGCATGGTGTTTGGCTACCTCGGTTATTTGCTGTCCCGCGGGTTCTTTGACCGACGTGTTGGACAGATCGTTCTTGGTGCCATCGTGGGCGTTGTTTACGGCGGATTGCTGTGGGGCGTGCTACCCACCAACGCTGGCGTGAGCTGGCAAGGTCACCTCTTTGGTTTCCTCGGCGGTGTTGGGGCCGCATGGATTCTGCGTCGTCCAGCGAGAACTCGACCCTCAACGTTGTAACACGCAACGGCTTCTACTCGGCTCGTTTCGTGGTGGCAGCCGTCAGCTCAGCTTTAGGGCGTTGAGTTCGCCATCGTGCTTGGTCTTGGCAGCCAGAGTCGCCGCAGCAGCTGCGGCAGCGGCCCCTGCAGCGGCAGCTTCGAGTTCACCGATACGGCTGGTGTACTTGGCAAGTTCGCCACCGGAATCTCTGAGCGTGGCCGCTTCTTTCTTATGGGTATCAAGTTGGCCAACGAGCCCTTGCGCTTTTGCCTTGTTCTCGTTGGCTTCAATTTTTGCCGTGTTCAGTTCTGCTCGAAGTGCGCTGTCATCACACTTGCAGAGTTTCTTAGCGAGGAACCAACCAACGATGAAGCCGATGATTGCGGCGATCGCCAGCAGAAACCATGTGGTTATTAAGGTGTATCCCATTTTTTCAGCTCCCGGAAACGGTGAATTCGATACGACGGTTGGTAGCCCGAGCAATCTCGGTCTTGTTATCAGCGATTGGCTTGGTGGCGCCGTATCCCTTTGCGGTCAGACGGGTCGCGTCGACACCTTTTGATCCCAGATAGTCGAGTACTGCTTGTGCTCGGATCTGACTCAACTGTTGATTCGCCGAAGCCCCGCCCACATTGTCGGTATGGCCGCCAACTTCAATCTTGATGTTCGGGAAGGCCGCAAACTCCTGGGTAATCGAAGCCACGGCATTGTCCAGGATCGGGATGGACTCCGCCTTGATCACTGCGGAGTTCGTATCGAATTGGATGCCGGAACGGTCCAAAATCGTCGCCAGGTTTTCTTGGACTTCGGCGACGGATTGGGCAGCAGCAACCGTAATTTCTGCGGTGCCACCTGCGCCGGTCACTAGTTCCCCAATACTGGATTTCCCGAGTTCAGTAAACGCCGAGCCAGACAGGGAAAGCATGGTGTCGCCTACTTTGCCCTTGGCGTCACTCATTGTTGTGGACGAAAGCTTGATGAGTTCGCCAAACGAAACGATGCGCGCATCTTGGGCGGGTGTTGAAGGCCCAACGACGGTGAGTTCGTCTATCACGTTGGTTTCGCCATAGGCAGCCTTTGCCGCGTTGACTAACCCAGTGCGTTGCGCTTCGCTGGTAACAACCCCGGTGAGGGCAACCTTTTTGCCATCAATCGAGGCGGCAACCTCAATCGGTGAGCCTGCGGGAGCTACCTCAGCAACGGTGGTCTGTGGCGCAGCGGCAATGGTTGGCGCAGCCGTTTCAGTGGGGGCGTCAACCGTTGTCTCAACCGCAGCAAGTGTTTCAACCGCTTCGGCTGGAACCGTCTCATCGGAAGGTGCAACATCCCCACCGGTGACTATGTACTTGACGTTTCGAACGCCAGAGATCCCCTTTACCTTGGCCACAGCGGAGGCTTCCAGCGATGCGGGGCCGCTCAGGGTCACGTCTTGACCGCTGAACTTGGCAGCGACACCGGAAATGCCAGCAGCTTTGAGCCCATTGCGGGATTTTTTGCCGAGGTCGTTTTGTATGAGGCTGTTCGCCACCAACGCACCAAGAAGGGCGAGCAGCAGGGGTAGCAACAACCACAACCACGGGAACTTGCATTTCACATGGCTTTTGGACTCCATGAACCCTCCGAGTTGCGTTTTGACTATTTAGGACGGACGAAACCTAACCCGTCACGTGCCCTTTGTCATTTGAGAACTTGCGAAAGACCGGGCTGCTCGTGGCCGTGGGCCAGTTGCTCACACAAGCAGTCTTTTCAAACAACTGCCACGGGGGGTTCGGAAGTCACGGCATTCCACATCGCTTCGTCGGGTGCACCGAGCATCCGCTGGTAGATCTCGGGCGGGTACTGCAAGTTAGGTTTCGACGCGTCAAACGCCGGTTGTGGCACGGCCACCGCAGGGCGCTCGTAGCCGACGGGGGCAAGGTACCGAGCAACTTCTTCATCGCTTATTCCCGCCAGGGCTTGGACCTCCGGATCGATCCAGGCTCGTGCGTCAATGTCTCGGCCGCAGGCAACTTCAAGGGCCAAACCTTCCGGCCCCGCGAAATACATCGATTGACACATTCCATGATTCATAGGGCCGATGACGGGGATGCCACGGCTGCGGATACGGTCACGCATGGCATACAAATCGTCGAGTGTGTCGACGTTGAAGGCAAGGTGCTGCATGGTTCCCGCCGTTACCTGTCCGCCAGCATTTCCAGCGTGCGTTATGCCAAATTGTGGTTCCGCGGGATTATCGGGATGCTGCTGGAAGGCGATGTAGCAAGTAGAGCTGAGCTCTACAAACCCGTGAAAGGTGTTTGCGACCCCGTGCATCCAGTAAAGCGCTTTGAGTTCGCCGCCAAGTACGTCGGTGAAGAACTCAATCTGCACCTTGATATTCCGGGTGGAGAGTGCCAGGTGATTGATGCCGTTGGGATGGAGCGCCATGAGATCGAGTTCCTTTTTTGAAGACGAATTTGGGCTGGTTATTAGGTGTGTTGGGTTCTGTCAGATCTCAGGTTACGTTGCGGCGTTCCCAGCTCGGCTTCAAAGTGGTTGTCACGGTTTTGCCGGTGGGCGCCAGCAGGTAGCCAGGAGGAGCGCGGCCCCACCAATGCCAGCGATTGCGGTTGTGGCCAATCCCTTCCAGCCGGTAAACAAATCGATTGAAAACGCATTGTCGAAGGACCATTCTCCTGCACCGAGCGCACCGATGGCGATTGCCGCAACCGAAATAATCCCCACGTACTCCCAGCCCTGCCCTGCATTGTAAATAAAGAAGCCGTTGTTTTTGTGTGCCGTTACGAAGGCCACGACCATCACCCCAAGCACCCCCGCAGCGGCAAGCGGCGTAAGGAATCCCACTACGAGGAGAAATCCGGAAGCCAGTTCGGTGATTGAAGCCATCCATGCCTGCACAAGTGGTGGACGCATCCCTATGCTGCCAAACCAAGCAGCAGTGCCCTTGATCTTGCCACCACGCCAAACATGGGCGTATCCATGGATGGCAATCATGACCCCCACGGCGATACGGAGAAAAGCCAACGCAAAGTTCAACTGGTTCATAATGACAACAACTTTGCTTGTTGAGACCGGCGAAAGCGAATTCGTGTGTTGCGAAGGAGTGATTGCCCGTTGAGGGAGAACCGATCGCGAGACGAACGGGGCGAGGATCGTGCGTGCCATAGAACACACAGTTGTGAGGCTGTTTCGTTTCCGTGAAATATTCCCCTGCCGGTACCCTTGAATATTGTGACCAGCTCAGCTGTTTCGATGGATACCGGCACGGCGGGCGCCCAACATTCGCCTGAAACGCCCGTAAAGCTTCCTCGCTCCAAAGTCCCAAAGTGGCGAGGTATACCGGTGACGTGGCTAGTTTTCCTGCCTCCAGCCGTCTTGGCGCTCTCGCTGATCGCCAACGGAGCCAATCAGGCCAACGAGCGCGGCAACGCAACCTCACTCGCCAAAAAGGCGCTTGCCAAAGCCGTCAAGGATGTGCCGTTTGAAGTTCGTTTGCCCAAGAACCTGCCATTTTCGGCACCTTTAGTTCGCACGTTCCTCGATGCCCCCGATTCCAATCAGGGTTTCCAGGCGTTTCAGCTCAACACCTGGTACACCACACCGGGTTTGCCCGAACAGGGTGGTGGAAAAACGTTGCACGTCTGGCAGTCCAACGACAAGTTTTTAGCGCGCAAGCTCCGTGACCCCTTAGCTCTTAAGGGGAAGTCAATCCCTCTTGCGGGGGAGGTGTGGCACCGCGTAATCGACGATCGTGTATCCCAGAGATACGTAACCACGTATTCGAAGCGGTTCGACGATGGCACAACGATGACGGTTGACGGAGAGGATCCAAAGATGGTTGAAGAAGTCATCAAGGCCCTCAAAATCGAACCGGTTGGCTAAATCATTCACTGTTTGCGGGTCGGCTTTGCCGCTTGCTTGCTGCGTGATTCACCTGGTGTCTATTTCCGAAGTCGTGCCTGCGAACAGTTGCTGGTCAAACCCCCAACCGTTAACTCCCGAAAGTACTCTCGATGCTTGAGCGCCTTGCTTCATTTTGTTTCCACCGTCGACGAATCGTGTTGCTTGCCTGGATTCTTGCCCTTCCACTGGCGTTTGGGTTGGCAACGGCTGCAGGTGGAACATTTTCCTCGGAGCAGGGTGGCGATTTGCCCAACTCAGATTCGCAGAAGGCCTTTGACCTGATCGAGCGAGTGTTTCCAGAAGCTTCCGGCGGACTCTCGGGGGCGAATGGTCAGATTGTTTTTGTGGCCGAAGGTGGCGTGGCAAGCAAGAAGGCAGAGATCGACACGTTCTTGGCCAAGCTCAGGGCGAAGGACAAGATTGTAAAATCTGTTGTGTCTCCCTTTGATTCTCCTCAGCCACGGATTTCCCAGGATGGGAACACGGCCATTGTTGAGTTGGAATTTGTTGATGGGATCGATTTCCAGAAAGATCCTCAAACCCTGCCTGCACTGGCGAATGATATTCGTGCGGCGGGCGTAACGACCGAGTTTGGTGGACAGGCCTTTTTCAGGTTCGAATTCCCACCATCGGAAATCTTTGGTTTGTTTGCCGCAGTCATCATTTTGCTGTTGGCCTTTGGTTCGCTAATCGCAATGGGTCTACCCATCCTCACCGCGGTGTTTGGCGTTGGTATTGCCATAGCGCTCGTGCAATTGGTGGCCGCGTTTGTTTCGATGCCAAATTTTGTTACCCAGCTTTCAGCCATGATCGGGCTCGGTGTGGGTATCGATTACGTGCTGTTCATCATCACCCGCTACCGCGAAGAACTTTCCCATGGGCTCAACCCCCACGACGCAACCGTACGTGCGCTTGGGACCTCAGGCAAGGCTGTGGTGTTCGCTGGTATGACCGTGTTGATTTCGATGCTCGGCATGCTCCTGATGGGTCTCGATTTCGTGAATGGCATCGCAATTGCGGGTGCGATGCCCGTTTTGATCATCGTGCTGGCTTCGATCACGTTGATCCCAGCCATGCTTGGTTTCATTGGTCACCACATCAATTCCAAACGTCAACGCGCGAAGTTGGTTGATACCAAACGAGTTCACAAAGAGACCGGCTGGCACAAGTGGAGCCGGCTCGTGCAACGCAAAGCCCTTCCTTTCGCCGTAGCAGGATTCGCAATACTTATCGCGCTTACTATCCCCGTGAAAGATCTTCGACTGGGCTTTAGCGACCGGGGCAACGATCCGGCAGACTCCACTACCCGCAAGGCCTATGACCTCTCCGCTAAGGGCTTTGGCGCCGGCTCAAATGGTCCGTTGATCATTGCCGTTGACGCACAGCGAGCCACGGGTGACGCCGAAGCCGACATTACGAAGTTAGTTGGCGCGATTACCAAGACCAAAGACATCGCCTTCGTTGTCCCCCCAGATTTTCGGTCCCTGGCGAAAAAGGTAGTGATACTTACCGTTCTTCCCACTACAGGACCGCAGGAAGAGGCGACCGACATCTTGGTAAAAGACCTTCGAAAAACCGTTATCCCTGAGGCAATTTCGGGTACCGGTCTGAAGGCCTACGTTGGCGGTTGGACAGCTGGTGGAATCGACTTTTCTTCCACGATTGCCAAACGATTACCCTTGTTCATTGGTGCGGTCTTGGTGTTGAGTTTCTTGCTGCTTATGGCCGTGTTCCGATCGATCCTGGTTCCGCTCAAAGCCGTAATCATGAACCTGCTTTCCATTGGCGCTTCTTACGGCGTGGTCACCTGGATCTTTCAGCAAGGTCACCTCGGTTCCTTGATTGGCCTCGGTAAAGCTGGCCCGATCGAACCATGGGCGCCAATGATGTTGTTCGCCATCGTGTTTGGATTGTCGATGGACTACGAAGTGTTTCTTCTTTCGAAAATCAAAGAGGAATACGACATTCGTAAAGACAACAGCGAAGCAGTAGTCGAGGGACTCGCCTCAACCGCCCGCCTCATTACCGCCGCGGCCGCCATCATGGTGTGCGTGTTCCTGGGCTTCATCATGGGAGACCGCACGCTCAAGTTGTTCGGAATCGGTCTCGCCACTGCAGTGTTCCTTGATGCCACGATTGTGCGCATTGTTCTGGTTCCCGCCACCATGCAGTTGCTTGGGAACCGCAACTGGTGGATGCCAAACTGGCTTGACAAGTTGTTACCAAAGCTCGATGTTGAAGGCCATGCCAATCACGCTGCTGCCGTTCAGGCCGCCACCGTTCACGCGGCGGCCGGGCGATAAGCCCGCTTATCATTTAGGGATTCGGTTCTTCATGCTTGAAGCAACGTGTGTTTGGCGTATTTCCAATGCCCTAGTTGTCGCTCTCGACAATCTATTCGGTGAACCCGTTGACGCCTATGTGAACGGTTCGCAAGTGTGGTTACGCGATGATGGTCCTGGGGATCTCACCATCGAATGGCGCATGCATCCCGTCGCGGGCTACGCCAAACCCAAAGGCGTGCCCACGTCGCAATTGTTCGGCAGTTGCGCATTGGCTCTCTCGCAAGGTCTCGAACCAATTGCCCCTGTTTCCACCCTGTGGGATGGCCTTGAAGGTTTCGCTGCCTATGGCGACGAGATCTCTGCGGAGGCTCTTAAGGCACGGTTAGCCGAAGTGCTGGGCATTGAGCCAGACCTCTTCGGAATGGTGGATCACGAAACCATCGGCGACGCCTGGGAACACGCCGAAGGCAAACGTTCCGTTATCGCCGACCTCGCCGCCCAACTCGAATAGTCCACTCGATTTGCCCGAACGCCGATAACCTCAAGTTCGTGAAAAGCCAGGAGGAAACAAGCACAAACTATTCCTTGGCTATTTTTGCGCACCCGACTGAGTTGCTTGTTGTTGGGGCGGCTGCGGGAATTGGGCGTTGGTTGGGCGAGCACGTCCTAAGCGACGGGCCGCTTGGAGGAACCAACTGGAACCGAGTCACATTGCTCGATACTGCCGAGATCGCTCCAAGCCATGGTGTCTATTCGGCTCCGGTCGTGACTGCGCAAATTCTGCAAACAGCAAGGACTGTCTCACTCAAAGTCTTCGGGGAGCCACCAGTCGTTCTTGGTGAAACGAATACTTCGGGTCTTCTCGGACGGCCGAATACTTGCGTGCTGTTGGCGGTTCCGGTGGCGACGTTGGGTTCGGTGGCGGCTTGGCTGTTGCCGTTGTTACATCCAAGCGCGATTGTGGTTGATACGTCGATGGATCGGGCGACGGCTGCTCGCACGTTGGAGAATGCTGCGCCGGGGTTGATCAACGTTGGTTTGCATGCGTTGTTTGGAATTATGGCTAACAGTCCTGAGGGTCAGATTTTCGCCGTTTGTCCATCAGCTGTTGATCCAAACGCGCATCGTTGGTTGGTGTCGGCCATTGAATCGGCCGGCGGCACCGTTAATGAATTGGCACCGCAACGCCACGACGAGATCATGCGCTACGTGCAGGCCGCTTCGCATCAAGCGTTGCTCACCTTTGCTGAAGTTATCGGCGGCTCCGGGCTTGATTTAGAACGCGATTTGTGGGCGAACCGCACGCCGGTGTTTGAGTTGCTGATGTCGTTGACGAGCCGAGTACTTACTCCGGGCCAAGAGTCGACGATTGCTTCGATCCAGGTGGCCGACAACAACCAAACCGTAAGTGCACAAATGACCGAGGCGCAGGCACGATTACAGGCGGCGGTTGAAGCTTCTGTTACCGGTTCCAAAAGCGACAGCTCGGCCGACCAGCCGCTCACTGAGTATCTGAGTGCCGTGCGGGCACCGTTTTCGAGCGGGTTGTTCACAAAAATGCAGCAGGCGGCAACCCTGGCAACGGGTGCCGTGCAATCGACCCGGGCACGGGTGGCTGAACAACGTAGGGCTGCTGAGTTGATCGCCGTCCGCACGATTGGACAAGCCGGGCAAGGAGAGCGGCTCCATGTCGGACGTGTCCGCAAGGTAACGGCCACCTCTTTTGTGCTTGACGACCTCCTCGTAGGTACACAGGGTAAAGCGGCGCTCCTGCTCGATGATGCGGCGGTCCAAAACGCGCGCAAACTCGGTATTGGCGGCAAAGCGAAGACGGTGGAATTCAGTTTGGGACGGGTGCGGGTTCTGTCAACAAGAGAAACCGAAGACGAGCTTGATGCCTGGTTGGCCAGTGTGCAACGCGGCGTAAAGGTTCTCATCCCCGAATCAATTGCTGGCGCTTCGGCCGCCCGGGTGATTGCCAGCGTGCCGTTTGTTCGCAACGCTGAGTTGATTTCCGAAGAAGTACGGATCGGCGAACGTGAATGCGTGGTGCGAGTGTGGGCCCGCATGGATCGCAACATGAACGCACTAGAGCGCGACATTCAAAACCGGATCGATGACGTGTTTTTGTGGCCCGATGGCGTGGTGCTTCCGCTCGCTCAAGGTGGCGCTACACGGGTTGGATTCCTTGGACCCGCGGGGACGTTTTCAGATATTGCCGCACGGCGAGCAGGGCGGTTGCTCCGCACGGTTGAAGCACGCGGAATTGCCTCGGAACCGGTGGACATCACCCGCCATGAGTATCCGGAATTCGCGGCCATTGTGGCGGCGGTTGTCGATGGAAACGTTGATGTTGCCGTGGTGCCGATCACCAACTCTTCGAGCGGTTTAGTTGACCTGGCCGCCAACGTCTTATCGTCGCCTACAGCCCTAGTTGTGGCTGGTGGGGTTGTTGATGTGCCGGTGCGTTTTGATGCCTATATGGCACCCGGCGATGAGCTGGTTCCGGGTGGCGCCGTTTACAGTCATCCTCAAGGTTTTCGGCAGTGCAGTGCCTTCATCGCTGCGCACAACCTTCACGAGATCCCCTGCACCTCAACGGCTGAAGCCTGTCGGTTGGTGCAATCTACTGGTACGGGGATAGCCCTGGCTGCTGCAGGTCTTGGGGACGAGTTCGCCCTCGACCTAGCCCGCGCCAACGTGGGGAATCTTGCCGGTGCGCTCACGCGGTTCTTAGTGATTGGTCGTAACGGTACATTCGGTCCACCAGTGCGGGTCGATGCAACCTTTCGATCGGTATGGATCCTTGGGCCTACGGCTTCTGAGGCTGAAGCGGTCGGGTCAGACGCCACTGGGCGTGGAGCTTCCGAGATCCAGGGTCTAGGCGATGCCGTGGCAAGTGCGGGGAGTTCCTCGGTTTCTCGTCTGGGTGAGGGACCTGCGAGTGGGGCTCGTTACGACGAAGTTTTACAAGGCCCATCGGGTGCGATGTTGGTGATTTCCACGCGTGCTGATCGTCTTGGCGGTGTGACCGACGCACGGTTCCTTGGCACCATTCCGTGGTCCCCAAGAACGCCACTCGTCGTAGTGTGATCTGGGTGCTAACTGGTACGCCTTTTCGAATGCCGAAGCCCACGAAACTGTTGGGGCGCGCACTGACCCGCCGTTGCCCTTTATGTGGCGGCGGCAAGCTCTTCAAACGGTGGTTCACCATGGTTCCGCAATGCCCTACGTGTACCTACTACTTTGAACGCGAGGAGGGGTTCTTTCTCGGGGCATTCGTCATGAGTACCGCTATCACTCTCGCTGCGCTTATGGCCTTCTTAGTCATCGGGTTCGCCGCCACACTCCCTGACCCTCCCCTCGTGAAATTAGCAATTGTCGGTGCCGTAGTTGGATTTGGGGTTCCGGTACTTGTGTACCCGTTTACAAAAACCTTGTGGACTGCGGTGTACATGATGATGAGCCGAACAATGGGCGACCCTTGGAAACGGCCGGTGCAGCCAGGTTTTAAGACAGCTCAGCAAAAGGCCGTCGGGAACCCAGGCGCAGAAACAACCGACACACCCAACGCTGACCGCAGGCACTGAACCGGCCTCAACCACCAACCACCCAACCAACAACCAAATAATGTCGGTGGCAAGGATCAGCCTTGGGGATCGAACACCCAAGGGTCCTTCGGTAGTGCATCGGGGTCAAAGCGGAAGAGCAAGTCATCTGGCTCAATAGTTTCACCCTCTTCGGCCATACCCAAGCTGTGCGCCAGCATCGAGAGAACCTCCCGTGGTGTGTCACCCATTGCCAAACGTTCCCGCAGGGTGACGGCACCATCACGCTTCGCTAAACGCACGCCCGCAGTGGACACCACTAATGGTATGTGTACGTATGAGGGAATTGGTAGTTTGAGAAGGTTAGCGAGGTGAATTTGGCGTGGGGTGGACAAGAGCAAATCGTCGGCACGCACCACCTCTTCGACTCGTTGTGCAGCATCATCCACCACTACCGCCAAGTTGTAGGCCGGAACCCCGTCGGCCCGGCGAAGTACAAAGTCATCCACCCGGGCGACGATCGGGCCACAGATGAGATCCTCGAAACGAATTTGGGTGTCCTCGGCTCGCAAGCGAAGGGCTGCTTTGCCACGTTCGGCCAATCGATCAGCGCGTTGGGTCTCGGTGAGATCTCTACACGTACCCGGATACGCACCATCGGGTAAGTGGACGTGGGGTGCCGTGGCCGCTTCGGCAATTTCGCGTCGGCTACAAAAGCATGAATACGTTAAGTCTTCAGCGCTGAGTTGATCGATTGCCGCGAAGTATCGATCAAAACGGTTTGATTGGAACACCACCTCGCCATCCCAATCCAGCCCAAGGGTTTCTAGGTCATTGAGTTGGCTCACACTATGTTCAACACTGGAGGTGACCCGGTCAAGGTCTTCCATACGCACGATGAACGCGCTGCCCGAAGTACGAGCAAACAACCAGGCCACAAGGGCCGTACGGAGATTCCCGATATGCAGATCGCCGGTTGGGCTGGGCGCGAATCGTCCGTTGGCCATCCACTCATTCTGGTGCGAAATTCACGCCGTGGCGAAGCGTTTCGAGCTAGGAGACTGCTGAACAAATGCGACTGGATGTCTCCTTTGGCTCCGCATGCTCAGTTGGCGACTTGTCTAGGTCGCATTGTTCAGCACTCGCCCAGTGGAATTTCAGTGGTTTAGAACGCGCTGAGAATCACGCCACCTCACGCAGAGGGAAAATCGGTATCCTCTTGCTATGCCCTCAAACCTCGATGTTCGCGCGCCCAGCAAAGTGGTGAAATTCATTGGCGTCTACGATGCCGATAGCACCATCGTGGGTGAGCTTCGTTACCTGTTTGGCAAACTCTTTGGCACTTCAAGTTGCGCATTGTGCGATCTCACCCATGGGACCAAGCTAAAAGGTCGCGCTGATTTCAAGGCCTGTGTTGCCTCGCTTCCTGTTCCGGTTGAACTCTTCCACCGTAACGATCAGCCAACTATCATACGTGCACTTACGGAAACCAATGTTCCTTGTATCGTGGCGCAACGCAGCGACGGCACATTCACCATGGCCGTTGAAGCAGACGAACTCGAAACCTGTAGCAGGGACGTCGACAAGCTGGGCGCCTTGTTGTTCGCCCTTTTGTAATCCCTCAACAACGAGTGGGACGAAGACCGAGCGAGCCCTCAGGCCAACCGGTTTTTCCTTAACGGCTGCTGCCGTAAAGGGCAATGAGAAGATCGTCGGTGTCGGCGAAGAGTTCTTCGTCTATATCGGCACCGGTGAATTCCACTAACGCGTTGGTGAGTTCTGAGGATGCCGCGTAGCTTTCGGCCGCGCTCGGGAAGGCGCCGGAACGTACATCAGCCGCGTAGGCAGCAACGGCTTCTTGCGCAGCGAGGCCAAGCTCAGCGTACTTACGAACGAATTTGGGGGCTAGGCGATCGTCGAGTCCGAGCAGATCATGCCAAACCAAAACCTGTCCGTCACAGTGGGGGCCGGCGCCGATTCCAATGGTTGGGATGTTGACTGATTCGGTGACGACACGCGCCAAAGCATCAGGGATGGCTTCGAGCACAATGGCAAAGCAACCGGCAGCTTCAAGGGCCTTTGCATCGGCGATCAATTGCTCAGCTGCGCCTGCCTGACGGCCTTGTACTTTGAATCCGCCCATCGCATTGACTGATTGTGGCGTAAGGCCGATGTGACCCATGACGGGGATTTCGGCATCAAGGATCGCTTGGATAACCGGGAGGCGCTTGCGTCCACCTTCAAGCTTCACGCACGTGGCTCCGGCTCGCATCAACTTCGCGGCGTTGGTAACGGCGTCGGCGGTGGAAAGGTGGTAGCTCATCCACGGCAGGTCGCCAACAATCAACGGGCGATCTTTTGTGCAGCCGCTGGCTTCGGAAACGTTGAGGCCCCGAGTCACCGCAGCGGTGTGGTGGGCCATGTCTTCGGTGGTTACTTGCAAGGTGTCGTCATAACCAAGAACAACCATGGCCAGTGAATCGCCAACGAGAATCATGTCGGCGCCAGCACGGTGAGCGATCTTGGCGCTTGGTGCGTCATAAGCGGTGACCATAACGAGACGTGTGTTGGTGCCTTTGGCCCCACTTTTGCTAGCCATGATGGCCGGGGCGGTAATGCGGCGGGGTGCGCGGGCGGGTTTCTCGCTAGCCGTAAGGGCAGGCACCGGCGCAGCCGAAGAAGATGATGCAGTGTTCATGGCGAACACGTCCTTTCTCACGTCCAGTGCCAACATGGCTACCGGCGTCTACTCATGCTAACGACATCGGACCCGTTTGTCATTCCCGCTCATGACAAATGTCTCTACCGCAAGATCGAGGTGTCGGTCCCTCTCCGTTCATTCACGAAGCGTCTCGGCAAAAAGGCAGGTCAAACGCCTTCTGGTCAAAAGGGCCCGCCCGGTTTGCTCTCACTGCCACGTTAGTTTTGCCCAGGTCGAAGTTCTAGTGCGTGTGCGCGTAAATCATTACGTAGTGATTTCGGTGTGAATTCCGCAGTGGTGCTGGGAAGCGGGAGGAAAACACTACGCAAGGATTTACGCTT
>JAYSVF010000310.1:0-6933 GCA_043718695.1 Acidimicrobiia bacterium | reverse complement strand
CCAAGTCAGCCAGCACCTTACGATCGACCTCTACGCCGGCAATCTTTAGCCCATTAATGAAAACGCTGTAGCTCATGCCCGAAAGACGGGTAGCCGCGTTGATGCGCTGGATCCAAAGCGCACGCATATCGCCCTTCCGGGCACGGCGGTCGCGGAAGGCATAACGCAGCGAATGCTGAACTTGCTCATTGGCTGAGCGGAAGGTACGGCTCTTATTGCCGTAGTAGCCCTTTGCTTCTTCGAGGACCTTCTTGTGATGCTTCTTGGCGTGAACGCCCCGCTTTACACGAGTCATTGAACGCTCCTTTCGACAGTTCCGCTAAACCTGGGCGGCCGCGGTAAAAAAACGAATGTGAATGTGGTCTGTATTGGTGCAGGCTCAGACCGGCCCGGACACACGCCCAACCTGCAAGCAGGCGATGGGGTGACTCGAAAGCGGTCGTTACAGACCGAGCATCTTCTTAACGTTGGCAGCATCGGCTGGGAATAGCACCGAGTCTTTTGCGAGGCGACGGGTACGAACCGAGGCCTTGTGCTCAAGCTTGTGGTAGCGGAACGCACGACCGCTCATCACCTTGCCGGTACCGGTAAGGCGGAAGCGCTTTTTTGCTGCTTTGTTGGTCTTCATCTTTGGCATTGGAGAACTCCGTTGCTCGGATCAACGCTCGCCGCTACTAGTGATTCCTAGGAGCGACAAGGCCGATGGGGCTGACGTGGCCTGCGCATGCAAGCACACGCTGACCGGGAAACTTATTCTTTTGGTGAATCTGCTGCGGGTGCAGCTTCAGCGACCGGAGCCGGGACAGGCTCATCTACTGGTGCAGCGCCAGCAATCGGAACTTGCACACGGTCGGCATCAGGCATCGATGCCAGGACCACGGTTCGTCCTTCAGCTTTTGCGGCTTTTGCGGCGGCAACTTGCGCCTTTTTATCGGGAGCGAGCACCATCACCATGTTGCGACCGTCGAGCTTGGGAATGGCTTCCATCTTGGCGGCCACACCTATGGTCTCGGCGATCTTGTTCAAGATCTTCATGCCGAGCTCAGGGTGGGCAACTTCTCGACCACGGAACATGATCGTGACTTTGACCTTGTGCCCTTCCTCAAGAAATTCGCCAACCTTGCGTGTCTTGGTATCGAAGTCGCCGCCACCAATTTTCGGGCGGTACTTCATTTCCTTGATCACAACGGCTTGCGACTTCTTGCGGGACTCCTTGTCACGCTGGCGCTGCTCATAGACCCATTTCGAGTAATCGAGGATCTTGCAGACCGGCGGGTTAGCCATTGGAGCGATCTCGACCAGGTCGAGTTCAGCCTCGC
This sequence comes from Acidimicrobiia bacterium, assembly GCA_043718695.1. Classification (GTDB taxonomy): domain Bacteria; phylum Actinomycetota; class Acidimicrobiia; order Acidimicrobiales; family JANYDT01; genus JANMZO01. The sequence continues at coordinate 5,614 of JAYSVF010000310.1, read as the reverse complement.
GGGCTAACTGCAGAGCTTCCGGCAACGGCTTAATGCCCAGCTGGGCACCGTCGGCGGCTATCAGGCGTACCTCGCGCACACGAATTCGTTCGTTGCGGCGGGGTTCATCGGCGGTAGCTATTCGGCATCACTCCTCGGTAAATCGGTTTGGTGGGTCGGCGCAAAGCATCACGACCCACGCCCGCTAAGCGGCCGAGGAACACAATCGACCCAGGTCACCAGGCTGCAGGTGCAGTCAAACGACTACGGTTGCGGCTCTTCGGTGGTTGGGTGGGGCTCGCAAGGAGCCCGCTTCAAACCAAGTTGTGCTGAGATACTAGCAGCGTGAGGCTGATTAGGGTTCCGACGTGCGTCACAGCAAAACGGCGCACAACCAATCCAGGCCACACAATGAACGCCACGCATCACGGTTACGGACAGCCAGTTTCGGCATTACGCGCCGAGAATGGCGAGCGAAAGCGCGTTGGCCATCATTCGCCCAGCAACGGTTAGCCGAACTCCGCGTTCCCCATCAGTCCGTTCGCAAAATTCCAAGAGACCACCGCCCACAAAATCATCGAGGTCGCCCGCGGAATACGAAGCGGCCGCAATACCCAACCGAGTGCGAAGCGCAAGTTGCAAACCTTCAATGCGACGGGCTTCAGGACCCAGCAGTTCGAATGAAGCCTCGGTGGAAACATTCGCGTTCACTGCCGCTATGTAGCGATCGGGGGTGCGAAGATTCCACCAGCGTCTGCCGTTTACGTGGGAATGTGCGGCACAACCAAACCCTCGGTAGTCAGCCTGGTTCCAGTAGATCTGATTGTGGCGACAGCGGTGACCAGGCTTCGCCCAGTTGGAGATTTCATAGTTTTCATAACCCGCTGCGCTCAATCGCTCGTCGGCCAGGAGGTACTTGTCAGCCTGGTCATCGTCATCGGGGTGACGGTCAGCGTCGCGGGCTAGTGGGGTGCCTGGTTCTACCGTGAGGGCGTACGCGCTGAGGTGATCGGGTTCAAGCGCGAGCACCGCCTCCACGGTTGTGAGCCAATTATCGATCGTTTCGCCGGACCCGCCATAGATAATGTCGGTGTTCACGGAAAGCTTGGCTGCTCTCGCCCAAGCGACGCCGTTGTTCACATTTTCCACGTTATGGGAGCGACCCAAGGCAACAAGGACTTCGGGAACGAGCGATTGCACTCCCAGACTTACCCGGGTAACACCATGGGCCTCATAGGTGGCGAAAAGATCGGGCGAAACATCATCGGGATTGCACTCAACGGAGACTTCGGCGCCAGGCGTGCGCGGGATTGCGTCGAGGATTCGAACCAGTAGTTCAGCCGGCAAGAGCGAGGGGGTTCCGCCCCCAAAAAAAACCGTATCCGCCAACCGCATACCGCCAGCGACTGCCCGCTCAATATCGGCAACTACGGCATCGACAAAGGCGACCTGCAAATGACCTCGATCCGTCCAAATGGCAAACGAACAATAATCACACCGACGGGCGCAAAACGGAATGTGCACATAGACACCAAACGGTTGTTCCATCATCGAAGGCATCGTCTAAACAATTTGGCACACCCTGCGGCAACTCATGAACCGGCGTCGATGACCAACTGTCCTTTGGAGGCCCTTGATTCCCACGGCAAAGAGACGCCGATCCGAAAGACCAACATCGAGCTCGCAAAACCGTGCGGATAAACGACAGCTAAATCGAACGCCAAAAGAATCGGCATCCAAAAATCGGGCAGATATCCTAACAGGCGAATAACCCGGCTAGCCATAGCCGCTCAGGCGAGAGGCTTACAGACGATTGTTTTACTGATTTACCTACCGGGCGAGTTCGAAGCCCATGGCGCCGATACGGGCTTCCACGGCATCGGCATCGGATTCAAGCAAAACAGCGAGCGCATTGAGGTCTTCTCGACGAATGGTGAGAGCCGTACCGGAGAAGTTCGTGCGTTGCTGACGGATCCGCTGCAGGTAACGGGAAAGCATCGCTGCATCAGCTGAAGACATAGCTTCTAGGCGGATGAGATCGATCGTGATCCCACGGCTAGGCACACGGCGATCGCCAACTTCTGGGCCAACCCCGGCAGGCGAATCATCCATCGGCGGCAGAAGCTGATCAACGGGAACTACATAGAACCTGGCCAAACGCTGCAAACGAGGCACCGAGATTGCCCGTTCCCCGCGCTCATAGGCACCCAAAACCGAAGCTTTGAATTCCTTACCCGAGGCCACTTCAACGTGGTGCAACGAGAAGCGTTTTGACCGGCGTACACCGCGGAGCCGTAGCCCAACCTGCTCGGTATAGCTGGCGTCGTCCTGTTCTTCTTCGAGCATGGGTTTCCCTCGTAGTTCAGTTGCTTTCGGTTACAAAACACTCTCAATGAATGGCTCTACAACCTTGAATCACCGCGCAGAGCCGTAACAACATTCACTGTACCGCACAACCACGCTCGGTAGGTGGATCCGAGACAAAACCACAGTCAGAAGTGGCTTCGCTGGAACATTCACTGTTCGTAGTCGCGGCTGGGTGGGTGCGTCTTAAGGGGAGCTCGAGCAACCAAGAGCGCACCGGCCACGATTGCTGCGGTCTCGGCCCGAAGAACGGCGGGGGCAATACCGACGGATTCAGGAAAAAGATCCCGCTCGCCAGGAGCCCATCCCCCTTCTGGACCTATGAGTACGAAACGAGCTTGGGTGGCCAGGAGGGGCTCTCCCCCACGATCAGCACGCGTGGCTGACCCAAACTGATCGCTCGCTTGCCCAGCCAGCGCCTTAAGGGTCACAAGTCCGGAAACCTCGCTTAGCCAAGCTTGACGGCTTTGTTGGAGCGCTTCTGCCGCGATGGTTTGAAGCCGAGCAATGTTCCGGGCAGCTTTGTTTGGCTCCCACCGAACCACCGAATGTTCAGCTGCGAACAAAACGATCCGGTCAACTCCGAGCTCCGCCAGTTTCTGCACCACGGTTTCGGGTTTGTCACCTTTTGTTAGCGCGAAACCTACCGAAACGGGATCTCGGCGCCGCTCGACCAACGAGATCTCGCTGGTCCATTCGACATCAGATCGGGTTGGCCATCCGGGGCCTAGCTTGGCCGACCGCCAAGAACCTCGACCGTTGGTGACCGTCACGCAATCTCCACTGCGCAGCCGCAGTACGCGTCCCAGATGGTGAAGGTGTTCGTCTGACAGGGTGACGCAATCGAGATCGGCAACGAGAACGTGGGCTTTGGAATCGACGTCGGCCGGGGCTTGCGGGTTGTTGGTCATGAGGACCCGGCAAGAACTGGGATCACCACAAAGGTCGACGGAAACACGAACGGCCGCGGATCGTGACGACGGGGGTACCACCCATGATCAATGATCTCCGGGACCTTCACGTTCTGGAGCTAACGAAAGGCCGAGCGGATTTTGCCCAGCAGACTTTTATCCGGGGTCGCTACTTCTTCGCCTCGTTCTGCAGCAATGGTGCGCAGCAGATCTTCTTGGGTTTTGGAAAGTTGCGTCGGCACGATCACGCTGACCTGCACCAAAAGGTCACCGCGTCCACGACCGTTATGCATGGGTACGCCGCGTTCCCGGAGTCTAAACACCTTGCCATTTTGGGTCCCGGCAGGAACGACAAGATCTTCGATTCCATCGAGCGTCTCATAGGAAATATGCGCGCCTAGTGCTGCTTGAGTCATAGGAATATCGAGCAATTCAATCAGATTGGCGCCATCACGCTGGAATCGCTCATGCGCCTTAACCCGTAGGTGTACGTATAAATCACCATTGGCACCACCACGTGGGCCTGCGGCACCGCGACCATTGAGCCTTAGCGTTGAGCCGTTATCGAGCCCAGCAGGAACATCGACGGTATAGGTGCGCGCTTCAGTTCGCCGGCCCTCACCACGACACGTGTTGCAAGGCTTCTCGACGGTCTGCCCCATGCCACCACAACGCGCACACGGGCTCGAAGTGACCATTTGGCCCAGCATGGTTCTGCGCACCTGGCGAACTTCACCAGCACCGTTGCAGCCCGTGCAGGTAACCGGCGATGATCCTTCCGATGCGCCGGTGCCGGTGCACGTATCGCAGCGAACCGGTTGACGTAACGACACTTCGCTGCGGGTACCAAAGACGGCTTCTTCGAAGGTGAGATCGGCCACGGTTTCCATATCGGCCCCACGAGGAGGTCCCGATGGTCCACGGCGCTGTTGGCCCCCACCAAAGGGGTTTCCGCCACCGCCGAAAAACGCATCGAACAAATCGCCGAGGCCACCGCCGCCGAAGGGGTCGCCGCCGCCCCCACCGCTGCCAGGCTGAAACGCTGCAGCACCATGTTGATCGTAGCGGCGACGCTTTTCGGGGTCTTTCAGGACCTCGTAGGCAAACGAAACCTCTTTGAACTTTTCTTCCGCCGTTGGGTCATCGGGGTTCGCATCAGGGTGCAGAGCCCGTGCCTTGGCCCGGTAGGCCTTCTTGATGTCATCGTCGGATGCGTTTCGGGCGATTCCGAGAAGTTCGTAAAAATCGTTCATGAGTTCAATATCAGGGTCTGTTTTGTGAATGGCTGTTTTTGAAGGAGTGTTCAGTAAGGAGTTCAGAAAGGCGAGGTTCAGAGTTTGGTTTGGAAGGGTCTTGTTAGGGCACGCTTCGGGTGCTTGCCGGAAGCGACCGTCTATTCTCCCCCATCCGCCGAGCTCAGGTGATCCATCGAGCACCCATTCCCCTCATTTGACCCCGAGTGGGCCGGATCAACCTTCGGTGAGGCGCCTGCTCAGCCCTTCGCTTACCGCGTTGACCGCGGCCATCGCTTGCGGATAGTCCATGCGGGTGGGCCCAAGCACACCTATCGTTCCAACCGGCAACCCGTCGACGTGATACGGCGCCACTACGACCGAACAAGAAAGCAGCGATTCAAAAGCGAGATCCTTGGCGTGCTCCGCCCCGATCGAAACCGAGCCAGACCGGTCGAGGGCATCTTTCAGCAGGTTCATTACTACGTAATGCTCTTCGAGCGTGCTGAGCACTCGGCGGACGGCATCGATCGTGTCAAAGGCACCGACCATCCGCGAGGTTCCACCTACGAACACTCCAGCAGCATCGGTTTCGGGCCGGCTGTGAGCTTGTAAACCAGCCATCGCCGCATCGCATACCAAGTCGACGGTTGGCTCACCTGTGTGAAGAAGCGGCGCGTTTGAGGGGTGGCTACCGGTGTACAGAAAGGACAAACCCTGCAGCTGACGGTTTAGGTGAGCCGTTGCCGCGTTTCGTTGAGCCTCAGTGACATGGGCGGGGAGATCAATGTGGACCTTATCCACCGAGCCATTACTGAGGACCGTAACTACCAGTGCCGATTCAGTTCCCAGTGTTTTTCCCGCACCACCTAGACCCACCACTTGTACTGAGCGTACGGTAGCCACCTCAGATGGTGGCGCGATTGCTACCGCTGCGTAATCAGTGAGACCGGTAAGGAGGCGGGTAGTTTCAGATAGCAGCTGCTCGATCTCGGTGCGGGCGGTATCGAAGAATTGGTTGGCTTGTTGGAACTTTGGTTCGCCTAGCCGGGCCCGGCCATCGAGGGAATCGACGAAGAATCGGTAACCCCGGTCGGTGGGAATACGCCCGGCAGAGGTGTGCGGGTG
>JAYSVF010000309.1:0-2967 GCA_043718695.1 Acidimicrobiia bacterium | reverse complement strand
CATCGAGAAATCGTTGATCTTCAAGCTTCAGTGCAACATGATCGCAACATCGTCGCAGCTATGGCCCCCCTTACCGAACAGCTCTCCGTGGCCCGCAGTGCTCTCACCTTGGTAGAGGCCGAACTTGAAGCATCAGCGCTACGCCACGCGATGCTCAGCAACAAAGCCAAGGATCTGACCAAACGAGCTGACCGTCATGAAGCGTTGGCGGGTGATGCCGAACGGGCACAGGGTGAGGCGTTACGAACCCGAGTCGCCCTTGATCAAGCAATTGCTGATCACGCTTTAACCCGAACTACCAATGAACAAGCCTTGGCAGAAGCGCTGGCCCGGGCACACAACGCCGAAAGTTCTTTAGCGAACCTCCGCAGAACTCACGAGCGCCTTGTTGTCGATTCGCGCCGAGAGCTCACGGAAATTACTATTCGCGCAGAGCAATCTGAACGTATTCGGTTGGCTCCTCAGGTTGCTTCCGCGGCAACGGTTTGGCAAAAAGCAATGGCTGAGGCATCGATGGAATCCCCCAGCTTCACCGCCGACGACCAAATCCTGATCGTGCTTCCTAGCGACGACGAGGCTCTGGATGCAGGCGATGCGGGCTCGGGAATACGCGCTCCTCGGCGCGAAATGCAAAGTGGCACCGAGGGTGAAACCTCCAGCGAACGCCACCACCCAGAGGTATCCTCAATTGCCGTGGTGCCAACGACTCCGGTGTTCATTGAACTTCGAAGCTCGGAATGAACCCACGTAGCAACCGAGTACGGCAATGATTTTTGCGAGAACGAAAAACAACCTCCCAGACACACGCAAAAACCCTCCTGTCTCGGGTCAGGACTCTGCGACTCTGAGATCTTTGGGTGACACGCTGATTCCTGGATTGTTTGGAGTGCTTGGGCTTGTTGCAATCGTGGCCATCGGAGTTAGCGCAAAGGCACCAAAGGTCGAGCGTCATCTCCAAGCTGACGTAATGCAAACAGTGTTGTCAGGCGATGCCCGAGTGACCGTTCGGTTCGATGGGCGAGATGCAATTTTGAGCGGACGAGCCGACACGTTTGCTGCGCTGGCCGAGGTTCGTTCGCAAGTGGCACAGCGTTGGGGTGTTCGCACCGTTTCGGTTGCTGGCGTTTCGATCACTGCGGCGAACGGAGAGGCGGATTCACTCGATGAAATTCAAGCGGGCACAGAGAATCAAGCGGAAACTGCCAGCAATGCGACAAGTTCGGCCTTTCCCGATGGGTTGGTGCCCACTATTCCGGAACGGACCGCCAGTGCAATCGCCTCGGTCCCTACCGTGCCGCCGCCGGTAAAGTCCACCACAAGTGCCGCTACGAGCACGAGCACCGCAACGATCACACGACCGACTGACACCACAAGAACGACTGAAACCACAAGAACGACCAAAAGCGCACCGACTTTGACAACTAGTACGTCGACAACTGTGACGTTTCCCACCACAACGGCTACTCCCACGACAACGGCGACAGCGAAAATGACGCTGCCAAGCACCACGATTCTCCAAGCCACGTCAACGCAAAAGCCCGGAACAACGTCAACGAAAACTCCGTCGGTCCCGACGATTCCTACCTCAACGTTCACCCCCTCGACGGTCGCGAGATCATCCATTGCGTCGGTTGGGGTTCTGGCCACTACCCCAAATGTTGGTGCGTCACCAACAACGAAAGCCGCAACGTCTGGCGCAACGACAACTGGGCCCGTAACGACAAAGCCAGCAACCAGCACCATCGCTCCAACAACTGCGGTGCCGGTAACGACAAAGGCCGCTATCAGCATTGCTCCAGCGACCACGATTCCAAAAACAACGACACCGGCAACGACTACGACAGCAACAACAACCTCTACCACCGCAACCGTAACGACCACAACGGCCCAACCGTTTGATCCCAACATTGTGGCAGCGCAAATCGATTTTGTGTTGGTAAGTCAACCGATCGAGTTTGCCGACAGTTCGGCAAATCTGTTGCCAGGCGCCAAAAACCCGCTCGACCTTATCGCCGCGCTACTTGGTGGTTCGCCTCAAGCTCGTTTCACGGTGAAAGTACACACCGATGGTCGAGGTGCGCCAGCAAAAAATCTGACACTCAGCAAACGTCGCGGAGAAATGATTCGAGCAGCTCTCGTGGCGAGGGGCGTAAACCCAACCCGCCTTGTGGTTGACGGCCGAGGGGAAGCGGAACCAATCGCCAGCGATGGCACCTTGGAAGGGCAAGCCGTGAACCGGCGCGTGGTCTTCGTCTATCAAACTCCACCATCTCCTTAAAAGCTTTGTAGCCGAGGTGCAAAGCTGAACGAGACGTTTCAGCCACCCCGAACAACGGAAGCGTCCACGGAGAAAGCAGGCCGTTGGACTAGCGTCTCAAGGAGAAAGCGCCTATGTGCGTTGAAGTTTTTCGGTCGGAGGTGGCCTTCCCTTGTGGTTCTTAACAATTGAATCGATTGCCCTATTGGCAATTGCCACAACTCTTGGTCTTTTTTCGGGATGGCTCGTTTGGGGTGGAAGGCCAGCGGTAATCGCACCGCCAACACCACTCCTGGCGATACCGAGCGTGTCTGACCTCACCCCAACAAGTACTGACGATGACGAATTCGCCCTGGAATTCCCTGCAGCTCGCATACTTGAAGCGGCCAAAGCTGACAAAGCGCGCAAACTTAGCGATGCGGCTCGCTTAACCGCTGCTGAGATTGATCCTGAGGCGGCGGAACAAGAAGCGACGCTGGATTCAGCGGTTGACCGAAACTCCTCGCTTGTGCCGCTACAGACCAATGAAGCGGAACTTGTCGCGGTCACATCACCCTTGAGTCTGTTTTCTGCAACACCGGTGGTTCAGCTTTTGTCCAACACAATCGATGGCACCGCTGCTGCCGACGTAAACGGTCCACAGAACCTGAGTAGCACAACCGAAGCAAACGGCACCAACGGAAACAACGCAACAAACGCAACAAACGCAA
>JAYSVF010000308.1:0-2972 GCA_043718695.1 Acidimicrobiia bacterium | reverse complement strand
GTCGGTCACTACTCGGCCAGTTGCACCCATGCTTAACATGCCATGCGCGAATACGGTTGGGTAGCCGGCCACTTGGGTGACGTAAATTTCGTCGGAATGCAGTGGGTTGTAATCGCCCGATGCGCCGGCGTACATAACGATTTGGGTGCGGCTGATGTTCTCGAGGACAACTTCGGTCCGGGAGTCACCAACGGTTAGTGATGCTGCGCTGATTGATTTTGTGCTCATCGTCATTCCTACTTTTGCTCAGCTGCTGCGGTGGGTGCTGGTGGTTGCACGCTCACGAATCGGGCGGTCACTACGACTTCATTTGATGCAGTGTTGACGTAGTCAATGAACCTCTCTTCGAACTTCAAAACGCCGCTACGGCTCGATGATTTTTCCCACGACTTTCCATCACGCTCAACGGTATGCAGTACTTCGCCGGCCATCAACGGACGGTGGTATTCGAAATGCTGCTCGGCGTGCAGCCGAACGACTCCCGCACCACCACTAGAGCGGTCAACGCCGGTTGGTTCTTTCGCCGACCCAAACCACGGTTCGCCTTGCTTGGGAATGAGGTGGTTGCCTGGGTCAAACTGCGCGCCGGCCATGGTGAATGTTGGTGGGGCGAGCACTCCGCCAGCCTCGATGGCTTCAGGGGAGTTGACATCTGAATACACGGGGTTGAGGTCGCCGATTGCTCGGGCGAACATCATGGTGTGTGACGCTTCTACGGGAAAACGGGAAATGGTCAAGGTGGGGTTACTTCTTCTTTGTGAAGTTGTCGATGGTGTTCTTGATGTCTTGGGTGGTGAACGATTCGCTCTCAGCCGACAGCGCGAACGGTGCGGCGCGGAGGATCATCTCCTGTAGGTGAAGATTCAATGCGCGCTTGGTTTCTTGCAGAGCCTGCCGCGGCTGGTTGGCCAAACGGAGGGCAAAGGTCTGAGCCTGCGCCATCAATTCATCGGCGGGTACAACGCGGTTTGCGAGGCCAAGTTCAAGAGCTTTCGCTGCGGGGATACGATCGCCAGTAAGGAGGTATTCCTTGCACTTCAACAAGCCCATGAGCAGAGGCCAGAACACTGCGCCACCGTCGCCACAGACAAGCCCGATGCTCACGTGCGTGTCGGCAAAGTAGGAAGTGTCGGCCATGAAGACGATGTCGCTACAGAGGGCAATGTTGCATCCAAGACCAACTGCGGCGCCGTTTACTGCTGCCACTACTGGCTTATGGAACTCAGCTTGGGCTTCCATGAGGCGCTTCGCCCCACGCAGCGATTTGCGCCGCAAAGTGCCGATCGAATTCTTCTTGGTTCCGACTGGCCCCACCCTGAAGGTCTTGCCTCACCGAAATCGTGGATTCCCGATTTCGTGGCACTTGGCGAATCCGACATGAAAAAAGCTTTGCGTACGAATCTGCTTGAACTGTCAAATTACTAAGTTCACGTACTTACTTCATGAGTGAGAATCTGTCTGACGAAGCGAAGCTCGCCGTTGCTCGCTATGCCACGTCTTCACGAACCAATGATGCAGAGCTGTTCCGTTCGTTGTGTGCACCCGAATCCGTGACGTGGCACAACTTCGATGGTTTGGAAGTATCAACGGGGCATACTGTTCGCACCATTGCCTGGCTGCACAGCGCCGTTGCGGATTTGTCCTGGACCGACGTTGCCCTGTACCCAACCCCAACTGGCTTCGTCTCCCAAACCATCATGACCGGCACGGGCCCTGGTGGCCCCTTGGAAGTCCACAGTTGCGTCATCGTGACCCTCAACGAAGCAGGCCTCATCGTGCGAGCCGAGGAATACCTAGACACCGCCCAAACTGCCGCTCTTCGGGGGTAGTCCCTGTCGTAACCCGTTAGCGAAAACCGGCGACGGGATGTGGGTCGTAGGGTTCTTCTAGGCGGACGATTTCTTCCGGGGTGAGCTTCACATCAAGCGCGGCAACCGCATCGCTGAGATGGTGGGGTTTGGTGGCACCTACGATGGGCGAGGTAACGAACGGCTTGGCAAGCATCCACGCCAACGCCACTTGGGCCCGGGGAATGCCTCGTTCCGTAGCGATCTCGGCAACTCGTTCGACAATGGTGCGATCGGTTGGGAGGTACAGGATTTTGCCAAACTCGTCGGTTTCGGAGCGTTCTGTGGTGGTGTCCCACTCGCGGGTCAGGCGACCACGAGCCAATGGGCTCCACGGGATGACGGCGACTCCCTGATCCTGGCAAAGTGGCATCATCTCGCGCTCCTCTTCGCGGTTGAGGAGGTTGTAATGGTTCTGCATGCTGACGAACTTCGTCCATCCGTTGCGTTCAGCGGTGTACTGAGCCTTGGCGAATTGCCATGTCCACATCGATGAGGCGCCTAGGTAACGAACTTTCCCGGCGACGACGAGGTCATGTAACGCGCGCATAGTTTCTTCGATAGGCGTCTTCGGGTCATAGCGGTGGATTTGGTAGAGATCGACGTAGTCAGTACCCAGGCGGCGGAGACTGGCATCGATCTCGGTCATGATTGCTTTGCGGGACAACCCACCTGCGTTACGTCCGGGGCGCATAGTTCCATGCACCTTGGTGGCAATCACCACCTCGTCACGGTTGGCAAAATCGGCAAGCGCACGTCCAAGGATTTCTTCGCTGGAACCAAACGAGTACACGTTTGCCGTGTCGAAGAAGTTGAGACCTGCATCGATTGCTTGGCGTATGAACCCTCGACTCGTTTCCTCGTCGAGGGTCCACGCATGCGAACCACCACTTGGCACACCAAAGCTCATACACCCGACGCAGATCTTCGATACGTCAAGTCCAGTATTGCCAAGTTTTACGTAACGCATTAGCGGGTCCAATCCTCGATCATGTTGTTTCGAAGTATCTTCCCACTAACTGTGGAGCAGGTGCTCCCGATCCGGCTTGCCGGTTGGATAAGAGCACCGTCCGTTCGGGTGACGGAGTCGGCCTGGCGGCGTTTGATGCAGGTGCTCCCGATCCG
>JAYSVF010000307.1:0-2980 GCA_043718695.1 Acidimicrobiia bacterium | reverse complement strand
CGGCGCTCGTATGGTCAGTAGTTCTAGGTTCACGCCGCTTTAGGGCTCTCAGCTAGCTCTTGCCTGTGGCCGCGCTCAGCGAGCAGGACTTAGCGGCGGCGAGGTATTCGCAGGTTCATACCGTTAGCTCCACGCGAACCGTTGGCAAACTCATGGGTACCAAAACCGGAGAGGATTTGCCTCCCACATATTTTCGGCCGGAGAGGCGATCCGTTTGGTTCCCACCTGATCTCAACGATGCGGATGTCTTGACCGAGTGACGGACCTCGTAGGCTCAAACAGATGTCCGCCGAAGCTGCAGCCGTTGTCCCCACCTATGACGTCGAGTTCTTCTTCGACCCGGTATGCCCTTGGGCTTGGCTCACCTCTCGTTGGGTTTGTGAAGTCGCCAGCCAACGTCATCTAAAAGTCGATTGGCGGTTCATTTCGCTGCGATTACTCAATAGTCACAAGGACTACGCCAAGGACTTTCCTCCCGGCTACCCCGAAGGTCATGGCTCCGGACTGAAACTGTTGCGAGTTGCCGCAGCGATCCGAGAGACCGGTGATCGAGATCGAATGGGAGATCTCTATACCCAGTTCGCCGGCGATATTCACGTCCGCGGACGCCGTTCCGAGATGGTCGACAACTTCGAAGCAGGCTTCCCTGAGTATCTTCGCTCCGTTGGTATCGAAGAAGAGTTCATTGCTGCCGCCAACGACCCCAAGTGGGACGAGATTCTGCAAGCCGAGACCGATGAAGCATTGAGCCGAACTGGCAAAGATGTAGGTACACCTATTATCTCGTTCACTCGCGATGGCAAAACGTATTCGTTCTTCGGCCCAGTAATCAGCAGCGTCCCCAAGGGTGAGGAAGTACTACGTCTCTGGGATGCGATGTGGGAACTGGCCACCTTCGAAGGTCTGGCCGAACTTAAGCGCTCCCTACGCGAACGTCCACAACTAGCCACCAGTCTTGACTAGCGCAGCAGGGAGCCCAACGTGCTCACCGTCTGAGCTGGCGTGATGAGATCTCAGCGTAAGCACTTTGTCGAAAGGATGCCCGCTGTGGATGGCATCACCCACGCCACCGGATGAATTAGCCGTTATTTGCTACCGTTGTCTCGGAGGAATTCTTCGAGTTCGGCGGCTAGTTCTTCGCCGGAGGGAATTCGTCCGTCGGCACCCTTGAGGGATGGTTCAGCACCGATTGGGTCGATGTCATCTTCATCGTCATCATCGAGATCATCGCCACTGTCATGGCCCTCTTCGAGGCGTTGGACATAGGCAATCATGTCATCGTCGGCCTCTATGACTTCGTTGACCTGTCGCTCGTATTGCGCCGCGGCAATTTCCAACGCCAAGGTTGGAATGCGCAGATTCAACAGATCCGATGCTCGCTCAATGAGGGCGAGAGCAGCTTTGGGGCTCGGCGTCCCCGGAAGGTAATGCGGCACCGCGGCCCACAGCGAGCAGGAGGCGATACCGGCTTTGGCAAACGAATCATGCAAAACGCCGACGATGCCTGTCGGTCCCTCATAGCGGGAACGTTGTAGGTCATAGCGGTCAATCATTTCCGGTGAAATTCCCGTTCCGGTGATCCGAACTGGACGGGTATGTGGCACGTCGGCCAACAGGGCACCGAGGGTCACCACCATCTTGACGTTCAGGCGTTCAGCAACCTCGAGCACGTGGGCACAAAACGATTTCCAACGCAGCTGCGGTTCGTTGCCTTTCAGCAGCACAAAATCATGGGAATGATCTGGAACGCGCAGTGCACTGAACGAGTTCTCCGGCCACTCGATGATCCGCTCGCCCTCGCTGAGACGAACCGTTGGCCGCGTTGAGGAGAAGTCAAAAAACTCCTCAGCTTCAATCGCCGCAAACTCGTGGGCATCCCACATTGAGGCAATGTGCCCGAGCGCCATAGAAGCACCATCGCCCGCATCGTTCCAACCCTCGAACGCTGCCAGCAAAATAGGGGACCTCAATTGAGGAACATGGTCCCACCGAAGCTCGTGGCCGGTCATAGGTTCAGTCTACGGGTGCACAGGCTTGACCAAACCATCAATGCAGAAACCCGCAGCTTACGGCTGAGTGAGCAGAACTTCGTCGCGGAGGAGCTGTGTGATCGTGGCGGGAGTGGTGTTGAGCCAGTCGGTGAGAATTTCGGCGTTGTGTTCGCCTCGGTGCGGGGAGCTGCCTTTTACTCCCGATTCGTAGTTGTTGAACCTGTAGGGCGACTGGACGATGCCCCGTTGGCCGCCAGCACGATCGTCTACCTGGGTCACGATGCCACGATGAACTGCCGTTGGGGTGACCATGGCTTGTTCAGGGGAGTTGTAACGGCCCCACGGTAGGCCTGCCTTGTTGGCCATGGCGATCGCGGCATCAGCGTCGGGATGGTTGGCTATGAATTCGCGGACGATGTTGCGACGGCTAGCAATCTTGATTTCCAAATCGGCGTCTTTGGGCGTTGGGTCGACGAGATCGAAGGCAACTTTCAGCTTCGCCCACACAAATTGGAATTGCCCGGCGATTTCGAACCAGTTGCCATCAGCGGTCTGCCAATACTCACCACCAAGGCGGACGATCTCTGAATCATCAATAGCGTGGTGGAGGTAATCGTCGGTGAACATCATGGAATCAAGCATGGCCAAATCGATATGTGTGCCTACGTTCGTGGCTCGTGCGGCGTGCAGTGCTGCCAGCAATGCAATGGTGCCGTGTAGCCCTGCGTTGTAATCGGCAAACGACGTAACGGGATCGGTCGGTCCTCGCCCATCGAGCGTGGCATGGCGGTGCACCAACCCCGATTCCGCTTGGATCACCGACGCATAGGCCTGACGGTGTGCCTCGGGACCCGTTTGCCCGAAACCCGAAATGGAACACATCACCAATTTGGGGTTTACGGCTGAAAGAACCGACCAGCCAATGCCCATGCGATCCATCACGCCACCGCGGAAGTTTTCGATCACCATGTCGGCCTTGGCTGCGAGAT
>JAYSVF010000306.1:0-6994 GCA_043718695.1 Acidimicrobiia bacterium | reverse complement strand
ATGATGTCAAAGGCCCCATCGGTTGCTTCAATGCCTTTAATGGCCGACGCAATCGAAGCGGCCGTGCGTTGAGGATCCCAGTCGCTGCCATCTGTAGGTAGCAGTACGGCTTTCTTAATCCCGATTGAGGCTGAGTAACGCAGCTGTTCTTCGGCCTCACCCGGTCCAAGCGTGAGCACGGTTGCTTCGCCGTTATGTAGAGCGGCCAACCGAACCGCTTCTTCAACGGCACATTCTTCGTGCGGGCTCATAGTGAATCCCAGGAATGCGGTGTCGACGGATTGCCCATCGTCGGTGATATTGATACGGGCGCCCGGGGCCGGGACACGCTTGATACAAACGAGGATGCGCATTAGGCGAGCTTCATCCGGGCGTCTTCGGGATCGAAGAGCGGCTTTGCGCCAACCCTGGCAACGGTGACGGGGTACATCTCGTTCATGTACATCACTTGGAGTTGTACACCCTCAACGGCAATATCCGTTGGCAGGTAGGCATTCAGCGTGAAGGTTCCTAATGATGGCGAGTAACTAGCAGCGGTTACTCGGGAAACACGGCCCTTGGTGTCGAGGATACGGTCACCGGCGAGGGTGAGGATGGGCTCGTTGCCACCGGTTGGGTAACGCTTGATGCCACTCTCAGAGATCTGGGAGTTCATGGTAAGCGTACAGAGCTTTGCGCAAGCACCCTCAGCACGAGCCTTCAGGTATGCCTCTTTGCCAATGAAATCAGCGGCCTTTACCTTGGGGCGATCAAGACCGGCTTCAACTGGGTTGTATTCGCTTTCGAGTTCGGCGCCCATGAGGCGGTAGCCCTTTTCGATGCGAGCAGTTACGGCGTATACGCCCATGCCGACGGGGATAATGCCGTGAGCCTGACCAGCTTCAGCAATGGTGTCCCACAGGCGGAGGCCGTGCTCCATCTTGGTGTAGATCTCCCAGCCCAGCTCACCGACATAAGAGATACGGAAAGCGGTACAAGGAATACCGTCAATCAACAGTTCCTTTACGGCGCCGTAAGGGAAGGCCTCATTGGACATATCAGTTTCGGTAAGTCCACTTACAACCTTGCGAGCATTTGGGCCCCAAAGACCAATGGTGCAGATCGATCCGGATTTGTCTTCGAAGCGAACCGAACCGTCGGTAGGCATGTGGCGGTTGAACCAGTAGTTGTCGCGGCCCCCGTCAAAGGCACCGGTAACAATACGGAAGTGCTCAAGGCCCAAGCGCATAATGGTGAGGTCGCCACGGAAGCCACCGGCAGGTGTGAGGAGTGGCGTGTAGATGGAGCGGCCAACGGCAACATCGCAGTTGTTCACGGTCATCTTTTGCATGAATTCGAGCGAACCCGAGCCGGTGATGTCGAATTCGTTGAAAGCGGTGAGGTCAACCATGCCACAGGTTTCGCGCATCTGCAGGTGCTCGGCGTTGATGATTGGCGACCACCAACGGCCGTCCCACTCATGCTCACGCTCGACGCAAGCCTCGGAGTACTTGGCCATCAAGGGTGCATTGGAGGAGTACCACTGTGGACGTTCCCAGCCGCGGGCATCAAAGAATGTTGCGCCCAAGGCTTCCTCACGGGCAAAGAACGGCGAACGACGCATGTTGCGCTCCGAACCCCACTGCTCACGAGGGTGCACGATGCCATAGGTCTTGTTGAAGTGCTCGTTGCAGCGGGCCTCAATATGGTGCACGGTCTTTTCGTGTGCGTACATACGGCTGATATCAGAGGAGTGCGGATCACACACGTGAGGGTAGCCATAGGTCATCCACTCGGCAACCATCTTGGCAATGCCGGGGCCTTCCTTGATCCATACCGCAGCGGCCGACCAGAGGTTCTTCACTTCAACGGTTTCGCCGAGGACGGGCATGGCATCAGGGGTGAGGGAAAGCAAACCGTTGATGGCGTAACGAATTTCGGCGGTGTCAAGAATCTCGCCCATCAGTTCAAGCGCTTGTTCCATTTGCGGATCGAAATCGTCGTACGTCAGCGGAAGTTCAGTTGGGGAAAGCGCTGATTCTTCGATGGAGGGAATATCGTCTGGACGCATAAGGATTGGTCGGTGCGCATAGGAACCAACTTCCATGGAACCCGTCGACTGGCGCTCGTAGCAGAACGTGTCCATATCACGAACGATTGGATAAGCAACTTCCTTGCCAGATTTTTGGAGAATTTCGATCGGGCCAACGTCGGCCATTTGGTGAACGGCAGGGGTGAGCGGAATGTTCGCACCAGCCATCTCGGCAATACGCGGGCTCCACACGCCACAGGCGATTACGACGTACTCGCACTCGATGCGGCCCTTGTTGGTGACAACCGCTTTGATGGCGCCGTTCTCGGTTTCAAGGCTCATCACTTCGGTGTTGGCGAACACTTTGCAAGCGTTGGCATCAACAGCACGTTCACGCATGATGGTTCCAGCGCGGAGTGAGTCGACCACGGAAACGCTTGGCGTATAGAAGCCGCCGAGGATGATGTCTTCGTTGATGAACGGCACGAGGGCCTTCACTTCGGCGGGGGTGATCAACGAGGCTTCGATGCCCCACGATTTGGCCGACGTCATACGGCGCTTGAACTCTTCGAGGCGCTGGGGCTCACGGGCAACTTCGATGCCGCCGCAGGTGCCGTTTACGCCCAAATCGATGTATTGCTGCTGGGAATCGAGGGTGAGCAGCGCCATTTCCTTGTTGTGATCGGTGGGGAAAATGAAGTTCGAGGCATGGCCGGTGGAGCCACCAGGGTTGGGCAGCGGGCCCTTGTCGATTAGGACCATATCGGTCCATCCCATAGAGGCAAGGTGTCCTACCAGGCAGTTTCCTACGATGCCGGCGCCGATGACGACGCACCTGGCCTTGGCTGGGACGTTTCCGGTGGAGATTT
Organism: Acidimicrobiia bacterium; assembly: GCA_043718695.1. Taxonomy (GTDB): domain Bacteria; phylum Actinomycetota; class Acidimicrobiia; order Acidimicrobiales; family JANYDT01; genus JANMZO01. Next base: position 4,114 of record JAYSVF010000306.1, on the reverse strand, counting down.
TTTGATCGACGGGCGCGTCGGCGGGGGCGGTTGCAGAATTGCTCATGTACAGAAGATATATCACCAGATAGAATTTCGCCATCGGAACTTCATCACTTACGGATTCGGCCTACGCCCAGATCAAGCGCTTCATTGTGCGCTTAGAACTCGCGCCCGGGTCCGTCGTCAACGAAGAGGACCTCCAAACTCGCACCGGTATTGGGCGGACGCCGATTCGCGAGGCCCTACATCGTTTGCAGCGGGATCAACTCGTGGCCGTAATCCCCCGCCGCGGCATGTTCGTCTCCCAAATCGAATTGGGCGATCTTGCGTTGGTGTTCGAAAGCCGTTCGATCCTGGAACCCTATGTACACCGACTAGCTGCCGAACGTGGGCGCTCGGAACATTGGGACGCCATGTCTTTTGCCTTGGATCATGCTATTGCCTTAGGTCCCGATGCCCCATGGTCTGAATTGTTAGCCGCCGATCGAATTTGTCACGAACAAGTGTGGGCCGCCGCCGACAACCGCTTTCTCACCCAAACCCTCGACATGCTCTACTGCCAAGCCGAACGCCTTTGGCACCGCTACGTCCGCGACCAAGCCGACCTCGTTTCCGCCCTCGCCGAACACCGCACCATCCTCGAATCCCTCCGAGCAGGCGACGGTGAAGCAGCAGCCAAACTCATCGAAGGCCACGTCCGCGAATTCGAAAACCAAACCCGCGTAGTTCTCGCAGGGATGTAAGTGCAGGTGTTTGGGTGGGATTTCGACGCCTAACAACGTACAAAATCCCACCCGGTATGTACACTTAGTTATTGATTACTCGTCGGCATAGATTTCGTGGCCGCCGATTCGACGCCAAAACACTTTGGTCACGCCATTCGTTTCGATGAACTGAAACGTTGCTCGACCATCAGGGCGACGGAAATGCCAAGTCGTCGACCAGATTTCCGTGTTTGAAAGCATATGCACACGTAGGTTTCCGGGCCATGGATGTGGGTGCGGACCATACTCTTGCCATGCATCACAGCCGCCAGAGAAGTCACGTAGCCGAGCGCTGAACATTCGCCGATGTTCCAGTGGCAGTCGTTTATAGTCCGCGTCGAACGACGGCCCGGTTTCAAACTTCATAGAGTCAGTATTTCCGACCGGTGTGACAGGTTTTCGAACCAATCAAACGATGCACTCGCCGTCGAGTTTTTCTAGATGCGCCTCGAAAGCTTCAACATCGTCAAACTCAGTCGTGTTACCGGCTGCCCTCTGGACATCAACTTCCCGCTCTTTCGCCTGCCACTCAGGAGACCAAAACCATGCCTGATCAGTAGGGATGGGCAGATGCGGACGCAACACAATTTCACCGTCTCGCTCCAAAACCTCCAATTGCGCTCCAGGAGCATCCAGCCCGAGACGCTGACGAAGCTTTAGCGGAAGCGAAATGACCCCCCTTTTTTGCACGGCTAAAAATGTTGACATGCATCGATGCTACAGGAAAGCCGAAAAGCAGTAAAACGGTTTTTCGCACTCAACAGGGGCCGGATTTGGCTCCCTCGAACAGACAAAGACTGATTTAAGTCCTTTTCTGCTAAAATAGACTCATGACCGTCATCAACATCCACGAGGCGAAAACACACTTTGCCCAATTGCTCCAACGAGCTCTGGAGGGGGAAGACATCGTGGTCGCCAAACACGGGAAGCCCTTGGTCCGCCTCGTGCCCGTGAATGCCTTGGAACTCCAGCCACGGGTCTTTGGCCGCCACGCCAAAACCATCAGCAATGCGGCACGCCAGGCTGCGTTATCCCCGATGACCGAAGAAGAACTTGGAAATTGGGATTCTTAGATTGGACACGGAGTTCAACGGCATCCTTCTCGACACGCACGTGTTGTACTTCCTCGATTCCGACCCAGCTGAAGTACCCGCGAAGATCCTCAGCGTTATCCAATCTCCTTCGACTCGCGTGTTCGTTTCGAGTCTCACCGCTTGGGAAATGAGCATCAAGCATCAGATGGGACGATGGCCAGAAGTTGGCGATTTACTCGCCGACTACCACCAGACCATGGTCGCTTACGGCTTCACGGAGCTTCCGTTTCAAAGCGATGCTGCACTACTCGCCGGATCGCTTCCTCCAATTCACAAAGACCCTTTCGACCGAGGGCTCATCGCTCAAGCCGTTAGCCACAAGTTGAAGTTCATCTCAGGTGACGAATTTGTTCAGTCCTACGTCGGCGAAGTCGTAGGACTGTTCGTTGACTGGTAGGTCGCTCAGCTTCGGAACCCCGAAGTATGAACAAATTTTTCGCTCTCTTTGCGAGCGGATCTCAAAATGACACAGTTCAGGACGCCATCAGAAGCGACGCGACTAGCTCCTCGCCGTCTACTTCGCCGGTCGGGATGAAGCCATAGCGGAGGTACAGCGGTTCGGGGCTGCCACGGCCCGGGACCCAGCTGACTTAGAGTTGCTCGCAGCCCTGAGCCCGGAAGTAGTGTGCGAGTAGGTCCAGGGTCTTCCAGCCGATTCCTCGACGTTGATGGGTGCGATCGATGAGCGCATCGGTGGTTGGATCGGTGATTACGTAACCAAACGATTCGCCGTCAGTTGGTTTTGCCAATTCGATAAACCGGGCGATGGACTCCTCGGCCTTTTCGATTGGATACGGAAGGCTCCAGCTTTGAAACTCTGCGGTTGAGGCATCGTTGCGGTTCGCTGCGTGCGCTTCAACATCACCTATGCGAAAGTTCCGAACGACAAATCGCTGATCGCGGTACAACTCCATTCTCCACGTTAACCAGGAGCGGCGTACTTGAACCCTTTCGCGTTCATTCGCGCTGTGCCAACCCAGCGAAAATTCGCGTGGCGGCGTGGTAGCCAGGTTCCAAAAGTTCAACGTTGGGTGAGGTACTCGCGATGGCGGCGCGGATTGGGGTGGTGTCGGTTGGTCGGGAAAAGCCGGGGAGCCAATCATCATGATGGCCGAGGATGACTCGACGGGGCGAGATCATCGAAACTTGGGTGGCGAGGAATTCGGCAAGCGAGCCTTGAATAGGTTCGCCATTGATGTTGGCGCGACCTGCTGCAGCAAGAATGGCGACGTCGGGACGAAGCGCGCCAAACACGCCGCTCCAATGCCCGGAGGTGTCTTGAAACAACAACGTGCCTTCAGGAGTTTTGAACAGGAAAACCAACGCCCCGCCGTCACCGCGATTGCTATGCCCCGGCGCGCCGTCGATCAGATGCGCGGATACTTCGGGACCTAAAGCCGTCGAAATGAAGGTTGTGAGTTCTTTCATGCGCTCGTTCCGCTGCTGCCAGGTAACGCCCAACTCGCCAATGCAAACTTCGTCTGATGGGCCCATTTGCTGTTGCGACCACACACAGCTGTGTTGGCTCGGAAAGACCGAGACGGTTACGTCGTTACCCAGGTCGACGGTTTCCCCACCGCCAACACAAATCATCCGCTCCTCGGGTATACCTGCTTCGGCCATCAACCGAACCGATTCGTAGCTGGCAATCAACTTGGCGGTGGTGTTGGCCAAGATTCGCTCCGCACCCCAAAGGTGATCGAAATGCGAATGCCCCACGACGATCCAATCACATTCGCTGATGGCATCTGCGGTAAGACCCGTGCCCGCTGCCGACGCGATGCGGTCAATGTAGGCGTCAAGCATGATGGTTAGCCCGGCAACCTTCAGGCGAAACGTCGAGCACCCATACCAATCCAGCGTGGCTTCCGGCGCCTGATTCCTCGACGATGTGCCTGCGGGTGCGTTGCTCATGTGAAGAGTCTGCCTTTCCGTGGTCTTTCTCGCCAGACCAACCCAGGGCCGGAGATGACGAACAACACGGTGGCGGCTTAGAGTTCGTTCCATGACTCTTGCCTTTGTCCACGGAAACCCTGAAACCGCGGCCATCTGGGGTCCACTTCTCAAGGCGATGAATCGTGACGATACCGTTACGCTCTCGCCACCCGGATTTGGGGCACCGCTCCCGGAAAACTTCGATCCAACGTCGGATTCCTATGTGCACTGGCTAGTTGGCGAGCTGGAAAAATTCGAAGAACCGGTCGATTTGGTTGGCCACGATTGGGGTGGCGGACATGTGATGCGCACAGTGATTGCTCGACCCGATCTGGTAAA
>JAYSVF010000305.1:0-40851 GCA_043718695.1 Acidimicrobiia bacterium | reverse complement strand
ACCGGGTGCGCTTGTTTCTAGTCGCGGGCGATGGCGAGCCGAAAACCGAGACCCATAATGGCGAGCCCTCCGCCGCCAACGAGTGCTTCTAAGCGTTTCGGTGACCCAGCGAACCAACCACGAACCGAACCAGACAGCAGACCCCATAGCCCGTCGGAGAACAAACCAACCGTGCAGAAAACGGCGAGCAAGCACAGCATTTGCAAGGTCACCGCGCCCCGGTCGCGTTCAATGAATTGCGGCAAAGTGGCGGTGAAAAACACAATGATTTTGGGATTGCTCACACCCACCACAAACCCCTCCCGCACAATCTGAAGGGCAGGCTTCGCCATGAGCCCGGCCGTTTGATCGACCGCAAGGGATTTGCGGTTCTTGAACGCAGTCCAACCTAGGTACACGAGATACACCGCGCCCCCAAACTTGACAACGTTGAAGATCACGATCGAACGAGTAACTAGAGCGCCCAAGCCAAACACCACCAAGAGCCCCTGTACGCCGGCGCCAACCGTGTTTCCCAACACCGTAGCCAGCGCAGCACGTCGTCCAAACGCCACGCCTCGGCTGATTACAAACAACACACTCGGGCCCGGGATCACGATGATAAGGAACGCTGCAAGCGCGAAACTCAGAAGTTGGTGGGCCGAAATCACGATGTCCACGCTACCTGGGGCTGTACGCGTCGCCCGATTCTTTACGCACCGTTCCTGTTTGCGCTTTTCAGCGGAATCGGGTGATGAAAGTGCGCCGAGTAGATTTGCAGCATGGCACCAAACGCAGTGAACCCCATTCGTCTCTGTCCGTCGATCCTCTCGGCAGACTTTGCCAACCTCGGCAACGCCATCACTTCGGTAACGGCACAAACCGATTGGTTGCACGTCGATGTTATGGACGGACACTTTGTTCCCAACATCACCATTGGCCCTCCCGTTGTAGCGTCACTTCGTAAGCACACAAAGCTTCCGCTCGATTGTCACCTGATGATCACCGATCCAGAAAAATACCTTCCCGATTTTGCCAAAGCCGGAGCTGATGGCTGCACCGTGCACGTGGAACTGGGAAACATCGGTGACCGAATCAAACAGATGCGTGATCTTGGATTACGTACGGGAATCGTCGCCAATCCCGATACGCCGTTTGAAGACTTTGCACCGTTCCTTGGTGATGTTGACGTGATGCTGCTCATGACGGTGTTTCCCGGATTTGGCGGCCAGAAGTTCATTGATTCGGTACTGCCCAAGATCGAGGCAACCGCAGCCGAACTCACTCGCTTGGGATCAACCGCAGCACTACAAGTAGACGGTGGTATCGACGTAATCAACGGTCCCCGTGCCGCACTCGCCGGAGCAAATGCTTTCGTAGCGGGCAACGCCATTTTTGCGCAACCCAACCCACTCGATGCCGCTGCGGCTTTGCGTGCCGCCATCACCAACGCCCTCACCCACGCACACACCGCTGCCGGAACGGGTATGCCCGTATGAAACTCGAAGCGAAAGTACTCACGGTGTCCGACGGAGTTTTCCACGGTGTGCGTGAAGACCGATCAGGCGTTGCCCTAGCCGAACAACTTGTGGCCGCCGGATTCGCCGTGGTCGAAACTCGGGTTGTGGCCGATGGCGTGGACAGCGTGCGTGGCGCCCTCACCGAAATGAGCGATGCATTTGCTGGGCTGATCGTGACGACCGGTGGAACCGGGTTTGGTCCCCGAGACAACACCCCCGAAGGCACCCGAGCCGTTCTCGATCGCGAAGCCCCGGGAATGGCCGAAGCAATGCGCAACATCAACCCGCCACTTGCTCGCCTCAGCAGGGGAGTGGCCGGAACACTTGGTCATACCCTCATCCTCAACACCCCCGGCTCACCGAAAGGCTGCGTTGAATGCCTCTCGGCCGTACTTGACGCCGTTCCCCACGCCCTCAGCCTCATGACGGGCGAAACCACCATCCACTAGGGACCTCGGCGAGGATGCTCTTCCCGCTGGAGCCCTTCGGTTGCGGGGACGCGTTGGCATGGCTGGTCGTTGAGATTGTCCCCGTTAGGCTGGACCCGTCATGTTGCGTATCGTTCTTCCAAAAGGGTCCCTCGAAAAAGCCACGATGGAGCTGTTCGAACATGCCGACTTAACGGTTCGGCGTTCGTCATCGGTGCAGTATCTGGCCTCGATTGATGACCCGAGAGTCGCTGAAGTACGGATCTTGCGACCCCAAGAAATCCCCACGTACGTGGCTGAGGGTATGTTTGACCTGGGCATCACTGCCCGCGACTGGATCGAAGAAACCCACGCCGACGTAGAATCCCTCGGCGAGCTCCTGTACTCAAAAGTAAGCGCGCAGCCAACCCGAATTGTTGTGGCCGTTGCTACCGATTCGCCCTGGAAATCCGCCAAAGACCTCCCCAACGGAGTTCGGATCTCCACCGAATACATGGGCCTCACGAAGCGGTACTTTGAAGGATTGGGCATCGAAGCAAACGTGCGCCATAGCCACGGAGCGACCGAAGCCAAGGTTCCCGATATCGCTGATGCGATAGTGGAACTCACCGAAACCGGCTCCGCCATTCGTGCCGCAGGTCTGCGAATCATCGACACGATTCTGACCAGCTACACCGAGTTGATCGCCAACCGAGCAGCGTTTGAAGACCCGGCGAAACGCCATGCCATGGGCCAGATCCATACGCTGCTCCAGGGAACGCTCGAAGCCCGAGGCAAAGTACTGCTCAAACTCAACGTGAGTAACGACGACTTCGAACGAGTGGTAGCCCTAGTTCCCTCGATGAAAACCCCAACCGTGGCAAAGCTGTTCGGTGACCAGGGTTATGCCATCGAAACCGTGGTGCCCAAGGCCAACATCAACACGCTGATCCCGTCGCTCAAAGACGCCGGTGCTACCGATATCTTGGAACTCCCCATTTCCAAGATCATTCATTAACCGTGAGCGATCGCCGCTGTGCCCGATTGCCTTTGCGCTCGATCGTTCAACGTTCGATTGCTCTGCATGTAACTAGTAAGTGTACTGAGATAAAGGGTCTTTCGTATGGAACGTAAATCTGGTGTTGTTCACGAGTTCAGCCTCGAAACTGGATTGGGGCGAATTGATTCTGCCGACGGTCGGAGCTTCGGGTTTCACCTCACCCAGATCGCTGATGGCACTCGGACCATTGCCCTGCACACCCATGTGGGTTTCGATGTTGTGGCTGGCCGGCTAGGGCAATGGGAAGCCATCAACATTGAACCTAGCGAGCATGCCCGGCATCCGTTATTTGGCGATGTCGATACCGAACCCGAAGAATTTGATGACGAATCCTTCTCCTGCCCAGTGTGCGGCGCAACGGTTGAAGGGGTTTGCGGCCAATACGAAATCTGTGAATCCTGCAAATGGGAAGACGATCCCGTTCAGTCAGGTGACCCCACCTACGCTGGCGGCGCAAACACGCAATCGCTCAACGACGCCCGCACGGCTTGGCGCAACCGGCTGCCGAAGAACTAGCGGGCTGGGCCGCAACTACCGCGGTGAAGCGCCAGGCAAGATCTTACGGATCGGTTACGTAGATCGAGAATTTCATGCCGGCCTCGCTGTGGCCGGGAAGTGAGGACAGGGCCGTAAGGGGGACCTTCGAGGACACCAAAATTTGTAGTGTCTTCCCCTGCTTGCTTTTGCAAGCGGAAGGCACACTTTTGTGGCGTGACGCTTATGCCTTCAGGATTCGGTGTTTTTGTTGAAATTCCGATTAAGTTTTGGTCTATGCCCGCAGTCTTTAAGTATCCAGCAGACCGCTCCAGAGTGGCCGTGTTTGCCGGAATTTTCGCCGTCGACCTTACCGTGTACTTCTTAGTTGATCGCCCAGCGTGGCTGCTTGTGTACTTCGTTGTAGGAATTCTGCCGAAAGGTGCCGCCTGCGCCTTTAATCATCATCATCAGCATTTGCAAACGTTCAAGGTGCCGCTGCTCAATCGAGCTCTAGAAGTTATGTACGCATTGCAAACCGGCGTGAGTAGTCACACTTGGGTGCTTCACCACTCCGTTGGTCATCACCTCAACTACCTTGATCAAGACAAAGACGAATCGCGCTGGATGAGAAAAAATCGCTCCATCATGGGTCAAATTGAGTATTCGTTCATGACGAGCATCACGTCATACTGGCGTGCGTGGAAGGTCGGCAAGAAGTACCCAAAATATCGCCGAGTGTTTTTGCTTATGGGATTGCTCACGGCATCGCTGATCGCGGTGCTGGTTTGGAACCGACCACTAGGCGGGCTAGTAATTTTTGTAGTTGCCCCGGCATTTTCGCTGTTCGGCACCGCGTGGGCTACCTACGCCCATCACTCCACGCGCAGTACTGATTCGCATTTCGTTGCGTCTACCAATGTGATGCAGCCGCTCTACAACTTCGTGACGGGTAACCTCGGGTATCACACAGCGCATCACTACCGTCCGGGTGTGCATTGGTCAAAGCTTCGCGAAATCCACGCCAAAATCGCCGATCAAATACCGGCCGATGCCTACGTGGATCCCGGTTGGCCTTGGAGCATGTTTGGGCGAGGAAATGGTGCCAAGGCGTAACGTGGTCCTAAGGTGAGCGCAATGAGCACGCCCGCTACTCCTCAAACTCACGCAGTTCTTTCCCAAACGCCAATAACCCTGGCTGGTCCGCTGCGGGCCCCAGCTCAGATGCTGGCAGAGCAAAGCTACGACGGGCATAAAAGCGTGCACGATGGTGACGCCGCCGAGAAACTTGGCCTACCAGGTGCGCCCATCGAAGGGCCCACACACTTCTCCCAGTTTGAGCCCCTGGCCGCATCGTTGTGGGGTGACCGCTGGTTCACCCACGGGTGCATCAGTTCGCACTTTCTGAATATGGTTATCGAGGGCGAAGAAGTACGTGCGCAGATGACCATTGCCGGTCCCGGAGCGAACTCAGCAAAGATCGAAGCCTTCAAGGCCGACGGAACCCCCGTACTGAGCGGAACCGCATCAGTTGGTCCTGAGCATGGCGAAACTGAACTGTCTGCCCGCCTGACTGCGGCCCAAAACAACACAAAGCCCGAATTCCACATCATCGATCAACTGTCGCTTGGGCAGCGTGACAGTGGGAAAGACGTGGTCACCATGGGTTTTGATGACCATATGGGAAACCTGTACCCCTTTACCCTCCGCCAAAAACTCGATTCGATTACCGAGCATGTTTCCCACTTTGCCCCCGATGCACAAACGTCCTGGGGTGGACCGGTCGTGCCGCTCGAAATGCTCAGTGTGCTTACCGGTTCAAGTAGCCACGGATCGGGGTTCAAAGTACGTCAACCCTCTGTCGGTCTGTTCATCGACCTGGAAGTTCGCTTACTAAACGGGCCGGTGTTCGTTGGTCGCCCCTACCGTTTGGAACGCGAAATCGTTGGCTTTGGGGGCAGTAAGCGCACAGAATCTTGGTGGACTCGCACAACGCTGTTCGATGCCTCCAACGGCTCGGATAGCGCTTTGCCGGTCGCAGAAGTGCTCCTCCATCAAGGCGTCTTCAAAGCATCGTACGAAGGTTATCCCGGGCTCTAAACCCGTTTTCTCCCGCGGGCCCAAACCGGTGATGACGACCGGCAGGTTCAGGGGTCGCTTTTTCTCACTCTTTGCCGCTCCTCGGTTCGCGTAGTGCACGCGTCTATCGAGGAGTGAAAGCGAGCGAGACTTGCGTTGTCTTCCGAACGCGGACTCTGAGGATTCAGACCGAAACTGGTGGTTGAAGACAAACTTTGGCCACCAGCGAGAAAGACTCTTCACGATCGGCAGGATTGTGGGTAGACGTCGTAAGCATCAGTTCATCAACAGCGAACTGCTCGGCCAAATCACGAAGCTCAGCGGCCACTTCCTCGGGCGTTCCCAGCACCGCAGAACGCAAACGTTGATCCATCATTGCTCGCTCCGCCGGTGAATAATCGTAGGTGGCTGCCTCTTCAGGGGTGGGCATTTGTGAGGGGCGGCCCTGGCGAAGGCGAAGGAATCCCAATGCACTCGCACCGGAAAGAAATTCCGCGTGCTCACGGTTTTCAGCACAAACCACCGGCACGCCAATCATGGCGTAAGGCTTATCGAGAATGGCCGAGGGACGGAAACTCTGCCGGTATGCGTCAAGCGCAATTTCGGTTCCACCCATGCCGAAATGATGGGCAAAGGAAAATGGCAAGCCCATCTGCCCGGCAACCTGCGCACCAAAATCACTTGAACCGAGAAGCCAGATCGATGGCAAATGTCCGGCACCAGGAATAGCTGTTATGCGCGCATATGGATGGCCCGGAGGGAATGCGCCTTTGAAAAACCCGAGCAGTTCACCAAAGCGTTCCAGAAAGTCATCCGATTCGGCTAACCGCCCGCCTCGAAGGGCCCGAGCCGTGCCCGGATCAGTCCCTGGAGCACGCCCGAGACCAAGGTCAATACGGCCCGGATGTAATGCCTCAAGCATGCCAAACTGCTCAGCAATCGCCAGGGGCGCATGGTTGGGCAACATGACACCACCAGAACCAAGGCGAATCGTGGAGGTAGCCATCGCTAGATGAGCCAGAAGAACCGCAGGTGAAGACGAGGCGATGCCGGGCATACCGTGATGCTCCGCTACCCAATAGCGGTGAAACCCCAGCGATTCCACGTGGGCAGCCAAACGGATCGAAGACTGCAACGCGGCACGTACCGTTGACCCGCTAGAAACGGGGGACAGGTCAAGAACGGAAAGTTTTACTGCAGCAGCCATAGCTCAACGGTACCCGATGACCGCTCGTTGACTTAAGCCGCCTGGCTCTCGTCTTTATGGTTTTCCCGGTCTTTTCTTACGGTTGGGTTCGCTCGTAACGGAGCACAGGCGGAGTTCATGCCGGAGAGCTCACCTGAAGCTCATTCTTGAAGTTCATTGCTGGAGCTCAGTGAGCGCGGCTATCGCCCAGAGGGCTTCGGGATTGGCGAGACCTTCGGTGTTGCGAACCGGGCGGCCATTGACGGCATCGGCTAGGGCCAGCTCCACCAGCTTGTTTGAACGCGTGCGAGGCAAATCATCGACGGCAACAATTTTTGCTGGAACATGGCGGGGGGTGCATCCGGAGCGAATCGAGGCACGAATCTGGGCGCGGAGCGGTTCGTCAAGGGTCACGCCTTCACCTAATCGCACCAACAGAATTACCCGCGAATCACCGTCGAAATCCTGGCCAAACACCAGCGATTCAACCACGCCAGGGATCTGCTCAACAACGCGGTAAATCTCTGCGGTGCCAATACGAACGCCGCCAGGATTGAGCGTGGCATCGCTTCGACCGTGAATAACAAACCCGCCCTGCTCGGTGACCGAAACAAAATCGCCGTGATGCCAAACGCCGGGATAGGTCGTGAAATACGCGGAACTAAAGCGGGCACCTCGGGGATCAACCGATACGTCATCGCCCCAGAAGCCAACGGGTACGGTAGGAAATGGTGCGGTGCACACAAGTTCGCCCGCCACACCAACCCCCGCATCATTGCCATCTGCATCCCAGGCATGTACGTCCATACCCAAGATGGCTCGTTGAATTTCACCGGTATATACCGGGCTCGTGGGATCGCCACCAACAAAACAACCGCAGATATCCGTTCCCCCTGCGATAGAAGCTACGTGCACATTGGATTTAATGTGATCATACGCGAACCGAAATCCTTCCGGCGCAAGCGGCGAGCCTGTAGAACCCAGTGTGCGCAGAGACCCCAAATCATGGTGTTGCGCCGGGTGGTAGTTGGCTTTCGCCACCGAATCAATGAACTTGGCACTTACTCCCAAGAGTGTGAGCGCTTCTTCGTCAACCAGTTCGAAAAGCCGCCCCATTGTGGGATAGGCGGGGTTGCCGTCGTACAGAACCACCGTTGCCCCAACGCTCAGTGCGCTTACGATCCAGTTCCACATCATCCAACCAGTTGTGGTGAACCACGTGACCCGATCACCCGCACCAACATTGGAATGCAGGCCGTGCTCGGTGAGGTGCTTGAGCAAAATCCGTCCGGCTCCGTGGGTGATGCATTTCGGTTTTCCGGTAGTACCTGATGAATACAAGACATAGAGCGGATGATCGAAGGGAAGTCGTTCAAACTCCAGTGCAGCATTGCGGTGCGGAGCGAGCCACGTATCCCAATCGTTTGTCAGCACAACCTTTTGCAGAGAGGGTAGAGCTGCTGCAACCGAGCCAACCCTTTGGGTGATGTCAAAATTCTTGCCGCCGTATTGGTACCCCGAACAGCCAACCAACAAGACCGGCTCAATTTGGCCGAAGCGATCCAAAGCTCCAGCCTCGCCAAAATCCGGCGAAACCGATGACGAGATCGCGCCGATGGCATTTGATGCAAGGAGGAGAACGAGGGCGTGAACGCCCGCGGGTAACCAAATGGCAACTCGATCTCCCACGCCGACCCCCTCGGCTCGAAGTGCGGCCGAAACAGCAGCCACCTCGCAGCGAAGCTCCGCCCACGACAAGTTCACTCGAACGCCAGCCTCGTTGACAGAAACCACGGCATCGTCATCAGCGTTCACTCCTCTCCCGTGTAACAGATTTTCTGCATAACAGAGCCGTGCATCGGGAAAGAAGCGGGTGTCGCGGAGATCGGCCACTTCTGCGGTAGTACTGCCGTCGTGGCCGGCAGCCCTCTCAACGATTGCTCGCTCACCCTTTTCGCCGACAACGCCAAAGCGATCCCACACCGTCGACCAAAACGCTCCTGGATCGCTTAGCGACCATCCGTGGAGGGATGCATACGATCCGCCGAAATCATTCACCCATTTCGTGATCGAAGCCGATTTGATTTGTTCCTGGGAAGGATTCCACAGTGGTGTTGCATGAACCATGTCCCGAACTTACGACGTCTGCGGATAGGAACAAAGCCCGTTGATTGATGCACGAACTGCAAGCGCTTACAGGAAACGACAACTGACGTGCGCTATCTATACGAAAGATGTGACCATCTTCAACGTGGATCAAGAAAATTGACCGTTCGGTCTAGTATCTGAGGAAGCAGAGGAGTATGGTTCAACAGACGAAAACTTCGGTTTTGGTTCATCAAAAGAAAAGTTTTGGGGTCTAAAAACCTCATCTTTCTGTTCTTCTGATGTCACCTGACCAGCAGCAATGCTGGAAAGACACTCTATCGGTGCCCTCGTGGGGAGCGCTCAACAAACCTTGTTGAGTATTGGCACTAGCTGGCGTGGCATCAACCCTACTGAGCCACAGCCTGGAGGATCACATCTCATGTTGACTACCATTCGCAATCACTGGAATGAACTCGATTGGCGGGAAACCGCTACCTGTAGGGATCTGGATCCTGAACTGTTTTTCCCTGTCGGAGTAACCGGCATGGCCATCGAGCAAATCGATGCTGCCAAAGCATTTTGTAATACCTGCGATTCCAAAGAAGCGTGCCTCGAGTTCGCCATCACGACAAACCAGGAATATGGGGTTTGGGGCGCAACAACCGAGGATGAACGACGAGTGCTTCGAAGGGTGTGGCGAGCAGAAGTTCGCCGTCAACGCGTCGCCTCCTAAGGCAACACCCGTTACGCAACACTCCGTTGCGCAACAACACTTTAAGATTTCGAAAATGGTTGGCCCTAGGGTCAACCATTTTTATATGGGAGGGCTCAAGGTGGAAAGGCGGAGGCGAAATCGAGTGGATGCAAACGGCCTAGAACGCGTCATTTGGCGCACTCGATTTTTGGAGTCCCGCCATGAAAAGACAGGTCAAATGGACAGCTCGGTCACGATGCCATTTTCCACTCGTAGCTGGCGATTGACGGAAACGGCATCGAGCATGCGTCGATCGTGAGTAACCAACAGCAGCGTGCCCTCGTAGGTTGAAAGAGCTGATTCGAGCTGTTCGATAGCGACCAAATCCAAATGGTTGGTTGGCTCATCGAGCACCAAGCAATTCACCCCACGAGCCTGGAACAGTGCCAACACGGCGCGAGTTCGTTCGCCGGGGGAGAGGGTTGAGGCGCTGCGGTGAACATCGTCGGCCCCCAAACCAAACTTGGCGAGCAACGTACGAATATCGGCCAACGTCAACTCTGGAAGCTCAGCGCGAACCGCATCGAGCAGCGTTTGGTCATTATCGAATCGGTGCCTAGCCTGATCGAGCTCTCCAATCGCTACCCCACTTCCGCCGTGACGCGAACCCTCCGATAACGCCAGGCGGCCCAGCAACGCCGCTAGTAGCGTCGATTTTCCTGACCCGTTGGTCCCGGTGATGGCCACCCGGTCACCCGCCGATATCTCGATGGTTACCGGGCCAAGGGTGAACGAACCCCGTCGGACCACCGCACCGCTAAGCGCGCATACTAGTGAACCGGAGCGAGAGGCTGAAGCAATTTCGTAGTGCAACTGCCACACTTTTCTCGGCTCTTCCACGGCATCCAAACGGTCGGCCTGCCGCTCCAAACGACGGGCTTTACTCGCCATTTTTTCCGTTGACTCCGCTCGTTTCTTCGCCCCGATTTTATCGTTGTCGGTTTTGCCTTTGGCCGCCTTCGCAGCACCCGAATAGGTCCAGTTGCGCACCGTGCGAGCGCGGTCAACAAGATCAGAACGTGCCGAGTCATAATCCTCAAACGCCTCACGAGCATGCCGGCGAGCAACTTCGCGTTCCGTGAGATACGCCCCAAACCCGCCCCCAAAAAGCGCAGCGCGTTTCTCGATCGGATCAAGCTCCAACACATCCGTCACCGTGTTTTCAAGAAACGTTCGATCGTGACTCACAATCGCTGTGGGTGCTCGAAGCTCACGCACAAACCGCTCAAGAATGGACAGGCCTTCCAGATCCAAATTGTTGGTTGGCTCATCAAGCAAAAACACATCAAATCGAGCAGCCAGAAGACTCACCAGACCTACCCGTGCTGCCTGCCCACCGGAAAGTGACGCAATCGGCTGCGTAGGCTCTACGACCAAGCCAACCTCGCCACTACACGTGGCAATTCGGGCATCGAAATCCGCCCCGCCGAGCGCCATCCAAAGCTCCAACGCATCGCTGTAGGCCACGTCGGCGCCCTCTTCGCCCCGGCCCATACGATCGGCCCAATCGTCCATTGCCATCTCGGCAGGCCCAACCCCGGTTCGACGCAACAAAAATGCACGGACCGTTTCATCAGGCGCAGCCTCGGACTGCACCTCTTGAGGAAGGTAACCAATCGTGGCCGACGGGGGCATCGCGGTAACTGCTCCAATTGCCGGGGCGAGCCCTGCCAACGTGCGGAGCAACGTGGTCTTCCCAGCCCCATTGGGCCCAACCAGCCCCAGCTTGGTGCCCGGCGCAAGCACAAACTCAACGCCCTCAGCAAGAACCACCGGCTCATGGCCCAAGGTGAGGCCTTTCACAACCAATGTTGCTCCAACGCCACCACTACTTCTCGCCATCAGCGCACACTTCGATGGATTTGCTTGGCAGGATCAATTCTGCGTCGGGATCTTGCTGCGTGATTGGGGCACATACGGTTCGAAAGCGTAGGTGGCGAACAGGGCGTTGTGCGTCGATATTTCCCACCCATTTCCCACCCTGAGCCGATCCCGCCATGAGGCTCATTCCACAACGCCCCGGCAGTTTGCCAGTTGCCCTACCTGTGGCTCGTGGCTATCGACCTTCAATCTGAGCGACGAGCGTTGGAACCTCGAGAATTGTTGACAGGGTAAAGGATCGTTGAGGTGCCGAGCGGGGCGGTTCGTTGGTTTGCTCGGGATCGGGGACTTCTGCGCTGGGTCTGTCGGAGGGAATTTGCTCATGCGCCCAGGTGAAGGCATAGGGAATATGGGCGCCGAAACTGCCGAGCGAAACCGGCGGGGCTATATCGGATTTCAGTGAGTTGCCCACCATCAAAAACCGTTCGGGATCAATCCCGTAACGATGCAGTATGCGCGCATATGTTTGTGGATCTTTTTCTGAAACCACTTCAATGGCATCAAAATGGTGGGAGACCCCGGAGTGCAAAACCTTGCGTTCCTGATGATGCAAATCACCCTTAGTAATCACCACTAAACGATGGCTACCGCTCAACTGTTCCAACACATCGTGTACCCCGGAAATGATTGAAGCGGGCCGGGCCAACATCTCCTTGCCCCGCTCCAACAGCATCACCAAATCTGCCGACGAAATCTCCCCACGGCTTAACTCCATGGCAGCTTCGATCATGGAAAGGGTGAAACTCTTGACCCCATACCCAAACAGTTCCAGGTTGTGAATTTCTGTCGCTAACAGCGATTCGCTAGCCTCCTCGGCACTCGCCCAGGGAGCAACCAAATCGGCGAATGCTTCCTCGGTTGCTGCGAAATGGTCCTCGTTGTGCCACAGCGTGTCGTCGGCATCGAAACCAATTGCACTTAGTGCTTTGTCAATCACACACCTAAGTTAAGCGACCGCGGCTTCCCGGTCTGCGGCAACCGCATCAAAATCTGCATACTCATCGCCGGTATCGGCCCAATTCTCGAACTCGATAACGCCAAGTTCGGTCCATTTTTGACGCAGCCAACCATCGCCCGCATCAAGCAAGCCAAGCTTGCGACAGTTCGGCACAATTTTGGAGAACAGTAGCTTTTGAAAATCCTTGTACTCATTAGGAATTGAAAGCTGCAGCTTCACCATCTTCTTCACATCGACACCCATGCGATCCCAAACTTCTTGCATCAAGAATCGGTCACGCATGCGGAGCCCTGCTTCATAGGCAAACTCCTGACGCTCCCGAATCTCCGCACCGCTCATATCCTCATAGGCCTCTTTGAGCGAAATTACGCCGAAGGCTACATGTCGGGCTTCATCGCTCATGACGTAGCGAAGCAACTGCTTGAGCAGCGGCTCGTTGGTGATCATGTGCATAAAGCCAAACGCTGCCAACGCCAAACCTTCGACCATGATTTGCATACCTAAGTACGTCATGTCCCAACGGCTGTCAGAAATGATGTCGTTCAACAACGCTTCAAGATGGGCGTTAATTGGGTAGTAGCCACTGAGCTTGGTTTCGAGATACTTCGCAAAGACTTCAACATGGCGGGCCTCATCAACAACTTGCGTTGCGGCGAACAACTTGGCGTCGTACCAGGGGACCGTTTCGGTAATGCGGGCCGTACAGATCAGGGCACCCTGCTCGCCGTGCATGAATTGCGACAAGCGCCAGTTTTGGCCTTCCATGCCCAACTGCAGCCACTCCTTATCCCCCCAGCCCTTCACAAGGCCTTCCTCTTCTGCTCGCTGACGCAACCATCCAGCTTCGGGAGCAGCAATCGCCAAATCGGCCGCAACCTTCTCCTCATCAACGGTGATGGACCAATCGAGATCCTTCTCGCCATCCCACTGGCTGCCCTTCGCTTTCTCGTACAACTTGTTCAGCGCGGGTCGCGTTCCCTTGGTGTAATTCCAGGTGAAAATCGAATCAAAGTGCGATTGCACCGCAGACAGTTCAGCCTTGGCATCGCGATTCGTCATTGCCATAATCGCTTCAACATCGTTGGCATCGGCCCGAAGGCGCTCACGTGCGGTTAAGAGTTGGTCGACGTTGTATGACATGGAGTGCCCCCAAATGTTGTGACGGCTCGACTTCATCTGAACCCGAGCAATTGCTCAGATTTTGCTCTTTTTCGTGACAAAAGTCAAGGTTTTGGAGGAATTGCTCTCGTGCCGACGGTGAGTGTCAGAGGGGCCGATGTTTCTTCGTTTCTTCTCTCCCCGAGGTTTGGCGGCGCAGGGTCATGGGTAGGGGGCTGCTTATGAACAAGAACGACAACCCTGCCACCAACAACCCACCTGAAGACAAAACTGTGCTGGCACGCATTAATGACCCCTCGCCGCAGGACGGCTCGATCGTTGAAGGATCAGGTTCGTCTGATCCACATGAGGAAACCGATGATGACACCGTGCTCGCCCACATCAATGGCCCAGACAAAGCCGAAGACAGGGACGATGAAGCTTGAAGGTCAGGGGACCGTTAAGCCCATGATTAGCCCATGATGAAACTAAAAGGTCAAGGGACCGTTAAGACCTCTGCCTGGTGAGGTTCGCTGGAGTTTAAAACCAACGGCGGTCGGATCCCAGAGCGAACTAACCCTTGGTTTGAGCGCAATCAAATAGCAAAGCAGTTGATCCCCTCGTTACCTTGCGAGCGGGGACCCTTCTGTGGCATGCGGGTCGCTCTTAAACTGTCAGACTATCCAACAAATGACGCCAAGCCCGCTTCGCCGCAAACCTCGCCAAGCACGCGCCCAGGAGCGCCTAGAACGTATCCTCGACACCGCTGAGCAAGTGTTCGCTGAGGTTGGCTACGAAGCTGCCACCACCAACGCGATCGCGCAACAAGCCGAAACCTCTATTGGTTCGCTCTACGAGTTTTTCCCCAACAAAGAGGCGCTCGCGCAAGCACTCGCTGACCGGTACGTGGAACGCATTGGCGATCTCTACAACAAGCACCTCGTTGACGAGCCCGCAACAAGCCCCGAAGCCCTTGTCTCCCACATCATCACCGCACTCGACGAGTTTTATCGAGAGCACCCCGGAGCCGTGCCGCTCCTCAATGGCCGGCTCACCTCACCGCAATTGGCCAGTGCTGGTGAGAGGCTCCAGGAAGGGTTTGTGGCCGGGATTGAAGGTATCTTCGCGGTTCGCCGCCCCGATATTGCCCCCGCAACCCGGTTGTTACGCTCCCGGGTCATCGCCGAAATCGCCCGGTCGCTCCTGGGCCTTGCCGACCGTGTGCCTCTTTCTCAACGCCGCGGGGTAATCCGAGAAATCGAATCGGCAATCACCGGCTACCTAACCGCCACGGCCGAGCCACCCCCGGTTACGTAGCGGGCCTGCGGTTCTCCTTGGGGATATTCGCTCGAGGAAAGCTATTTCCGTCGAGCGCTGAATTGCAGGGCGAAACACAACAGGCATGCCCCAAGAAACGCCGTGAACAACGATGCAAGGTTAAAACCGGTGAGCGAACGTTTGAAGACAAACCCCCCAATCACGCCGCCGACAACGCCGATCAGCAGCGTGCGGGCACACCCCTTTTTCTCTTGACCAGTTACTGACTGGGCGAGCGAACCACCCACGAGCCCTACCAAGATCCACGATAAAAGTCCCATGCCCACAAGCTTAGGTTCCTCGCAGTCTGGAACCTTTCCGGGTGATACGCGGGGCCGAAGGTTTAGGGCAACTCTCGACCCGACCAGCGCAGTTGGGGTAGAGCAACATCTGTCCGCTTGCGTCATGGGAACACTTGAAGCAATTTGCGTTTGGGTTGTCAGTCAGTGCGGGCGACAGGAATTGAACCTGCACATCTTTCGATACCAGCTCCTAAGGCTGGCGCGTCTGCCAATTCCGCCACGCCCGCAGGGTATGACAGCTCCAACGTTAACCGCCCCAAGGGCCCAGTGTTGACGTATTTTGCGGGGACCACTTTTTGGAGAAGGCAAGTTTGTGTGAAGCTCCGCAACTATGTGGTCTGAGGGACCTATTCTGGACAGTATGGATTTGCCCGTCATCACCGCTTCAACCGCCATGACTCCCGGAGGTGACGTGTTTGATCGTCTCCTCAAAGAACGCATCGTGTTCCTCAACGGCCAGGTCACCGACGATTCCGCCATCAACATCACCGCCAAGCTGCTCCTTCTTGACGCCGAAGATCCGGAACGCGACATTTACCTTTACATCAACTCACCAGGCGGATCGGTCTACGCCGGTATGGCCATTTACGACACAATGCAATTTGTTCGTCCTGATGTCTCAACGATTTGCATGGGCATGGCTGCTTCGATGGGACAGTTCTTGCTGTGTGCGGGTACAAAAGGAAAGCGATTCTCGCTTCCTCACGGCCGTATCCTGATGCACCAGCCCCTCGGTCAGATGCAAGGCCAAGCCTCCGACATTGCCATTCATGCCGAGAACATGTTGCGCACGAAAAAAGAAATGGCTGAACTGATTGCTCACCATACCGGGCAGCCCTTCGAACAAATCTCGGCTGACTCCGATCGTGACCGTTGGTTCACAGCCCAACAAGCCCTCGATTACGGCATGATCGATGAGATCGTCGCTCGCAATCCCGGCGGACTCATCGCACCCAACGCTTAACCGCAAGGCCGTTTCGCGGTCCAAACATCAACGAGTAACGCAACGGCACTTCACTTGTGGGGTGCCGTAGCCATTTTTGCGGGCGTCGAAACAACCGGCTTGCTCAACCTCGACCAACCAATCAAACGCGTCGCTCGCTTGGAAAAGAGCACCGCCAGTAGACCGGTTCCGATCGTTACTTTTTGCTTGAAGAAATGACGGCTTCCGCGGCGCGGCGACCGCTCTCCAAAGCGCCGTTGATTGACGCGTTGTCGCGATGATCACCACAAACAAACAATCCATCACCTAGCGCAACCGGGCGTTGCGGGTTCGCTAGTGCCGGTGGCTTTTGCGAAGGCTGCGCATGGGCAATATGGTACGTGCGCAGATGATCCCAAGCGTCAACTTGTGGACCAAACCAGGTGTGCAACTGTGTGATGACCGCAGTTTGCAATGCCACGTCGTCGGCCCCTGTGTGTGAAGCAATGACCGACACTGAAACAAGATGGCGGCCCACTGGTGCATAGGAGGGAGAAACCATAGAAGGTACGCACACATTGTTTACGGGACCGCCCGCAACGCCATCACCGTTGAGCATGATTGTGGCCCCGCCAATTGGTGCGGCCGGTGCAGAGAAGTACAGGCAACTCACGGGTTGCGAACCAGGAGCAATCACTCGTTCTCCCAACAGTTTGGCGGCCTGTGGGCCCTCGGTGGCCACCACAATGGCTTTGGCTCGCAACACCGCTTGATCCAGCAGCGTGACTGAACCAGGAGCTACAGCTGCTACCCGAGTGTTGAGCCGGATCGAACCCGCCGGAACTCGCCCCGCTAGTTGTTGGCTGATCATGCCAATACCGTTAGCGGGAAGCGCGTTATCTCCTTCCGCCAGCATTTTGAACACAAAGTCAAACACCCGACTCGATGTTGACAGGCTCGGATCAAGTTGTACTCCAGCAAGAAACGGCCGAAAAAACCGTTCGGTCATCCTGGATGAAAACTTCAACGCCCGAAGCCTTGCCAAGGTTGAGATTTCTGGTTTTTGCCAAAGCGATGCAATCGAGGCACGCTTGTTCAGAGTGCGTAACAGG
The DNA here is from genome assembly GCA_043718695.1 of Acidimicrobiia bacterium. GTDB lineage: Bacteria > Actinomycetota > Acidimicrobiia > Acidimicrobiales > JANYDT01 > JANMZO01. The sequence continues at coordinate 23,714 of JAYSVF010000305.1, read as the reverse complement.
CCAACGCGAGCCTTGTCGATTGGACTGCCAACCGGAGAACGAAGCGTTTCCAACAACGTCTTTGGAGCACGAAACGGATCGGCGATACGAGAAGTTTCACCATCGGAAAAAACCAGCGAACCTGGCGTGAATTTCTTTAACGCCAACGCCTCGTAATCAAGCATGGCTTTTGCTTCAGGGTAGGCCGTGAGCAAAACCTGGAACCCTCGATCGAGAATGAACCCATCGACGTAATCAGAACGAACTCGCCCTCCAACGCCGTCGGCAGCCTCAACGACTATCACCGACAAGCCAGCTTCGGAGCAGAGAATTGCTGCTGCTAAACCTGCGAGCCCGGCGCCAACGATAATGACGTCGGCATCAACAGATGGGTTTGAGGTCGATGTTTGTAAAGAGTTCGCCATGAACACAAAAGTTACTGTTTGGTGGCCAAGACATCAGCCAAACAGGCCTCAAGTGTTGCGTGGGTAAAGGTAAAACCATCGGCAAGCAACTTGTTGGGAAGTACCCGAGCGCTTGATAGCAACATCTCTCGCACCAACTCGGCGCCGTAGACAATCTTGAGGGGGAACAACGGAATGGGGATCAAGGTGGGGCGGTGCAGCGCGGAACCCAGCGCCTTGGTGTACACCGAATTGGTGACCGGGGCCGGGCCAACCAGGTTGACACCGCCAGACAAATTCGAATTGAGGACATGGATAATCGCTCGCACTTCATCGGTGATGGAAATCCACGGTAAGTACTGCTTGCCGGAGCCGAGGCGACCACCTAAGGCCAGTTTGAAGGGGAGCAGCTGCTGTTTGAGCGCACCGCCATGCACTGATTGCACAATACCGGTGCGAAGAAACGCGGTTCGAATCCCCGCATCAATAGCCGGCTTGGCGCACGCTTCCCATTGACGAACAACGTCGGCCAAAAAGCCCGTTCCGATGCTGGCGTCATCGCTGAGAATTTCATCGCCACGATCACCGTAGATACCAATGGCTGATCCCGACGCAAACACGGCCGGTTTGCTGGCGCAGGCCGCCATCGTTTTGGCAAGCAGCGTGGTGCTGGTGGTGCGGCTACCGAGGATTTCGGCCTTCTGCGCCTCGGTCCACTTCTTTTCCGCGATCCCTTCGCCGGCCAGGTGCACAACCGCCCAAGCGCCCTCAATCGCTGCGGCATCAATGGTTCCTTTGGCCGGATCCCACAGAGCTTCGCCCGTCTTTGGTGCCGAGCGAACGAGGCGGGTGACCGGATGCCCTGCCGCCGTGAGAGCCGCCACCAAGGCCGTGCCAATCAGACCGCGGCTTCCGGTGACCACAACGCTTCGCTGAGCAGCCGGAACGGAACTATTGGTTGGAGACGTCATGCGTCCATCGTAGGAGGCTCCGGGTTTTATGAGCATCGGTTGTTGCCGCTCTAACTCTGGTGGGCTGGGGGAGGGTTGCCGTTGGCTTTCGGAGGAACGGAGCTGGCCGGACTCGTGTCTGTTTTGCGGTTCCTGAAATAGACGCTGGGGTGGCTCGGGCAACCGTAGACTGGGCAGGTCAAGCGGTTTGTTCCCGGGGTTCTCCGGGTTGCAAGCTCGTTTCGTTCGTAGTGCCCCAGCCCAAGTAGCTCAATGGATAGAGCAACGGCCTTCTAATCCGTAGGTTGCAGGTTCGAGTCCTGCCTTGGGCGCTTCTCGTCTTTACTTTCCCACTCACGTTCCGCATCTAAACGCCGCCAAGACGGCGATTTAGGGAAGCAGGGTGGATGTTGTGGTAGCGGGAGGGGCTTTGGGTAGAGGGATAACCGTTCCGGGGCAGAGTGGAATGCCCTTGGCCACCATGACCCGCAGATTGGCATCCACGGCACGTGCGGCTAAAGCCTTATCGGCGTTCCCAGCGTCGGTCAGCGCAGCAACTATTTTCGCCACACCCGGCTCGTCATCGAAGAGCAACACGTCATTGCCTGCTCGGAGCGCCAACTCGGCTGCCTTTGGTGCAGGCCAGTGAAACTGAATCGACCACATGCTCAGCGAATCGGTAATAACCAGGCCATTAAAGCGGTTCTCGGCCCGCAACACCTGGGTAACGGCCTTCTCAGAAACTGAAGCTGGTAGGTCACTCAACCCGGGAACCTGCTGGTGGCCAACCATAATGCCGACGGGAATTGAAGAACCCACTTTGGTGAAAGGGAGCAGATCGGCAGTTTTCAAATCGTCGAACTTTTTGGTTGTGGTGCCTTTGTTGTGGGGATCACCGTCGGCGGAACCACCTCCAGGCCAATGCTTGAGCACCGGGTAGATTCCACCGTCAATGAGGCCCTGAGCAAACGCTTGACCATAGGCAGCGACCACATCAGGCGAATCAGAAAACGCTCGGTCGCCAATGCCATTGCCTTTTCCGTTGTACAAATCCAGCACCGGACCAAAATCGACGTTGAATCCCATGGCCCGCATGGCCGTTCCATGTTTTCGAGCCATTGCGCGAACCTGTTCCGGAGTCTTGGTTTTGGCCATAACCAAAGCGCTCGGCAACGGTCCAATGGCCGTCTTGAGATGCTGAACCCGGCCACCTTCCTCATCAACGGCAACAAAGGTAGGCATTTCAGTTCGCGAATCGCGGAGCCTGCGAAGCGCTGGACCGTCGGACTTCCTTGGGGTCCCCCGCACCAAAATCCCGCCGATACCCAACGATTTCACCAGGTTCATAGCCCGAGGTAAATCAGTGTTTTTGATCCCCACAACCACAAGATTGGCCATACGCCAAGACATGGGCTGGGAGAGAACGACCGCAGGCGATGCGCACTCGATCCGATTGGGGTTCACGGCGCTTGGGGCGGGAGTCGACGAATCCGAAACCGCTTTTGCCACCGTTGGGGTGATTGGCGTGGGTGGCGTAGTTGGCGGAACCACGCTCAGCCCCACGACCCCTGAATTCACCGAAGCGAAGGCGGGTGGCGTGATGGTTGGGGATACCGCACCCACAAAGACCAGGACAACGAGCATTGCAATGAGCATTGCAATAGGCACTGCCAACGTTGAAGCGGATTTTGACAAAGTCTTTGGCACGGTCATGAGCGACATTTCGAGAAAGGAGGGGAGTATTCACCGTAGTGGCGTAAGAACACGTGACCTTTGATACCCCTCAGCCTGTGAAACCATGCAGAAGATGCCCACTTGAGCCATTGTGCTGCACTACTTTGGCCTACGCCCAATATGCACTAACCACGGCCGTTCCCCCGGCCCTGCAACTGCGGAAGGAGGCTCTGTGAAGCACGTTGTTACAACCAATGTTCCCGAGACTCCTCTACGGGCCGTTCAGCACAGCTTGCGAGGGTCTTCTCGACCATCGATCGTGGTGCGTTCGGTTGTGAGCTTCGCCGTTCTTGTCACCCTGGTGTGTTCCGGCGCGGTGGTGTTGAGTCAACCGGCCCAGGCCGCCACGAAAGCCAAAACGAAAGCCAAAACGGCGACGACAACTGCCGCGAAATCGGGGAAAACGAAAACCGCAAAAGTCGCCGCAAAGGCGAAGCCGAAGGTGACGCTTGGCGTGGTGCGTCAAACTCGATTGCAGCGCGATGCCGTTCGAGCGAAGGCCGCCAAAAAGGCCGCTCAGCTCCAGGTAACCAAAGCCAATCGAGCTCAAGCTGCTCAGGCGTTGGCTGCGCTGAATAGCAATGTACGCATCACCGCGATCTCCCTCGATAAGGCGAAACGAAACTCCACCACCGCTCGCAAAGAGTTGGCTGCGGCAGAGTCACGATTGCGCACGCTGGAAAAACGGCTCGATGGTTTGCGTTTGAGCCAACTCGATGAGGCCCTGAAGCAATACGCCGAGCCCAGTGGCGCCTCGGTAGATGCCGTCTTGCAATCAGAATCAAGTTCCCAAGCTTCACGCCGATCGATGTACAGCGAAATTGCTCGGCGAACAACCGCTGACTTGGTCGATGAACTAGCGGCAACGAGCGAGGACGTTGCAATCGAACGGGCAAAAGCTGCGAAGGCTCGTAAGCGCGCAAATGATGTGCGGGAAGCAATTAGTGCTCGATTGGTGGATTTTAGACAGGCCAGTGAAGACCAGCAAAAACTCGCTGAGGTGCTTGAAGCAAAACTTGAACGCGATCTTGAAGAGCAAGCGTCGTTAGCGGAGCTTGACAAAAATTATTCCGATCAATTGGCCAAACAGAATGAACAGCTCACCAGGCAGCTTTTGAGTGCAGGGGCGGGCCGAAAGGGAAGCGGCAGTTTCAACGTCAATGGTCCAGACCCCGGTAGATCCGTCTCGGAAGTTAGCGGCGTGAGTGGTGGTTCGGACACCCATGGAATCAGAGTTGCACCCTCGCTTCGCCCTCAGTTGGTGCGGATGCTGGCCGCAGCAAAGGCCGATGGGCTCTACATCACTGGTGGTGGGTATCGATCCCCAGCAAACCAAATACGATTACGCGCAGCACATTGCGGCGGTGGAACGTTCAACATCTATCACAAGCGTTCGAGCCAATGTCGCCCACCTACTGCTCGACCGGGTAACTCGCAGCATGAGCGAGGCCTCGCCGTGGATTTTTCTTACGGTGGAAATATTTTCAACCGCAGTTCGCCGGGCTATCGGTGGTTGAAGGCCAATGCTTGGAAGTACGGGTTCAAGAATTTGCCGAGCGAACCATGGCACTGGAGCACAACTGGTCGGTAACCATTAACGAGAAGCGGGGCTGATTGTCGTGCTTGCTTGCTCGCTTGGTCCGGCTACAGAACAGTGTCATCACCGCGCGTCGAGGCGTCTTCCGTCAGCTCTTCAGACACTCAATCATCTGAGGGGCGACGACGGTTGGCCTTGATGGTGGAACGTGCCGATTTTTCATCCAAACGGCGAAGTTGTGAGCCTTTGCTGCGTTTCGTGGGTTTTCGAATGGTCTCTACCACGAGCGCCTCGATGATCTTTTCTCGAAACCGCCGCTCCGCCAAAGTTCTGTTTCGCAATTGTGACCGTTCATCAGATGCCACAACGCTCAGAACGTCCCCAAGTTTTTCAATAAGCCGTGCACGAACCCCCTCCACAAGCACCGCTGACTCACTGATTGACCAGTACAGTTCGGCTTTCGTGTTCGACGTGTTTGCGTGCTGCCCGCCAGGCCCTCCAGAGGCGCTGAATCTCCACGTGAGCTCAGCGGCGGGGATCACCAGGTTGCGGGAGATCACCAGGCCCCGGGCGGTGGGTTCGGAAGAATTGTGGGTTTGATTCATGGGATAGCCGTTCTTGTTGCCAGTGGCAATCACAGATGGCGAATCCTAGAAGTTGCGTTTCGGCAATGTGGAGAAATTTTGAGCCGCGAGCTTCAAGTCGGCCGTGGTATTGCTGGAATGCGGATCGCGCCGCAGTTAGGAGATCTCGGGCACGTCCAGTTGGTTGATTGTTGATGCCACCGATGAAAACCTTGCCGCCGGATCCTCGAACCAATCGCCTCGGTGCGTATTTGAAGCTATTGGGCGGCGTTTGTTTCGTCGTTGTGCCCAAAGCCTGGGAAAAAGGCAAACCGCTAGAGCTTTGCCTTGCTAACGTGTTTCTCGTCGTGGTAGCCGTAGCTCAGTTGGCAGAGCGCCAGGTTGTGATCCTGGATGTCGCGGGTTCAAGTCCCGTCGGTTACCCCAGTTCTGGGGCCCGAGTTTCCGTTCAATCGGAGGCTCGGGCTCGACTACAGTTTGTTCGCTTCAATCGGCACCCATCAGTACAACGCACCAAATTTTCACCAAGTTTTTTCGAGATTCACTAGGTATATGCGCTTCTAGCTCAACTGGCAGAGCAACGGACTCTTAATCCGCAGGTTCTGGGTTCGATTCCCAGGGAGCGCACCGCAGACGTGTCACCGGCTCAGCTGGTGGCACGTTTTTGTTTGGATTGTTGACCAAAGGGCTCCGAGATGCTTGCTCCCCATCCGCGAAATGCTGGTGAAAGAAAAGCTGGTGAAAGTAATGCGGTAAAGGTTTCGTAAGGCGGGCGAAGGTTTGCAGGTCCCGAGGAACTTGAGTGTACGTATCTTGAGTTGATTGGCGGACAGTTTGCGGGGAGGGCACCCTAGGGGCGAGTCACGCCTAGGTCGGTGTGGCATCGCTTGGGAAACGCATTCACTAGCCCTTGGATTAAAGTTCCGGTGGTCCGCCGGTAAACTATCGTTATCAGCGAAACGAGTGCACGGTTCGGTTCGAAAAACTCAACCCGAACGCGAACCTGGAGAAAGCTTGTCCATACACTCTGTCCGGCTTTTGGGGCCCATCGAGGTCGTGCTCGCCAGTGGCGAAGTCGTAGTTCTCCCAAGCCAAACTCAGCGCCGAATTGTGGCGGTCCTTGGTATTTACGCACCAAACACCGTACGGGTCGAATCGTTGTGCGAAATCTGTGGAGTGAGCCCCGGAGCGCTACGTAAGGCCGTGTCTCGGCTTCGCAAAGTCCTTGGCGAAGCGCTTCAAACTGATGCTTTGGGTTACTCGTTGGAAGCGCTCGTCGACACCCAGCAATTTGATCGACTTTTTCGTCACGGTTGGGATACGGCGGGTCAAACCGTTGGGAGTCTGGCGAGCACCGAACGGTTGCAAGAACTTGATGGTTCGGTTGCGCTTTGGCACGGTGAAGTGCTGGCAGAGTTTCATGGCGAATCATGGGCTCAGCCAACCATCACCCGTCTCACTGAACTCCGGTCGGCCGCAATTGATGAGCAAGCCCATCAATTGATCCTGCTCGACCGCGCCAGTGAAGCAGTTGCTGCGATGGAAGGCCAGGTAAGCCGAGAGCCTCTGCGAGACCGAAGTCGCGGCGTGCTGTTGCGAGCGCTGGCCGCAAGTGGACGCCAAACCGATGCTCTGCGTGCATATCAAGCCTATCGTGAGTACTTGGCCGCAGAAGCGGGGACCGAACCTTCGCCTGCTGTTCGTGACATTGAGAGGCGTATCGCAACCGGATGGAACGGACAAGAGCAAACCTCTGGGCCCGGGTTTGGAACAAATTTCGAAGCGGTAGTTCGATCTGGTTCGCCTCAAGCGGCGCGTTACGGGCCGACCATTGCACCGTTGCCACCGCTTCTTTCAAAGCCCACCGAAACTTCGCTCGTTGGACGAAGCAACGAAATCAGCAAGCTTCATCACGAATTCGAGAAGGGCACATCGACGGACAGTTTGCGTAGCGTCGTCATTGGTGGCGAGTCTGGAATTGGAAAAACCACGCTGGTTGCTACGTTCGCACAGTCGCTACGTGCTCAGACGAACGCGATCATTGTGGCGGGGCGGTGTGATGAAGGCGAATCCGTCGTGTTGAAGCCTTTCCGAGAGATCGCAACGTTTCTCGTGGATCACGCACCAGCAGCTCTGCTGGAAGAACATCTTTGCGCTGCTGGTCCCCACGTCGCACGACTAGCGCCAAACCTGGCACGGCGCGCAGACGTCAGCGACTTGGCGGAAGAATATCCAGCAAACTCGCAAGCTCCCAGTAACGATCTCACTGCTCGATATTTGCTGTTCGAAGCTATGGCAGATTTGTTGCGACGCTTTGCCAAACAGCAACGGGTGGTGCTGGTACTCGACGATGTGCAATGGGCCGAGCCAACCACGCTGCTGCTGCTTCGCCACCTCAATCGTGCGCTTGCCGACACCAACATCTTCTTGTTGGTTACTTATCGGGATAACGAAAGTGATCGAACAGGCAGTCTTCGCGCAGCGCTGGCTGAGCTGGAACGCGGGCAATGCACGCGTCTTGCGCTAGGCGGAATTGAAGAACTCGATTTCGTTACTCTCGTAACCAAGATCGTTCACTTTCACACCGGATCTACCCAACCACAGCCGTCTAACGGGCCGCTGAAGGAGTGGAAACCAAAGGCACTAACAACCACGGTCTCTGCTCGCCAGACCGATGAACTAGCACCGTCGTTCGTCAAGCAGCTCTTCGAAGAGACTGCAGGAAACCCTCTGTACACATTGCATCTGGTGCGCCAGCTTGTTGAATCCGAAGCCACGAAAATCGGACATCTCGGCTTACAACTCAAGTATCCCGTTGAAGATTTGGAACTACCGCACAGCATTCGTGATGTCGTTTGGAGCCGCGTGAGCGGACTGGGAAAAACAACGGCCGAACTCCTGAGCTCCGCGGCCATTTTGGGGCGGGAATTTCGGGTTGACGTTCTGCGCTCGCTAGTAGATCTTTCCGAACAAGAGTTCAACGAAGGGATCGAAGCGGGAATTCGCTCAGGCATCCTTCAGCAACCTCGCGTTCAGTTTGCTCAGGACCTAGCCGGACTGCGGTTTACTCATGCAGTAGTAGCGCACTCCTTGTATGAAGAGTTGACCCCATTCAAACGCCAGCGCCTCCATGCTCGGACCGCCAACACCCTTGCCCTGCTTGATCCAGTCGCGCAGCCAGAGTTGGTCATTGCCTTAGCCCGCCACTTCGGTTTGGCGGGTGATTTCACGCCAGCGATGCATTGGTGTCGAGCTGCAGGGAACCAAGCCCTGTCCAATCTCGCTCCCAACGAGGCTGCGGAATGGTACGACAAAGCGTTGGGTCATGCCCTTGCCCTGCAATCTGGAGCACCCCTGTTCCAAGAGACCTCGTTGGCGCAACAGCGTTTCCAATCACTTGCTCATCAAATGCCACCGGGCCCTCTTGGTGAGTCTTCTGACGGTGCTTCATCCAACAAGCAAGCTGGATCGGCGCACCTATGGGCAATTGCAGAACTCACTCTGCAACTCGGGAAAGCGCAGCGACTCGCCAGCAAGAGAGAGGCAAGGGCTACCCTGCTTAGGGCTGCGGGGTTGGCGCAACAAATCGGATCCGTCAATATTTTGATCCAGTCGGCCTTGGCCAACACCCGAGGATTCCAGCAAGCTACCGAGGCAGATATTGAGCGCCTTGATGTGATCGACGCCGCTCTTATAACGCTGGACCAGTTGCACAGAGCTGACGGTTTGCCGGTGATTCATGGTCTCGTTGAGTCGGAAGAATTCGAGCCTTTGTCGGTGGTTGGATCGCTTCTCGCTGACGACATGGTAAGCATACAAAGTAATTGGCAGAGCATTCGGGCACGGCTTCTTGCGCTCCTGAGTCAAGAACTCCTTCACACTTCAAACGCAGTTCGTCGACGCGCCTCTGCTGAAGAGAGCCTCAAAATTGCCATGGAGAGTCCCGATACATCGTTACTGGTGCGGATCGCCCCTGAAGTGCTCAACGCTCTATGGGAACCAGGCGGGGCAGTACGAAGCAGTGAAATAGCAAGGCTCGCCGTTGAATCGGTGCACCTACTTGGCGAACCTTTGCTGACCTTTCGTGTGTACACAGGGTACTTTCAAGCAGCGGTACAAAACGGTGATCACGCAGGCGCTCGCGATGCTTGGCGGTTAGCCGCAGAGGCTGCGACAAAAGCGACTGACCCCATAGTTCGCTGGCCTTTAGCGTTGAAAGAAGTGTACGAGGCAACAATGGCAGGCAATCTGGTAGCCGCTGAATCGCTTGCCGAACTCGCGTATTCAATCGGCGAGGAGTCAGGCGAGTCTGATGCGCTTCTCATTTTCGCGACGCAGATTGGAAGCATCCGGGCAAGTCAAGGACGTATCGGCGAGATCCTGCCTTACGTTGAGCAGGCAGCAGTTTCTAACCCCGACAACCTTGCCCTTCAACTCTTCTTGGCCATATCGTGCCTGGAGGTTGGACGAACCGAAGATGCTCACGCCATTCTGGACAGAGGTGACAAACTTGATTTCGCGCACGTTCCCTTTGATTTCTTATGGACGAGCACTATGGCGCTCTACGCGATTATCGCTGTCGGCCTATCCGATGTGACGGTTAGCGCCAGGTTGCTCGAACTCTTGGAACCGTTTGCTGCAGAGATCTGCTTTAACGGTGCAACAAGCCTTGGCTGTCTTAGCGGGCAGGTTGGAGCGCTGGCGTCGTTGGTGGGAAGACATGACGATGCGGAACGCTATTTGCTCCAAGCCCTCGAAGTTCACCGAAATTTTGGTTGGGCCTTTCACGAAGCATCCGCACTCATTGGACTCGCACGCGCCCGACTGGCCAGGGTGGGCATGCTCGATACAGCGGCTCACAGCTGGCTTGACGAAGCAGCCACAATCGCTGAAACCAAAGGACTCCTCCGAGTTGGGACCTCTGTAATTAAAATGCGAACACCAATAACCTAAGCGCACACACCTATGTTGAAGTTCGTGGTGCGCAGCGAATCCGGCTGTCGTCTGTGGCCTCATTATCGACGATGCTCAGCGCCGATTACGCGAAGAACATCACTTTCCCCAGGGCCGCAACCATTGGGATGCCGAGCACATAGTGCCATTGCTTCCATTCGGGCCGTTTGCCTTCACGTCCCACCAGCGCCAGCACGGCCAAAACAATCGTTGGGATACCGAAGTACACAATTCCCATGAGCATCCCGTGATCCGGATCGGGCTCCCAGCTCGGAAGGGCACGAGCAATGAAGTCACACGCTACGAGGAGTACGGCCATCATCGTGAGTTCGCCCGGAACGAATCGGTGCAGAAACGAAATGTTTGGTGCATGGTCACCAATCCACTCGAAATAAGCCAGGATGCTAAATGCCAACGTTGCCGCTCCGAACAGCAGTTGCCATGTCACTGGGTAGAAGGCGGCCGCCACGAAGACAAAGGTAAGTGCACGTACCGCTACAGACCCAACTTGTTGCAGCCGCGAGGTCTCGTCGGGTTCTCCGCAATGCGTCATGAGCGATCGCTTCGGATACCAGTGGAGCACAAGGGTTTCGAGCAGATAGCGAGCGAGAAGACTAGCGCCAGCGAGAAGCGTTAGACGACCAACGTGGCCGCCGATCGGCAGCTCGCGCCCGGCCAAACCACTGAGTGCCCAAACGGCGCTCTGCGCAGTCCACGCACCAAACATTGGCCCAATCACGCAATCTCCGAGTCGTTCCACCTTTGATTCACGCGAGCCGTCAAGAGCACGCCTGATTGGTCGGATCATCGCTGCACCGAGTACCGGGGCGAACCACAGCGTCACCAGCCCAGCAGTAGAGCGAACATTCGGTGCCGTTGGCATGCCACCGAGAACCAATGTGGTCGTTACGTAACCGAGTCCTGCCATTGCGCCAGCTCCGGCATCGGCGACCCCGAGGACAAGAATCGCGGCGACGAATCCAACGGCGGGAGGCAGGTACGTTCCGCCTGTGTTGAAAGCGGCTGCGATACCAAGTGCAAGGCCAACCGCAGGGAGAACCAGCGCTAGGGGACCAAAAGCTGCTCGCAACCACATTCCATCACTCAAGGCACGGGCAGCGAGGGGGGAATAGCGGTTAACCGGATCTGGGACCTCGCGTGACCAGCGATCAATACGCGCGGCACCCTTCCATCGCCACGTGCGGGACCGATCACCTCGGGAAAGCATTGGATCGTCGCCGTCGAGTGACTCAAACACCCCTTCGGCCGCGAACAACTCGGTGTACCCACCACCCTCCTCAGGGGTGGCAGCCTTCACGGTGCTGCTCCGACTGCGACCGCGCGCCCCTTGTGTTGCTACGGCTGCTGCACCCGCCGCCGCGATCACTGCAAACAGCTGGCCTTGGGTTTGCAGAACGTTCTTGACGTCTTTTGTTGGCGAATACAGAGCCAGCTGATCAACCGCCCCGGGTGTGTCAATCGGATACGACGCCCCAGCGGTGGCTGCGACACGAGCGATTCTGCGACCAGAAATGGCAAAGGCATAGTCACGTCCTACGGCCTTGCCATTGGGCAGCAAACCATGGGTAACGATGCGATGATCACCATCCTCAAGGTTCTCCGGGAGACGGAACGAACCTGTTGCATTGCCATTGCTGTCCACAACGAAACGCCCGACTTCGATGGGCGTCGAGTGAACTTCCACGATGATGTCGCTGCCCGGCAACAGACCCGATGCTGCGATGTCGCCGTCGCGATCCGCGGCGATGTCACCGAGGTTCGCGTTCAGTTTGACGTTCAGCGAATCGGCCTTGTTCTCCGTGGCACCCGTGTCGGCAGTGTCACCCGTGTCACCCGTGTCGGCAGTGTCATCGCTAGCGGCGTCGCTAGGGTTCGAGGGATTCAAGGGATTCAAAGGCTGGGGTTCGTTCGAAGCGTTTGACTCGGTTGTAGCAACGTTGTTCTGAGCGCTCGTATCGGTTGCGTTCGTGAGCTCGGCAGTTGAAGGGGTTGGGACCGCCGTGGGAACCGAACTGGTGTCTGATGAACCGCTCGCACTCGACGTTGGCGCAGTATCGGAGGGCGGAGTGGGTACAGGAGCTGTGGTCGGCTTTGGGGCTGCACTTGTCGTCGCACTGGAACTGGGGGTACCAGGGGTGGTGCTGGTTGAGGTCGTACTTGAGGTTGTTTTAGCAGTCTCACGTGCGGTGGTGCGGCTCGACCCAGTCGTAGTTGTTGTGGTGCCTATCCGGGCGATTGTTCCTGTCGTTGACGTCACAACGGGTTCACGCCTACCCGCAAGAGTCGTCGACGTCGCCGTGGTGTTGGTTGTCGAACTCGTCGCTACCGGGACGGAGGTATCGGCGTCCAAATCCTTTTGAGTCGTTGATGTAGTTGATGCAGGCTCTGAGGTCTCCGCCGGGGCGGGTGGGCCGAAGACCAGAGTGGGCGTCATGGTGGTTGGGGTAACCGATGTCGACGTTGTCGATGCGGACGTCAACACGGTTGGCTTCGTGGTCGTTGGCACGCCGGTCGTGGAGGTCGTGGTACCGGTCGTGGTCGTTGTACCCCTCGATGGGGTCGACGTAGTTGTGGTTGAGGTCGTCGACGTTGTGGTGGTTGGTGGAACTGTCGTGGTAGCCGGTGCCGCCGTCGTTGTTGCGGTCGTGGTCGTCGCCACTTTCGTTGTGGTTGACGTGGTCGACGTAGCCGACGTAGCCGACGTGGTCGACGTAGTTGTGGTGGTTGGTGGAAGGGTCGTTGTCGTTGACGTGGTCGATGTGGTTATTGGCAGTGTTGTCGTTGACGTCGTTGACGTCGTTGTCGGTGCCGCTGTCGTTATGCTCGATGTGGTCGATGTGGTTGTGGTGGTTGGTGGAACTGTCGTGGTCGTTGTTGTTGTTGGTGGAACTGTTGTTGACGTCGTTGTCGGTGCCGCTGTCGTAGTGGTTGACGTGCTCGATGTGGTTGGGGTGGTTGGTGGAACTGACGTGGTCGATGTAGTCGTGGTGGTCGGCGGAACTGTCGTGGTGGTTGTTGTTGGCAGCGTTGTTGTTGACGTCGTTGTCGGTGCAGCTGTCGTTGTTGTTGACGTGGTGGATGTGGTTGTGCTGGTTGGTGGAACCGTTGTTGTCGTTGACGTGGTGGTAGTCGTCGGCAGCGTTGACGTTGTTGTTGTCGTTGTTGACGTGGTCGTGGTGGGTGCCACTGTCGTTGTGGTTGGTGGAACCGTCGTGGTAGTTGACGTAGTCGTCGGCACCGTTGTCGAAGTCGAAGTTGAGGTGGTCGTAGTGGTGGTGGGGGTGGTCGTCGAAGTGGTGGTGGTGGTGGTGGGCGGGACCAAAGCAGTGGAGGTGTAACAGCTCTTGGGGACGCCGAAATTGGGATCAATGCCGAAGTAGGTGTTCGAGCAAGTAAACGAGCCGGTTATTTTGCGATAGAGGTACCGATCCGCAGCGCCGTAGCGGACGATGTTGGTGCCCGATACCGAACAGAAACCACTTTCACCAGCGCATTGGGTGTCTAGGATCTTGCGGATCCGTGCGTTTGAGTGATCGGCGACGTAAATTCCACCGTTTGTATCGAACGCGATTGCGGTTGGAAGGTTGAATTGTGCGGTCTCCGTTGTTCCGTCGACAAGACCCGAAGTCGTCCCCGCCAGTGTAAGTACTTGGCCGGTGGCTAGAACTAAGCGGATTTTGTTGTTGTTGGTGTCGGCCACGATCAGATCACCATTGCGAGTGACCGAAAGACCAAAAGGCGTAGAGAACTGTGCCGCTGTGCCTTGCCCATCAAGGGATCCCTGGACGCCACCCGCAATCGTGGTCACAAACCCTGCGGTCGAAATCATCCGGATCGCGTGATTGGCCGAGTCGGAAACAAACACGGTCCCAGCCGCATCGACAGCGACCCCACGAGGGCTGTAAAACTGCGCCGTGGTGCGCTGTCCGTTCACAAGTCCAGCTACGCCCGATCCGGCGAACACGGAAGCCGATCCACCCACCGGAATTTGAACAATGCGGTTGTTTCCCGTGTCGGCGACGATGATCCGTCCTGTTGCATCAACGGCGACGCTGTGGGGGTTGAGCAGCCCGGTCGCAACCGTGGTTGTTACACCCGCCGTGGTCACCCGCCGCACGGATCCGTTGTGCAGATCGGCGACAATCAAATCGGTCGTTGTGGGATCGACGGCGATGGAGAACGGATAATTGAACCTCGCCGCCGTACCAGTTCCATTGGCGAAACCCGAGGTTAGGGTGCCTGCCAGTGTGGAGACAACGCCACCAGAAACGACGCGAATCTGATTGTTACCAGCATCGGCGACGTACACGGTGTTGCCGTTCACCGCAACGCCCGCGGCGACCGAAAATCTCGCGACGGTGGTGACTGATCCATTGGCGAATCCAGGCGATACCCCTGCAAACGTTGACACGGCTCCTCCCGTGGCAAAGGCCTGGAGCGATCCAACCGCAAGCGATACGCCGAGTGAGACGGCAACAACCTTCCCTATCCGGCGCCACCGACGACCCAAAAGAATTTTACGAAGCACTTACAACCGTGTTCCACATACAGCCTCGACGCCAACGAAAAAGGCTTGGCCCGGCTGGTTTGCAGAAAAGTGCCCGGCGGGTCTGCGTGGTGCGCCTGGAAAGTGCGAAATCATATTTGGACACTCTGTGCGCGCAAGATGTCATTTTTGCGTCACTCTTGCGTCACCCGCTTTGTCTTGCGTTTGGCGTTAGGACGGGAAAAGCGTTGCGGTTACCGGCAAATGATCGGAACGTTTCACCCAAAGCGGGCCGTCTTGGGGAACATCGATACGTTCAACCTGAAACCCGCGGACGAACACCCGGTCGAGACGCTTCGATGCCCTGCCGGCCGGGTTGGTAAAGCCGGGTCGATCCGTTCTGAGAACCGGTGTTGATGGGTCATCCCAAGCGTCGAGGAATCCTAGCGTGGTGAGAAGCCCGTACAGGTCTGGCTCTTCGGCGGCATTGAAATCACCAGCAACGATGCATCGTCGGGCGCCGCGGGTTGCGATTCGATTCAGGATGAGTTCAAGCTGGACGGCCCGAGCCTGGTGGTCCCCATGGGAGGCGAGGTGGACATTGACGATGTCGGCGTCGATCGTGGAAAGGTAAGCGAACTGAGCGAGTCTGCGTCGATGATCGGTTACTTTCACGGTGGGCGTGAGATTCACGGTTTCGCAATCAAACAACGAATCCGTGCTGAAAACGCCGAGTCCTTCCGAGAAGTTGCGAAGTAGCCGACCAATTGGCGAATGCTTTAGTGACCAGTGATGGTGCATGGAAAGCAACTGGCTAAATCGTCGAGCTTGGCGCCGCTGAACCTCTTGCAGCACCACCACCGCTGGTGCTCTCGATTGAAGCAGCGCAGCAAGTTCGTTCACGTTTGGTCGACGAAAACCACGGATGTTCCACGTAGTGATGGTGAAGTGGTTGGGGCTTGCATGGGTATCGGTGCTTCCCTGATCTGACGTGTTCTTCTCGGTGTGGTGCGTGGTTGGAAGCATGCCGTTCTCCACTGTAGGAGAACCGCTTACCAGCGTTGTGCTTCACAGAACTTCGCGTGGCGTGGTGTACTTGTGGATGCCCGCTGATCCTGCCAACGTCGTTGCCGATCTAAAAGAACTCCGTGCGCTGACCGCTACCGAAGAAGGCAGTCAACGCCTTGCGTGGACGGAGCCTTGGCAGCGGGCCCGAGACTGGTGGGTTTCAACCTTCGACGGCACGCCCGTTGAGGTGGAGACTGATGTGGCTGGAAACCTCTGGGTGACCCTGGTGGGGGAGAGCCGCAACCGCATCGTGCTGGGTTCGCATCTCGATTCTGTTCCTAACGGCGGCTGGCTGGACGGCGCACTTGGGGTGTTGGCTGGAGGCGAAACGCTCCGTGCACTGCATCGCGATCTGATCGAAACCGGTGCGAAGTTGCCCGTTTCGATCAGTGTGGTTGATTGGGCTGATGAAGAAGGTGCTCGGTTTGGTCGGTCATTGTTTGGATCGGGAGCGGTATCGGGCACGTTGGAAGTGGCCACGGTTCGGCACTTCACCGACCGCAACGGGGCTGTTTTGCAGGATGTGGTAGCCCCCTATGGAGTCAATATGGACACGATCTTGACGGCCGGAGACATACTTCCATCGATCGTGGCGTCGGCGGAATTGCACATCGAACAAGGACCGGTCCTCGAAGCCAAGGGTCGTCAACTTGCTGCACTGCACGGCATCTTGGGTGTGGAGCGTCGACTGGTAAAAGTAAAGGGCCAGGCTGCCCATGCCGGGGCGACGCCGATTCATATGCGTAAAGATTCAACGCTTGCCGCAGCGCGTATGGCGATTGCTATTCGCGAGTTGGCGATTCGAGAAGGCGCGTTTGCCACCGTTGGGGTGTGGAAGGTGCATCCAATGGTGCCGACGGCGGTGAATGGCCGAACAGAGTTCAGTGTTGATATGCGCCATCTCGACATCGCGGTTTTGAACCGGATGGTCGCGGGGCTTGAAGCGCTGGTGGCAGACATCGCCGCTGATGAACGATGCGAGGCCGACATTGAAATGTTGTGGTCCATCAATCCCATCGATTTTCATCCCGACTTGATTGAGTTCGCCGCCGACGTGGTCGAGGCCCGTACTGGTATTCGCGAGATCATGCCCTCGGGACCCATGCACGATTCGGCGGAAATGGCTCGAGCGGGCGTGCCCACGATCATGATGTTTGTTCCTTCTATCAACGGGCTTTCCCATACCCATATCGAAGACACCGCTGAGGCCGACATTGAGCTAGGCGTGGCAGCCTTTGACGATCTCGTCGTGAAGATGGTCGACTGGGCCGCGGCCCGCGTGTCGTAGTGCAGCAAAGCGCGAGTCCAGTGGGACTCGCCACGAACAAGCGCTAGTTCGGGAGGGCAGCACGGGCTAGGGCGTCGGCAACAAAGACTGGCTCATCGGAGAGGTTTCCGATAGTTATCCGGAGATGTGCCGAGGGTGGCTGACGGAGCCAGAACGGGCGCCCCGGGGAAACGGAAATTCCTTCCACGCTCAGCAACAATTGGGCGTGTCGTTCGTTGGCCACATCGACCCAGAGATTGATGCCATCGAATCCGCTTGTTCCAACGTGCCGTTCACGTAGAAGCGCAACCATCGATGATCGGCGCGCATGGTATTGCTGGCGAGCTGAAGCGACCGACGCAACCGTGTCTGGATCGCGAAGCATTTCAAGCAGCACTGCCTGCAGTAATCGGCTTGACCACCCCGGCCCCAACATTCGACGTTCGATCAACTGCGTCACTACCGTTCCCGCACCTCCAACAGCCGCAAGCCTCAAATCGGGGCCGTGGGACTTGGAAAACGATCGTATGTGCACAGTCTGTTCGGGGAGCCACGTCCCCAAACTGACCGATTCTGCCCAAGCAATATCACCGGAGTGATCGTCTTCAATGACGATCGTTGGTGTACCGGCGATCAACGCCGCAAGTTGCTTGGCCCGTTCGACAGTCCACGACGACCCGGTTGGGTTCTGCGCCCTTGGTTGGCAAATAATCGCTACGGGATGTTGGGTTAGGGCCGCTGCTAAAGAGTCGGGAAGCATGCCGTGGTCGTCGCCGGGCACACCTAGGGGTGTTGCCCCGAGTGCCTCGATCAAGTCAAACAGCGGAGGAAACCCAGGCTCCTCCACCACAACGAGGTCGCCAAGACTCACTACGGCCGCCGCCACACGATCGATAGCATCCATGGCCCCATCGACGATGGTCAGAAGCTCGGGCGGGTAGGGCCACGAGGTGAGTAGTAGATCGTGCAACGCCGGGAGAATTGGTTCGTCGAGGTAGCTGGTGGTGAGGTTCCGTCTCGACACCCGAGCAAGGGCTGGCCTCATATCGGGTAACAGATCTGAATCGGGAATGCCAGCGGAAAGGTCAAACCGCGACCCGCCACCCGACCGGTTGACCACTGACCGGTAACGTTGAGGACCTGCCGGCTTCTTTGCGTCGCGCACATAGGTGCCGTGTCGGCCACGGGCGTCGATGCTGCCGAAACGACCAAGAAGCTGCCATGCTTCGGAAACCGTTGTCGGGCTGATGCCCAACAGGACCGCCAGCTCGCGAACCGTTGGGAGCCGGTCGCCGGGTTCGAGGCGCCCAGCGCGGATCTCTCGATTGATCGTTGTAGCAATTCCTCGGGCCGATCGGTCATCGACGTCCACGAGAAACTGCATATCCATCCCATTGTTTGTACCAGCATTTGTCCGCTTTGTAACAGTCACATTCTCTCGGCCGATCACGAAGGAGGAACAGCGGCCTTGTCAGATGAAAACATCGAGGAAGCGCCGCGACGAAAAGGACCACGGATTTCGTTACCGGTCTGGATCCGTCCCTAGATTCTTCCCTGGACGGTTTTGCGGGTGCCTTTGTGACGGCTGCTTAGCGCCGGAACACGAAAGAAAACGTCGCTTGGATACTGGTGGCAATGTTGTTACTGGTACAAAGTCGCTACAGCTTGGTCGATGACGTGGTTCACTTGAATTACTAGTTGGGATTTATTCACACCGCCTTGGAGGCGCCATGCCAGACATCGTTCGTGCCGCATTGCTGCAAACCAACTGGACCGGCGACAAAGAGTCCATGATCCAAGAACACGAACGCCAAGCCCGCGAAGCCGCCAAGCAGGGCGCACGAGTCATCTGCTTCCAGGAACTTTTCTACGGGCCGTACTTCTGCCAGGTGCAAGACGCAGCGTTCTACGAGTACGCCGAAGCGATTCCCGATGGACCGACAACCAAACGATTCCAGTCGTTGGCGAAAGAGTTGGGCATGGTTATGGTGCTGCCCATGTACGAGCAGGAACAGCCCGGTGTGCTTTACAACACGGCCGCCCTGATCGATGCCGACGGGACCTATCTCGGCAAGTACCGCAAAACCCATATTCCTCAAACGCAAGGATTTTGGGAGAAGTTCTACTTCCGGCCCGGCAACTTGGGCTTCCCGGTTTGGGATACTGCGGTCGGCAAGGTCGGTATTTATATTTGTTACGACCGGCACTTCCCTGAAGGTTGGCGAGCCTTGGGCCTGAACGGGGCACAGATTGTGTTCAATCCGTCGGCCACCCATCGCGGATTGTCCGCGTACTTATGGAAGCTGGAACAGCCTGCTTCGGCGGTGGCGAATGAGTACTACATCGGCGCCATCAACCGAGTGGGCATCGAAGACCTTGGCAGCAACGATTTCTATGGCACGTCCTACTTCGTTGATCCTGAAGGCAAATTTGTTGGTGAGTGCGGCGACCCGTACAACCCTGAACTTGTGGTCCGCGACCTGGACATGACGCTGATCAAAACGGTGCGCGATCGTTGGGCGTTTTATCGTGATCGCAACCCCAGCCAGTACGGCGATATTTCGGCCATCTAAAGCTTTCAGCTGTAGAGCACACATCATCGCATTGTCCGCGATGAGATGTGGTTTTGTAGGTCACGTAGGTTGTTTGTAGAGCAGTTTCGTAACGCAGTTGTTTGAGCACGTTGTTTTGAGCACAGTTGTTTCAGTGCCCGTCGTTGAAAGGTAAGAACTATGAGTCGGATCGTTATCACCAACGGAACGGTTATCACCGCCACCGGGGCGCACGCCATGACCGTTGTGGTGGAAGGCGAGCGTATCGTCGCGCTGCTTGCACCCGATTCCAGCGACCATGCATCGGCGGTCACCAGCGGAGCAAAAGTTATTGATGCCAGCGGTAAGTACGTGATCCCCGGTGGGATTGATGTGCACACGCATATGGAAATGCCCTTCGGAGGTACGACCGCTGCGGACACGTTTGAGACTGGATCTCGCGCTGCAGCCTGGGGCGGAACCACCACCATCATCGACTTTGCCATTCAGCAAAAGGGCGGAACCCTCGCCGCCGCGCTAGAGGATTGGCACGCCAAGGCGGCGGGAAACTGCGCCATTGACTACGGGTTTCACATGATTATGGCCGATGTCAATGAGATCTCCCTCAAAGAGATGGACGTCATGCACACGGAAGGTATTTCGTCGTTCAAACTGTTCACCGCTTACCCAGGCGTGCTGTATTCAACCGACGGTGAAATCTTCCGGGCCATGCAAAAAGCTGGCCAAATCGGTTCGATGATCATGATGCATTGCGAAAACGGCATCGTGATTGACGAGATCATCAAGGACCATCTCGGACGGGGCGAAACGGCTCCCTACTACCACTCGATTTCACGACCTGAAGAGATGGAAGCCGAGGCAACCTTCCGTTGTATCCAGATTGCCAAGGTTGCTCGCTCGCCTCTGTATGTAGTGCACCTCTCGGCCCGAGAAGCACTCGAACAAGTGTTGCTGGCTCGCGATAAAGGCCAGAACGTGTTTGCCGAAACCTGTCCGCAATACCTCTACCGTTCCATCGACGATCTAGCCCGCCCGGGTTACGACGGCTTCGAAGGAGCCAACTTTGTATGCTCCACGCCGCTGCGCCACAAGGAACACCAAGCTGAACTGTGGAGGGGTATCCGCCAAAATGACCTCTCCGTGGTCTCGACGGATCATTGCCCGTTCTGCTTCAAGGAACAAAAGGAAATGGGCATCGGCGATTTCTCCAAGATCCCCAACGGTATGGCTGGCGTAGAACACCGTATGGACCTGCTCTTCCAGGGCACCGTCGACAAAAACATTTCGCTAGAACGATGGGTCGAGGTCGCCGCAACCACCCCAGCCCGCCTGTTTGGTCTCTATCCCAAGAAGGGCGTTATCGCACCAGGCTCCGACGCCGACATTGTCATCTACGACCCGAACAAATCCCAAACCCTCGGCGTGGAAATGCACCACATGGCCGTTGACTACTCTGCCTACGAAGGCGAGAAGATTGACGGCAAGTGCGACCTAGTCATGAGCAGAGGCCGCATCGTTATCGAAAACAATTCCTACGTTGGTTCTAAGGGCCAAGGTTCTTACGTCAAACGAGGATTGTCTTCGTATTTGGTTTGAGGTTCGCCGATACCAGCGTCCGTTCCGGTGCGGGTCCTGTCAAGGAACAGCCCCACCGACACGCTTCGCTTGACGTCTCCGGGGCACCCCGTTCCTCGCCACCCCCACCGGAACGGTCGCTTCGCTCCGTTCGAACCAAATTCTCAGTTTTGGGTTCAAAACCCGTCAAAGCCACCGCAAATGCAGTCTTCGTGTTTAGTTCTTGTTGAAAGGGTAAGTGTAGTTATGAAAAAGATTCATAGTTGGATTGATGGGAAGAGTTTTGAATCGAATAGTGGCCGGAGTGGGAAGGTGTTTAATCCGGCTACGGGTGAGGTTCAGGCGGAGGTGGATTTCGTGTCTGTTTCCGAGATGGATTTGGCGGTTGCTTCGGCTAAGGAGGCGTTTCAGAGTTGGAGGACGACCGGGCTTAGTAAGCGGACGCAGATTATGTTTGCGTTTCGCGAGATTGTGAACGGTCGGAAGATGGAATTGGCTTTGGCGTTAACGGCTGAGCATGGCAAGGTGCCAAGCGACGCGTTGGGTGAAATCAGCCGTGGGTTGGAGAACATTGAGTTTGCTTGTGGGATTCCTCAGATGCTCAAAGGTTCTTATTCTGAAGGCGCTTCGACCGGTGTTGATGTGTATTCGATTCGTCAGCCCCTTGGCGTTGTTGCCGGGATCACACCGTTTAACTTTCCGGCCATGGTTCCTATGTGGATGTTTCCCAATGCCATCATGTGTGGCAACGCGTTCATTTTGAAGCCATCGGAGAAGGATCCTTCGGCCACGATTTTGTTGGCTGAATGGTTGGCCGAGGCAGGTCTTCCGGCTGGAGTGTTCAGTGTTGTGCATGGTGACAAGGTTGCTGTTGATCGGATCTTGGATCACCCGGATATCTCGGCTGTCAGCTTTGTTGGTTCCACGCCCATTGCTAAGTACATTTATGAAACCGGCACGAAAAACGGCAAGCGTGTGCAGGCCCTTGGTGGTGCAAAGAACCATATGATCGTAATGCCCGATGCCGATCTCGATATGGCCGCCGACGCAGCAGTGAGTGCCGCTTATGGTTCGGCGGGGGAGCGCTGTATGGCGATTTCTGCCGTAGTCGCGGTAGGCGGCGTAGGTGATGCGCTGGTCTCCAAGATCGAGGCGCGCTTACCAAACGTAAAGGTTGGTCCCGGTACCGACCCGAATGCGGAGATGGGTCCGCTTATTACCGGTGAACATCGCGACAAGGTCGTCTCCTACATTCACTCGGCCCGTGCTCAAGGTGCAAGCGTTGTGGTTGACGGCTCCACGTACCAGCCGCCAGCAGGCAACGAGGGTGGCTTCTTCTGTGGTGTCACGCTGGTCGACCACGTGAAGCCGGGCATGGATGTCTACGAGAACGAAGTGTTCGGCCCCGTGCTGAGCGTGGTCCGCGTTGACACGTACGAAGATGGCCTAAAGCTCATCAACGACAACCAATACGGCAACGGCACCGCGCTGTTCACTCGCGATGGTGGCCTGGCCCGGGAGTTTCAACAGAACTGTCTCGTGGGCATGGTTGGGATCAACGTGCCTATTCCTGTGCCGGTTGCTTACTATTCCTTTGGTGGATGGAAGCAGTCGCTGTTTGGTGACCGGCACATGTACGGCCCAGAAGGCGTCGATTTCTTCACCCGCACCAAGGCCATCACCTCGCGTTGGCCCGATCCTCGGGAATCATCAGTAGACCTAGGTTTTCCAAAAAATCGATAACTGCGGTTTCTGAGCAACGCCTGTCGGGTCCTGTCAGCGAACAGCCCCACCGACACGCTTCGCTTGACGTCTCCGGGGCGCCCCGTTCGCCGCCACCCGTCAGGCGTTGCTCACTTCGTTCGTCGCCTTTAGGAAAAGGTCAAAAGCAAAAGTCAAACGCAAAAGTCAAAAGATTGAGTTTGCGAAATCGAAGGATGGGAACCTGATGGATATTGGTGTGGTGTTGCAGACGAATCCTCCTTCTGCGAGGGTGGTGGATTTGGCCAAGAGGGCTGAGACGTATGGGTTTAGTCATGTGTGGACGTTTGATTCCCACATCCTTTGGCAAGAGCCCTATGTGATCTATAGCCAAATTTTGGCCGAGACGCGGAAAGTCATCGTGGGGCCGATGGTGACCAATCCGGCGACGCGTGACTGGACGGTTACTGCATCGGTGTTTGCCACGCTCAACGAGATGTATGGCAACCGAACGGTGTGCGGGATTGGCCGTGGTGATTCGGCCGTGCGCGTTACCAACGGCGCGCCGGTTGGGCTCAAAGAAATCCGGGAATCGATTCACGTCATTCGTGAGCTTGGTAACGGTCGCAGCGTTGATTACAAAGGCTCGGCAATTCGCTTCCCCTGGGCCTCGAAAAGTGAGTTGGAGATTTGGCTTGCGGCGTATGGGCCGAAGATGTTGGCGATGACGGGCGAGGTGGCCGACGGTTTCATTTTGCAGTTGGCCGACACCGATATCGCGGCGTGGACTATCAAAGCGGTTCGTGAAGCCGCGGAGCGAGTCGGCCGTGATCCGAACGATGTCACGATTTGCATTGCTGCCCCGGCGTATGTGACTGATGGGTCCCAGGAACATCTGGCCTA
>JAYSVF010000304.1:0-7045 GCA_043718695.1 Acidimicrobiia bacterium | reverse complement strand
AGCGCGCTTAGTAACTGCCGATTGCGGTGGCGTGAATGTCAGCAGTGTCTACGTACCCAATGGCCGTTCTCTTGAGGATGCTCACTTCCCGGCCAAGCTTGAATGGTTGGCTCGATTGAACGAACAGTTCGCCACCACGCGCAAGCCCACCGACAAGGCCATCGTGCTCGGTGATTTCAATATCGCACCCGAAGATGCTGATGTGTGGGACATCAAGAAGTTCGCCAACTCCACGCACGTATCTCCGGCAGAACGGGCTCGGTTGGCTGAGCTTCGCGACTGGGGCATGGTCGATGTATTCCGCCAGTTGTACCCCCAAGATCGTCTGTACACCTACTGGGACTATCGAGCTGGTGACTTTCACATGCATCGTGGCATGCGCATCGATTTGGCCTATGCCACTGCACCCGTTGCTGAAAAGGTCACGTGGGCCATCGTCGACCGTCAAGCCCGCAAAGGCAAACTCCCCTCCGACCACACCCCGCTGATCGTCGACATCGATGTGTAGGGAGCCCGCGGAGGACATCGATTGGATGTAAAACGGCTCACCCACCAGTTTTACGTCCAATGGATTTGAAACCGGGCAACCTGAATTGGCTTGAGCGACCAACTTCACCTGGGCTCTGAACCGCCACCTTGGCCGTTCGGGGGAGAATGTTCGCCTCATGATTCTCATTGATGCCGATTCACTCACCGCTTCACGGCCCGATAAGCCGCTGTTCACCAATCTCTCCATGACCATCAACGATGGCGATCGGTGGGGGATTGTGGGCATAAACGGCTGCGGGAAATCGACCTTCCTTCGCATGCTGGCCGGTGATATCCAGCCTGAATCGGGTGTGGTTCGTCGCTCGAAAACCTTGCGGATGGCTGTGTTGGAGCAGGACCCGAAACTGGAACCGGGCCCGGTTCGCGAAGCGGTGCTGCACGATCTCCCCGATGCCGATTCCTGGGAAGCCGAAGAGTTTCTCGACCGCCTCGGTATGGGCGGGATGCTCGATGCCGATACCACCACACTCTCCGGTGGACAAGCCAAACGGGTGGCCTTAGCGCGGGCCCTAGTAAGCCAACCCGATTTGTTGATTCTCGACGAGCCCACCAACCATTTGGATCTTGACGCCATTGCCTGGCTCGAAGCTCGCTTGGCTCGCTATCGCGGTGGCCTGATCATGGTGAGTCATGATCGGCACGTGCTCGACCGGGTGCTCACTCGGGTGTTGGAAATCGATCGTGGTACGGGCTATGTGCATGATGGTGGCTACCAAGGCTTCCTCGATGGTCGTGCTTCGCGCGAGGATCGTGCGGCATCGGAAGAATCCACTCGGCAGATTTTGGCCAAGCGCGAGTTGGCATGGTTACGCAGAGGTGCCCCGGCTCGTACCGCGAAATCTAAAGCACGCATAGAATCGGCGACGAAGCTGATCAACGACCGTCCGCAAGCAGCAGCGCGCAGCGGTGCCTTTGAAATTGGTGCCGCCACCGGTCGTTCCGGTGAGGGCCAAGGGCCGACGGCCGGTTCAGCGCAAGGTTCCTATCGCAATGCCGTTGACACTCGTTTAGCGCCACGGCTCGGGAACAAAGTCGTCGACCTCCACGGTATCGGCCATCGGTTTCCGGCGATTGGCTCAGCGGAAGGGAGCGGCGAGTTCGGTCCTTGGTTGTTCAAAGGCTTGGAAATTCTGCTTGATCCTGGTGCTCGTTACGGCATTGTTGGTGCCAATGGGACCGGCAAGTCAACGCTGCTCGACATCATAAGTGGACGTCTTATTCCGGCTGAGGGCACTATCGATACCGGTCCAACCGTGAGGGTGGGTTATTACGATCAACGCGGCCGCACACTTGACCCAACCATGCGAGTTCGTGATGCGGTAGCTGGGAAAAATGGGGTTGCTGGATCGCCAGAAGATAAGCGCCTCATGGAGCAATTCTGGTTTGTTGATGATGCCCAGTTCTCACCCGTCGGCCTGTTAAGTGGTGGTGAGAAACGACGGTTGCAGTTGCTGATGGTGTTGGCCGAGCGACCCAATGTGTTGCTGCTCGATGAACCCACCAACGATCTCGATCTCGACACGCTCCGCGCCCTTGAGGACTTCCTTGAGGACTGGCCCGGCACAGTGGTCGTGGTGAGTCACGACCGGGCGTTTATGGACCGCACCGTTGAAGAAGTGCTGGCCATTGAAGGCGGCAAAGCCACGCTGGTTGCCGGTGGCTATGCCGGTTGGCGAGCCCGTCGTGAAGAACGATTGGTTGCCGACAAGGGTTCGGGCAAGGGTGCCGGCAAAGCCCCAAGCGTGGCCCCTTCCGTCGCTACAGGTTCGAGTGCAAAGACACTTATTGCCCCAACCGCACCAACGCCAAAGCCCGTGGCAAAGGTGGCCGAAAAACCAGCAGCGCCGAAGCGATCTGCCTCGACGCTGCGTCAATTGATTAAAGATGCCGAACGAGAAGTGAACCGGCTCACCAAATCTCGAGACAAGCTCACCGCGGAACTTGAAGCCGCAGGAAACGATTTCGCCAAAATCACCGCCCTCGGCACCCACCTGGCCACGATTCAAGCCGAACTCGACCCAATCGAAGAACGCTGGCTCGAACTAGCCGCCGAACAAGAAAGCTAAGCCGAGCTGACGTGTCACCGACGTATTCCTTGTGAGGCGCCAGGCATCGCGAGTGCGGTCAATAGACCCGTTCGGGAGAGGTTCGTGACCGGACTCCTGCTAGGAGACAGAGCTCTTAATCTTCGTCGGCTCTGGATCGACGCTCAGCGGAGAAGGGGTGGGTTGGTGGGGTGTCGCGGCCATCGAGGAGGCTAGGCGGGCGGCATCGGCTCGACGGGCCCGGCGGAGTAGGGAGAGGGCGAGCAGTCCACCGATCAGCATCAGAGGGATGAAGGGTGCGAGGGCAACGAACACCACAACCAGTGCGGTGAGGACGTTTCCGAGGGCCTTCGTGCCGTTGTTCCACGATTGCGAAACTTGGTCTGAAAAGCCCTTTGCCTTTTCCGCCTTAGGTTTCGCCGTGGCGACATCGGCGTTGATCTTTTCCTGCAGGTTGACCGTGATCGTAGACATGGCAACCTGGTTACCAATATTGGCCTTCTGCGCGCTTATCTGTTCAATCTGCGTGCGAACTTCGGTAAGCCGTTCTTGAACCGTAATGATGTCTCGGATTTTTGTTGCAGCGTTGAAGAGTTTCTTGTAAGCCTCTTCCTGCAAAAGTAGTGAGGTCGTTCGGGCTTGCATATCAACGAGCTGCGCGCTTACCTCTTCACCGGAGATGTTCTCGGTGAGAAGCTTGCCTAAACCGCCCAGTTGACCGCGGACATCATCAAAACGGGCCGAAGGAACACGCATGACCACAACGGCGAAACGGGGTTCGTTGCGCTTGTCATCAATGGGATTGCCACCACCTACTTGGGAGCTCTGCACGAATCCTCCTAGCGAGCCGGGTAGCTGGGTTGCCTTGGCTACGCCGGTTCGAAACTGAGCGCTCGTGAGCTGCACGGTAAGTTCGGCCCGTTTGATCTGCGCACCGGTTTGTGGCGTGACGGGAATAGCGCTTCCTCCCGAGGGCTGGCTGCTCCCCGAACCATCGAAAATGAGCGCGGCATCGTTGGTGGTTTTTGATGCCGATCCGTCAGATTCGGCCTCTGGCGAAGCAGCTTGAGTTTCCGCGGCTGCTGCTTCGGTCTCCACGCTGAATTCAACGAGTCCGCCGCCTTGGGAGGTAGCTGATGCGGCGGTGTCGAGAGAAGCTTTGCTGTCTTGGCTGCACCCAGCGACTGAGACCGCCACGAGCATGGCCACTCCGATTGTCGCCCCGGCTCGTCTAATCGGCGAGATTCTTCCGCTGACGACGCAGCCCAGAGGGATGGCTCTTGCGTTGCGCTTTGTCATAGGCGTGGCGAAGTTCAACGTGGATGCCATGGGTAGTTCTGGTTTAACAGTGTGGCCATCAAGCGGGTCGGCGGTTACGCAATTGGTACTCATGATCGTTAGGCCTTTCGGTTCTCACGGCGCCGGGTGGTCGGTGCTGGGTAGTGTTTCGACGCCGAGTGAATCCCATTCAGTTCCCGCTCAACAGATTTTTTTGGTCTTGGAGAAGGATTCTGTGCATTTATCCTCGGAGGCCTCTACGATCTTTGGCCATGGGAACTCGCTCCTCACGCACCGCCCCACTCAATGAAGCTGCGCCAGCTATCGCACTCACGCAGGCCGATGGGTCACCGTGGACGCTCGCCGGTGCTCACGCAACAGGACCGGTGGTGCTTGTTTTCTTACGAGGGTTCTTTTGACCGTTCTGTCGCAAGCATCTCGCGCAGTTGCGTGAGTCAATAAGCACACTTACCGCTACTGGGGCATCGATTGTTGCCATCGCTCCACACTCCCAGGATGAACTGGTGAAGCATCTCAAGACCAACACCTATCCGTTCACGGTCCTCGCCGATACCGACGGCAAAGTGTTCGAGGCTTACAACGTGACCAGCCGGATGATTTCACTTGGCCAGCAACCCGCTTTGTTTATCGTTGACTCTGCTGGGATCGTTCGCTTTGATGCCATTGGCGCGCAGCAGTGGGATTTGGTGGGGCCCGAGGAACTCGCAAAACTCCTAGCCAAGATCACCTGATTTGCCGATGGTGCTCGGTAACCCCTGGGCTTGGCCCCACAAGGTAGTGCTTTCCTTCGTGTCGTTTCTGCGGCGATTACTTGGCAAACCCCCCACCCGTGTCGTTACCAACAAGATCCACCTGGTCAATGCCTAAGTGGTCGGGAAGCGTTCACGTTTGAGTATGAGCCCCACCGTCATTCCTAGGGGCACGCCTATCAGCAACGCACAGAACAGCATGAGGACGACCCCGCCCAAACTGGCGACGTCTTGATCGACCACTTTTCGCCGCTGGTGAGACCGTGATTGACGGTCCTGCGAAGTTGGCAACACGGGTGCGGGTGTACTCGACTGGGCATGGCAACGAGACCGACGACATCGGATGCTGTTGTTGTTCCGGAATGGATCATGTTGGATTGTCGACGAATCCGAGAGAATCGCAGAGCATCGTCGAGGTTGTGCTCGCCCATTTCTTAAGTTGTTGTTCTGTGAAATTGCGTGCCGCTGCTGCTTTTCCGAGGCTCTCGATCGTTTCAAACGCGAAGTCTGCAGCGAAGTGAAGTTCCGCTTTCGTCCTCCGGGTCTTGGATGAAGCTGCGATAAATGTTGCGAGTGTGTCAAGGATGAGCGCCGATAGGTCTGTGTCGGAGATTGAATCTCGCAAGAACACGTGGATTTCGCTGCTGACGGCACCAAGCTCAGCGACTTCCTGTGACTCGGTCAAGAAAAACCATTCCACAATTTCTGCGACTTTCCGCCGTGGTGTTTGAGTGCCTTGGAGGATCTTTTGGACGTGTTCCCAACCTTTTGCGATATCTGCATCGTGAATCGCAGAGACTAAGGCGTGCTTATTTGGGAAGTATTGATAGAGCGAGCCAACGCTGATGCCTGCCTCCTCGGCCACCCGGATCGTAGTGAAACCAAGTGCTCCTTCGTCGGCCAAAACACGAATACTGGCGGCAAGGATTCGATCGCGCATCAGTCGAGACCGTTCTTGTTGCGGCTGCTTTCTGGGAGATCGATCCGGCGACCGGTTCATAGGTGTGTATCCTAGAAAGCGAATGGGTGAATGCGAATAATAACTCGTATTCTTCAATCGATGAGCTCCGAAGTGACCGTAACCCGAGTTATCAACCCAACAGCGCTGATCGAGATTGCTGGACACACGTTCCTTACTGACCCGTACTTCGATAACCACTGGTTCTTTCCAATGAACGAGCCGATAGGAATGCAAGCGAATGAACTGCCACGGTTGTCTGCCATCCTGGGCGGCCACGGGGTTTACGATCACTGGAATATGCCCTCGATAAGCAACTACCCACACAAACACGAGACCCCGGTGTTAGTAGCAACAAAATCGATGGCCAAAAAGGCGAAACAAGCAGGCTTTGGCCAGACCGAAGTACTCACCTGGGGTGAGACGCGCAAGATTTCCGACCAGCTCGAAATTGTTTGCCTCGCCGGAGAACGCAGCGTTGGCCGACACACGAACAGCTACCTACTGCGAACCCCCGACACTTCGGTTCTCGTGAGCACCGAGGCTCACCGGATCGAACCCATCCGACATGCAGCAGCCAATCATCAAGTCGATGTCGCGATCCTGCCGATTGATGGTTTGCGGTTTCTTCGCAAACAACTCGTGATGGACGCTGAACAAGCCCTGGCTGCAGCCGAACTTCTAGGTGCACATACCTTGGTGCCGATACATTACTCCCAACAATCGTTTGCTGGTGTAGTTCGCTGCACTTCTGGGATACAGCAACTGCTCAGACTTTCCGAACGTTGCAACACCGTCACGGTCCAACACGCACCCGTCGGACAACCGATCGTTGTCGCAGCACGCCCGAATTGAAAACGCTAGTTGGGGGCGAACAACTCATCCAATACCTGCTGCTGATTTAGAGCGGGTCAGCGCGGGAGTAGCGGGCGGGTTGGCTGGTGATCGCTGCCCACCGGCGGGTACCGAATTCGAAGTGCCACCACTCGCAGTGCAACACCACAAAACCCGCATCGTGCATGGTCCAAAACAGAAGCCGACGCAATTCTCGATCAGGAGTAGCCGTAACTTCGCAAGCGTTGGTCCAAGCTAAATCTGAAAAGTCATCGAAATCGGTTCCCAGTTCTAGCGGGATTCCATCGATACCCAGAGCGCTGAGAACAGCGGTAGTTGGTTGCGTGGTGTGGGGCAGATCAAATCGAGGGCCACCGGCCCGAGCCACTGGAGCTGCCATGTTTAGGGCATTCGTTCGTTGATTTCGGCGACAACGTTCATGAGGCGCGGGGCATCAGGAAAATCGAGAATGGGCAACAGAAATTCATCGAACGCATAGTTTGTGGCGAGATGGCGCAGTTGGGTGGCACATTCATCGGGTGTTCCGGCGATCACAAACGGGCGGACCCATTCGGGCTTTATGAACTCCGCGGCTGCATCGAGGGAGTCAT
>JAYSVF010000303.1:0-17473 GCA_043718695.1 Acidimicrobiia bacterium | reverse complement strand
ATCATTGGCTTGTTCGCACTTATCGTGAAGCGCCAAGACAAGGGTCCAGCGTTCTTTAAACAGCAACGAGTCGGGCTGAATGGCGAGTTGTTCACGATGATCAAACTGCGCACCATGGTGGTTGATGCCGAAGCTCGGCTGGCCGCTCTCCTCGCTAAAAATGAGCGCAAGGGTCCATTGTTCAAAATGGACAACGATCCACGCTTCACCAAGGTTGGCCGCATCATGGACGCCACAAGCATCAACGAGCTTCCGCAACTTTGGAACGTTTTGAAGGGCGAGATGAGCCTCGTTGGACCCCGTCCGGCCCTGGCCCGCGAAGTTGCCAAGTTCAATGACCGCCTGCTGGTTCGACACAAAGTCAAGCCGGGGATAACCGGCCTGTGGCAGGTCGAATCTCGAGACGATCCTTCCTTTGCCGATTACGAGCGCTGTGATGTCTTTTACGTCGAGAACTGGTCAGTCCGCTTGGATCTTATGATCCTGCTGCAAACGCTGGTCGAAGTGGCTGCGCGAGCCGCGGGCTTGTTGGGCCGATCCAAGGGCGATGGTGTTGACGAAACCAAACCGGCAACCCCGAGCAAGGCGGTCAGCCGACCATCACTTTCTTCAGTGGTCGATGCCAGGCCGAGAACGGTGACCCCTATCGTTGGGCTTAGCGCCGATGTCGAACGTGAGCCAATCGCTGCAGGCCCTGCACGGTCGTAAACTCGCATCATCAGAGGGTCTTTTGATCCACTCCTAGGTGAACTGGTTATCAGCTCGCATACCATCCACCACTTTGGGTTAAATTCACGGCACCATAGAAGACGTGCTAGGAACCCTGCAGAGGACCACGAACCGCACCGCCGCTTTTTTGGGTGCTGCGCCACGTTCCGCTTCGGTTCAAGCGACCGAGGAAATGGATCTGCTGGTGCTAGCCAGTGGCCGTCGCAGCACCGTTGGCGTGGATTTGGTTTCGGGGACATTGCTTCGCACTCATCATCCAGCCATCGCCGAGCGCTTGGAGCGATTCAGCGTGGTGTCAGCGACGGTTTCGAACTGGCAGCAGCAACGGCCTGAGCAACCTGAGTCAATTGATTTTTTGCATGCACCCACGCTCACTGGCCGCATGGTTGGATGGAAAGCGGATCGACTCGTGCGGCATTTGATGCATCCGGGTGGGCACTACCTTCTTGGTTCGCAGGGTCCAAGCGTCCCGTGCTGGATGCTTGATGGCGATCGACCTTCCGTGAGCATCGTTGAACCAGAAACCCCTTTGACGGTAATCGTTGGCGAAAAGGGTGTGCGGGCGCGTTTTGGCTGGAACCAGCATTGGGTTGAGGCTGCCCTCGAAGACGCTCAGGTACTTTCCCGTTTGGATTGGCTGCCGAAGAGTCCGCTGAGCGGAAGGGCACTCACTGCAGCTCTGGGTTTTCGCCCCGATTTAATGGTTATGGCGTGGAGCCGACCTAAAAACGGTCATTGCTATCGGGTGATTGCTGGGTTGCTTCCCCGCCATAGCGGCGTGCTCTATTAACGGTTTGAGTTCGTTTTTGCGCTAATTTGAGGCCCTTGGCTTTCGGACTTCCAAAAGAAATTCGTTGCCATATACCGTTGACCGGTATATAACGATTAGATGCTTCAAGAACCTGCCTTTTTGATCTTAACGGCCGTGGCCGAAACTCCTCGGCACGGATATGCCATTGTTGCAGCGGTTATCGATCTGTCGGAAGGCCGATTAAACCTGCGTCCGGGCACTCTCTATGCAGCATTGGATCGCTTTCTGGAGGCTGGGTTGGTCACCGTACAGAGCGAAGAAGTTGTTGACGGCCGAGCACGCAGGACCTACGCGATCACCAACCTTGGTTTGGCAACGTTGGCAGAGGAGATCGAACGGATGGAACGCAACGCTGCGCTGGGAAGAAGATTTCTCAAACGTCCAGACTCGACGGTTTTATCGTTAAGGCAGGCAATCCACCGCACCATCGATAGTCGAACAGAATTAGGGGTTCCCGGGCCCACCGGTACTCCACGACCACTGGCTTAGCTGTGAAGAACTCTCTTGCGCTCCGCCTAGCGATTGCCCTCTATCCGGCATCTTTCCGGCAACGCTTTGCCGCAGAGATCCTCACCACCATGTCTGATCTTGGGAACACTCCAGCCGAGGGCACCCTCGACATCGTTGATACTTCGGAGGCTTTTCCCGAGCCCGAGGCGGATTACGAATCCTCGAGGTCTGGCGCGCCAGCCCAGCCACGGATGCCCAATGCCTCAGACTTCCGCACGCACGGGTCAGCCAAGCCAAACTTCCGTGATGTTCTCAATCTCGCCCAACACGGTTTGCGAGCGCGATTTCGGGCAACGGTGATGCCAACCAATTCACCAAGCCTCAAGCTGCAACGACTTTCCACCTGGCTACTTCTTGCGGGAACCCTTGCGATGGCGTACAAGTTGGGTGCGTTCAGCACTCCAAACGACATAGACCGACAACACGCAACGGCACGCGGGCAGAGTATTCACGGGTCATTGGCCAACAATTTGAAGCTTTGGCGTTACGAGGTTGGTGATCTCCTCCGCAACAACACTCCCACTGGCGGCGACATGGGCTCCCACGTTTGGGCTGCAGATGCCCTCCGACGCGATGTCCTACCTCAATGGCGTCTCACTGGATGGTCAAACGATTGGTATGCGGGCATGCCTTTACTGAGTTTCTACTTTCCCCTTCCAATGCTTGGCATTGTTGCTCTGAACACGATTCTGCCCTTTGGCGTTGCCTTCAAAATCGTGACGGCTCTGGGCTCCATAGCTCTGCCCTTTGTAACCAGAAAAGCGATGCTTCGCTTTGGGATGCCCATGAGCGCAGCCACGCTGAGCGCACTCGGAACCTTTGCGGTGCTCTTCGGACGCTTCTACGACTGGACCGGCTATGGAGGAACCTTGTTCTCCACCATGTCTGGTGAGTTTTCCTTTTCGCTGTCGAGTTGTTTGGCCGTTGCCTTTCTTGGTTCCTTCGCAATGCTTTTGAGAACAGGAGCCGGCCGGGGCCGCACTGCGTTCCTGCTTGCCGGTGCCGGGCTTTGTCATCTTCTTCCCACTATGTGGGCAATCATCGGCGCGCTTATTATCTTTTGCCTCCACCTTGAGAAAGGGCGGATTCGCAGGCAACTGATCGATTCCTCGATTGTCGCGTTACTTGGCGCCGGACTCGCCGGGTTTTGGCTTTTACCGTTTGCGGCCAACCTTGACTACACGAACTCTATGGGCTGGGAACGGAAAACGAACTTCATCCACAGCCTGTTCCCGTTTGTCATGACAAAGCCGCTTGCGGATTCAACCGTTGTTTTAATTGCGACGCTTTGCTGCAGTTTTGCGTTGTTGTATTCGTTGGTTTCAGTGACAAAAGGGTTATTGATTGCCCAATCGATACGGTCTCGAATGCTGAGCGGAATCGGCACGGGCTGCGCTGTGTTCGCCGGGATGTTGTATTGGGGCCCCGCACGTGGAGTGGTGATTGTTGTCGGGTTTGGCGCCTGGGTTGGCCTCGGTACGGTTGCATCTTTGCGTCGGGTTTCCTTTGATCGCCCCACCTATGCCTTGAGCGTTCTTTTGGCCGCATGCGGCATCGTTTTTGTTCAGGCTCCCGAGTTCCGGTTGTGGAACGCTCGGGTGTTGCCGTTTTGGTTTCTCACGCTGTTTCTGTTGACGGGAATGGGATGCGTACATATAGTTCGATTGGCTGGAACGTTTGCGCAGTGGCTCGCCAAGGGCCATCTACGAACGCTCGGCATCGACTCACGGCTCGGGCTGGCTACCGGAGCAGCGGTAGTCTTTGTGGCCGTTGGGCTTCCCGTGGGCCTCGCCCCCGCATTAATGCCGATCCCTAAGTACACCAATGGATTGATTGGCGTACAGCGCGCGGGGAGCTCCACTGATCGAAGCAATGCTCCCGGTTGGACCTCACATAACTATCGCGGCTACGAGGGACTTCCGGCGTGGCCAGAATACAAAGGCATCATGGATACTGCCACGGCAATTGGTAGGGAAACAGGGTGCGGGCGTGCCATGTGGGAGTATGAGCACAAGACCCTTGAAGCCTACGGAACGACGTTGGCACTCACCCTTTTGCCTTACTGGACCAAGGGTTGCATTGGCTCGCTCGAAGGCGTGTACTACGAATCATCGGCCACTACCCCCGTGCATTTCCGAAATGCTTCGCTAGTAAACGCGCCGCAAAATGAAGGCCTTAACGGCGAGCAAAAGGTAAGCGGACTTTCGAATCCTCAACGCAACGTACTGTATCCACCCTTTGACCTTGAAGCAGGAATAGATCAGCTTCGTAGTATGGGCGTTCGGTACTACATGGCCGTTACCCAGGTGGCCGTTGCTGCGGCTGCGCAAAGCCGGCAATTGATCGAAGTTGGCGTGAGCCCCGCATTTGATCCGGTCACCAAAGCGCCGCGAAGTCAGTGGCACTTTTACGAAATCATCAACAACGCACTCGTTGCCCCGCTCGAAGAGCGACCGGTGGTCATCAAAGGAATTGGTCAGGCCCAAGATGAGGGTTGGCTCGATACCTCGATGGCGTCGTTGGAAAACCATTTGGCTTTCCCGAAAACTTTGGTAACCAACGGGCCAAAAGATTGGGAGCGTGCCGATGTCACGATCGTTAAGCGTCCCATCGACCGCACCTATGGAACGGGAGTGCATCTCAGCGGTGCATCGGTTCGCTCAGCGTTGCCAACGTTACGTGCCTGCTGGAAACGCCAAGCCCTTGAGAGCGTTGCTGCGGTTTCCGAAACATCCGGGCCGCCATCATCAATCAGCATTGCTTCTTCGCTGAGCAGGGGAAGCAGTTCAATCAGTGCATCGACTGTGGCGCAAGGCGCCGGTAACGCTTCAGCTCAAAGCCGGGTGACCAAATCCAAGCTGCTTTCTCCTGCCAATGAAGCAGCCGTGCGGGACGCCTGCACAACTCCCAGCACGAAACCCGTTGCGCTTAGTGCCGTGCAGCCTTCACTCCCCACGACAACTATTTCGAACATCCGCCAAACCCGGAACTCGATCAGCTTTCGCACCAGTACACCCGGTGTGCCGGTTGTGGTTCGCCTTTCGTACTTTCCGAACTGGAAAGCCAAAGGCGCGCAGGGCCCATTTCGCACGATGCCAAACTTTATGACCGTCATTCCAACTGCCGGGAATGTAACGCTTACTTACGGTCGCCGTCCCGTCGACGTTTTGGGCGAACTGGCAACAGCAGCATCGTTTGCGCTGGTGTTGGGCGGATGGTGGCGGCGGCGTCGGCGACCGTCTGTCTATGCTGCCTGGTGAGTGACACGCGCTGATTGTCCAAAGCTAAGAACACGCGCCAATGGGCAACGTGCATCGCGGTGGAAGTTTTTCGGGCGCCCGGCTACGCCATCCGAACGCATTTCGCTGTTCTTCGTGGACACTTCGCTCGGGCTCTAAGCGAGCAGTAGATCACTTTCGCTGTCCGCATTGCTCTTCGGGTCGGGCGTAGAAACACCCGGACGTTGTTGGTCGTCTTGTTGTTGGTCTTGTTGGTGGGCTTGTTGTTGGTCTTGTTGGTCTTGTTCTTGGGCCCGGCGAAGCGCTTGAGCAACCACGACGAACAGCGCCAAAAACCCGAAGAGGACCATACCAAGAGCAGCGCCACTGCGAGATCGCTCAGGCGACAGCGGGCCAGCGAGTATCCACACTCGGGTAACTTTGTAGGCGCTCAAACCAACAAACGCTGCCAAAGCCCATGTATGCGCTGAAGCGGCCAAGAGTGCCGATGAGCCGATGAGCACCAGCGGAACGGCAAGGCTTCCTTGATGGGGAAGCGTGGCTCGCGGGCCAAACAACGTTATGCACCACAGCAGCGTGGCAAAAGTGCCGATACTCAATCCCCAGAGACCAACGACGAATTCCCGGGACCTCCGATGCGGAATTTGTGCTTTCAATCCAAACGCTTTCGATCCTGATGGCGTGGAACGGGGGTCTGGGGATGAAGGTTGACCCAAATTTTTTTGGGACTTTCGCTGCTTTGAGACCGCACGGAAGGTCGCAATTCGTGTGAGTAGACGAACCAGCCACCCCATAAGCCCCGCCACCACACCGATCAAACTGATACTTACCGCATTGCCAAGACTTCCAAACTCGCGTTGACGGACACGATCAATGGAGTCATCGGAACCCCTAATGGGCAACACATCGGCGAGGAAGCGAGCCGGGTTGACGAGCTCTCGCACGTTTGACGATTTGTTGGCCACAATTTCTTTGAACGGTGGTTTTGTATACGCGTCGATCAAAGCCTCCGAAAGCGAACGCTTATCGATATCCACCACGCCAGCGAGGTGCCACTTGAGAAGCCGATTCCCCGGTGGCGCAACCACTCGCTGATAGGCGTACCACGGCGCAAAAAGCAGCGCGCTTACCATGAGGGCCAGACCCCAACTCCGGAGGATGTAGTTGGGTTGTCGTCCTATTCCAGGCATCGTTGCTGAGCCATTTTCATCAAACGAACGAATCGACTTGACCGCTCCCCAAAACCCGAACACCGTAAGTACACAGCACAGCGGAAGAGCAACAAAGAGCGCTCCACCATGCGCGGCAAATGACAACCCTAAAGCCCCACCCGCCAGCACAACGTTGCGAACGGGAAACGAGCTTGCTGTCCCGTCGGTAACGAGGCTTCTACTCCGAGTTTGCGCCACGTGGCTCAAACTTGCGCCAACCCCCGCACCAGCACCACCGATACCCTCATCTGATGCGCCCCAATGTTCTTCGCCCACGTCACCACCGTCGACAGCAACACCATCCGAGGGAACGAGTACCGCAATAAGCAGCAACGAGTAAGCAGCAGACAACAGTTTGGGCCACACGTAGGTGCTGTGCAAGGCCAAGGTTCCCGAAAGTGCCGTGGCGGTCACCACGCCAAGGGTCGACACGTATGACACCCGTAGCCGACGCAACAAAACCCATCCTGCTGGAAGGACCAAAAGCTGGAGCATGGTGGCAAGGGCCTGATAGCTCAGCTCCCGGGAACCCTTGGGAATCAGCGGGCTCGAGAGCGTTGCGACACCGGCTTGCAACGGTGGACGGTCACTCGACAACCAGTCCCCCATAAACGGCTCGCCGCGAACGCCATCAACAACTCGATCCGCTACGAGCCGAGGAAGAATGTTGTCAGGCGGAAGCGGGTCTCGATACCGAGAATTTGCCACCAACGACGGGTGAACCTCACCGCCGTACAACAAGGTGGATCCGGTGTACAAAGCGCCGATAGTCAAAGCAAGCAACAGTGGGGTCATGACATCGCCGTGGCGGATAAGGGTTCGTAGGTGGAGCCTCGCTTCACGAGAAACGACAAACAGCAGTACCGAACCACCCAGGACAACGAGGGAGACGATTCGGCCCAACAACGGCTGAACTACATAGGGAAAGAATGATGCATAGGCCACAACACCCGAGGCCACGAGAATCGCGAGAAAATCGAACAACACCTTTGGACTCGCCGGGGCGATGATCTGCTCTGTTCTTCCACGCCCAAGTCTGACCCGCCAGAAGGTAACGATTGCCGCCCCTGGCAGCAGAAAAACCACCAAATGCACGGCGATCAGCACACAGAGCTTCACAATCGTCACAGCAGTAATCTTTCACTCCTGGACAACAATTGCGAGTCTTTGACTCGGGGCATCAGGGCACCGCAGCACAAGGAAAGCTCTTGGGCCTCGGGTGATACTTCAGAGCCGTTGCAGAGTTGAGGCACGACAGGAGAGACTGCCCACCCGAGAAAAGGCCGTGTGACAACAGTGCGACACCCGGAATCCAGCGCAGCGGGAATTGGTCAGGTACCGTCGTTGCATGCAAACAGTACCGGTGATGCGAGTCCTTGAATGGGAACGGCTGAGTTCCGGCGAACGGTCAGCGATTTTGCATCGAGGGATCGACACCATCTTTGGTAACGAACTCAAAACCGCGATCGGTCGCATTATCGAAGACGTACGTCTCAACGGTGATGAAGCGGTCAGCCGGGCGTTGCGGGATTTCGACAAGATCTCGGTAGAACCAAATCAACTGCGGGTCACCGAAGCGGAATTCGCAGCGGCGCGCAAAGCTGTTGACGCCACCGTTACTTCAGCGATCAAGGACATGATCGATCACATCCGCCGCTTCAATGAGCAGGTAATGGAACGCAAGGGCACCGATTGGATGTGGGAATCTGAACCCGGTCTCTTCGTTGGCGAAAAGATCACCCCCATTCACTCTGCTGGTTTGTTTTGCCCAAGCGGAAAAGCTTCATATCCGAGCGTGCTTGCCCAGATAGGTACTCCAGCGGTGGTTGCTGGCGTACCCACTCGGGTGGTGATCACTCCCCCAGTCCCCGGATCACCCTCAGCCGAAGTTGATGCGGCAACATTGGTGGTTGCCGATCTCCTTGGCCTCCATGAGGTGTTTCGGGTCAATGGTCCCGCCGGTGTTGCTGCGGTGGCTTTTGGCACCGAGAGCATTCCAAAGGTGGTCAAAGTAATCGGCCCCGGCGCACCCGCAGTTGTATGTGCACAGATTGAAGTGCAACGCTACGGCTGTTCCACCATGATGCTGCTCGGGCCTTCGGAATCGCTAATCTTGGCCGACGATACCGCCGACCCTTCTCGCCTTGCCGCAGATCTACTCAACGAGG
Organism: Acidimicrobiia bacterium; assembly: GCA_043718695.1. Classification (GTDB taxonomy): domain Bacteria; phylum Actinomycetota; class Acidimicrobiia; order Acidimicrobiales; family JANYDT01; genus JANMZO01. The sequence goes on along the minus strand of JAYSVF010000303.1, from coordinate 8,805 downwards.
CGGAGCATGGGACGGATTCCACAGCGGTGCTGATTACGCCATCGAAGACCTTGGCCGAGGCAACCAATGTGGCCCTGGCTGCACAAATCGCGGTGCTACCACCAAAACGACGAGAAGCAGCCGAAGCGGCATTGGGCGTCAACGGTGGGTGCATTTTGGTTCGCTCCATGGAGGAGGGCGCCGAAGTTGCCAATGCCTTTGGGCCGGAACACATGCAAATCGTGGCGGCTGATCATCACGCAGTCTTGGCGTTGGTACATACCGCTGGCGAGATTCTTCTTGGACAAGAAACCACCATCAGCGCAGCGAATTTCATTATTGGTTGCCCAGCGTCATTACCAACGAGTGGTTTTGCGAATGTTTCTAGTGGGGTCACGGCCGAGACGTTTTTGAAGCGGACCGCTGTGGCCGAGGCAAACAATGTTGCAATGCGTCGGATGGCGCCCAGTGTTATTGCTCTCGCTGAGCACGAAGGATTTCCTGCGCACGCGAACGCGCAACACCTTCGCCTGCGCTAAATCACTTCAGTACACATATTAATTGCGTTGTAGGCTGGTCCGGCAAGATATCCGACCAACGGTAAGTCTTCACCCAACCGGACCGAAGAGCAAGCCTCCAGCAACAAATCGCTGCCACTTCCTTAACAATGTCTGCCACCTAAAGGGCTAAGTGAGTTTGAGCTTGGCAATGTACTCGGGTGCAAGTGGAGTGAAGGCCACCAAGACAAGACGGGTTACGCCCCAACGTTCCCATTGATCGCGATCCGGGTGCGTGGGGTCTAACAGTGCGTCATCAAACTGAGCCCATACGGTGGTAGCGAAATCGGTGCAGCCACGCGCTTGCGCCTCTCGCTGTGCGGTTTGGATGAGTACCTCGGCGCCTTCGTGGCTGGCTCGAACATTTACCCCGTCGGCTCGCCGCCCAGCCAGTGCAGCTAACCGTTCAGAGTTCACGCCAATGATCCGTTTAGGTGCATGCGGTAGCGGACGAGGAAACCCGTCGTAATCGGTGTTGCGGTTGGGATCCCACAGCGCATCGAGAACATCGAGGGTTTCTACCAAGAGCGTATGACGTTCCGCCAGCGTGGCTTTCAAAGCAATGCCCAAGGTTCGATGCTCAGCCGTATAGGGGCTCTTGGGGCCACCGCCGCAGCCCAATCCCAGCAGGAGTCGACCATCCGATACACATTGCACGGTGGCCGCGGCATTAGCGAGAACCGCAGCGTGACGGTTTTGCACATTGGCAACCATGGGCCCGATGTTGATCACTTTGGTGGCGGAAGCTAAGGCGCCAAGCAATGACCAACACTCCAGCATCGCCGTTCCACCCATGGCCGAGCCGCTGAGATGATCCCAAACCCAATAGGCGTTAAATCCTGCTTCTTCGGCGGCGAGGGCACCGTCTCGTAGTTGACCCCATGTCCAGGCCGAGTTGCTTGGCTGCAGATCGATATGCATAGTTATGTTTTCCTTGCAGTTGAATTTGCGTTGGGGTTTCGAAGCCTCGTAACGCCCCGTTGTGCCACGAGGACCACAAACTTTGGATGCGCGGTTACTAAGCGGCAGTGTCCAAACATGGTCTGCAGCGTCTTTTGATAGCCAAGGTGGCGATTCCCCACAACCCACAGTTCACCGCCAACGCGGAGATGCCGGTGCGCCTCGGCAAACAATTGCGCACCAAGCTCTTCATTGACCCCACCATGATGATGGAAGGGTGGGTTCAGCAGTACTGCATCGAAACGCGGCCCCTCATAGGATTTGAAACCGTCATCAACAGCGAACTCTGCTTTCGTAAGACCAAACTTTTTTGCGTTTCGTTCGGCCAATCCAACTGAGGAAAATGACACGTCAGAAAAGTAGTGCGAACCTCCATCACGCACTTTGGCCGCGATGATTCCAATCACGCCATTCCCGCACGCCAGATCAGCAACTCGACCGGGCCGCCCGTCGACCGTTAAACCAAATGATGGCGCGGCAGCCAGCGCCTCGATCAGCAGCCGAGATCCAAGATCGAGACGCCCTGCGGAAAACGCATACGGTCCGGTCTCCATGGCGTAGGTCTTTCCTCCCAAGGAAAACGACATCACCTCAACCGCTGGTGACGAAGTGTGCGCTACCTCGTTTGGCGCGGGCACACCGGGTTGCGACACCGAACTGGGATCATCAAGTTGGCAAAGAAACCCATGCGCCTTGTAGGCCCCGGGTAGTGAAACCGTTGTTCCAAGGCTGGCGAGCAGAGCTTTAGTCTTCGCCGGAAGCAAGCGATCAAGCCCGGCGGCAATCACGACAAAGCGATCACCTCGTTGTTGCATGGCTCGAAGCAGTATGATCTGTGCGCGTACTATTGCTTCAATGGGCGAGACACGAAGCACCACGATTGTTGGAGTTTCTGGCACGTTGGTCGAAGGAACGAATGTTACCGAACTGCCCTGATCTGCTTCACCAAGCGTTTGGAGGAGGACTTGGCTTTGGGTTAAGGATCGGACATCATCCCCAAAGCTCTGGAGTCGCTCGATTCCGATGGCGAACGCCTTCACAAACGGCTGCTCGGTAAGCACACGTAGCAATGCGCCTGAAGCATCGTTCATGATCAGAACATCATGAGCCTTCGAGCCTACGCTCAACGCATGAGCATCATGCGTCCCAGCACCAGCCTCGCTCTCGCTTGAGAACTCGCCTGCAACATAGCGACCAAAAAGCTCGAGCAACATTCGATCAGCTCCGTCCCACAGGCGGGAACCATTTGCCCTCAAGGGAAGTTCTTCTAAATGGCTGATGGAACCAGATCGAGTTGTTCGTTCTCGCCCGTTGCCCATTTCTGCGCTTGAGGGTTCCGATATCACGCACCGACCTTAGGGGAACCGCGCCGGCACAAAGCGAACAATCAGATCAGACGACGATCGATTCGGCCGGTTTTTTTGAGCAAGGCAAGACGCTCGGGGGTTTGCAAACGAAAGCGCCGCCACAGCCACGCGCCAACCATCAATCCAACAACTTCTTGGATGGCCACAATCGCCCACCCTCGCTCAAGAAACGGAATACGTTGTGCAGCAAATGCGCCCCCAAAAGGCCACCAGAATGCCTTGGTCACTAACCATGCACCATCGAGCACCAAGTGGGCGAATACGCCAATCACCACGCCCAAAAGCCGTCTACGAAGCACACGACGCCTAATTGTCCCAACCATAACCAGAGCCAACAACCCAACCGCAACCGAGACTGAGTGGGCGGGGCCGATTCCACCGCGCACCACACCATCGATTGGATCCACTAGCAGCGCACCGAGCGCCACCATGCGGTAGTCCATCGCTGCATCGCGGAAGATAACAAACACCCCCGCGATTGATAAGCTCACAAACCAAATCAACAAGAGAACTCGAAACACTCTGTTACTTCGGTTGCCGGCCGACTGCGGGTGGTATCCCTACGTTCAACACCACGTTTCATCCGCCTACTCGCACGAGTATGACTCCGCATTCTTCGCAGGTGTACACCGCATCGGCATCAAGATGACGAATTCGATCGACCTCAACCGAAGGAAGCTTGATCCGACAGCCCATGCAGGTTCCGTGTTCCAGGCGAGCGGCACCCACCCCTCGATTCTTTTTCGCCACCGCATCGAAACGCGTGAGAAGCGCCGGGTCAATCGTTTCTCGCTGAGACAGCCGCAACGCTGACACTCTTTGCGTCTCCTGCTCGATTACTACCATGGCTTCGGCTTTTGCCGCGTGTAGCTCTTCGGCTTGCTCATCGATTACACAGCGTTGACGATCGCCTTCGGCCAGAGCCGCATCGAGTGGCTCACAGGCAACCAACACTTCGAGTTCGTGGTCTTCAACATCGCTACGGTGCTTCTTTAGTGAGGCAATGTCGGCTTCTAAGGCTTGTAATTCTCGTGAGGCGGTGACGGTTCCGGAGTACAGCTGTTTGCTGGCGCTGTTGATCTTTGCATCGAGTTCTCCAAGCTGATGCTCAAAGGCTTCTTGACGTGCAGTAAGTTCCGCTCTTGCTTTCACCGTTGGCGCCAACCGCTCGCGCAACGCAACTAGTGCTGCATCGCATTCGTTAAGCTTGATCTGTTCGGGAAGATGCGCCGCTCGATGATTGAGCTGGGCAAGTTCGGTGTCAGAATTTTGCAGATCAATTAACCCGTCGAGTGCGCTCACACCATCAACCTAGTGCATGTGCGCGAAAGTCACTACGTAGTGTTTGGGTGAGATTTTCGCGGTGGTGCTGGTAACTGAGGTCAAAACACTACGCAATGACTTCCGCTTTACTGCACCAATGTGCTGTGCCAGCCGGGCATAAAACATCTCGTCATTGCGGTGCAGCGGCGGGTGGTGGATCCAAGGGAACCGGCGGCGGTAGGGGTTCTGGGGATGGTTGGGGTGCTGGTTGGGGCGCGGGTTCTGATGCTGCGCCACCGTCAGTTGCTTCAACACGGGGGCGAACCCGAACTGGCTTGGAAGTCCCATCGTCGCTGGTCGCTGGAGTTACGACACGTTGTTTCTTTTTTGCCTTTGGTTTTACCGTGGTTTTGGGAACCGAGGTTCTCTTTTTTTTCGATTTTGCCTTGGTCCTCGTTTGATCACCCGCGATCTCTGCGTCATCCACGGCGGCATCCAGAGTGTTGTTGCGCTTCTTCTTTTTCTTCTTGGTGTTTCCCGTTGCGTCGGTCGATTCAGAGCCATCGGAGGCAGAAGCGGGTTGAAAACTCTTTGGAATTGACCATGATCCGCAACGAGCACGGGCAAGTTTTGGAATCGTTGTGGTGGGAACCGACGACAGGGGGTTGCCGTTCGCGTCGAGCTCCACGCTGTCCACACTGGCGTTTGTACCGGTGCTGGAGCCTCGGCCCGAAGACGTCGATCGTTTTTTCCCCTGCTCAACCACCAAACTGAAACAGTCGCCGATATCAAAGGTTTGCTTCGTTACTGCGCTGAAGGGCTCCGAGGCTTGCGCTTGCAACGCATTGGTCATAAAACGATTCCAAACCTGTGCTGGATAGTCACCGCCGAACACCCTGGAAACACCACCAATGTTGCGCATCGCCAATTTCCGGTCGGGAGCGCCCATCCAAACAGCTGTAGAGAGTTGCGGAGTGAAGCCAACAAACCATGCGTCTTCGTTGTTGTTCGTGGTGCCCGTTTTCCCGGCTACGTCTCGACCCTCCATCTGCGCGTTTACGCCAGTTCCGCGCTGCACTACCCCCTGCATTGCTGAAGTCACTACCCGTGCGATTTCTGGATCAACAATCTGCCGATCAGTGCTTCGTCCGGTGAAAATAACTTTTCCGTTGCGGTCATAAACCGTATCGATCAGGTATGCCTTGCGTTGACGTCCCCCGGCGGCCAGCGTTGCATAGGCACCAGCCATTTCAATTGGATGGACTTCCTCAACACCAAGGGCCATCGACGGCACAAGATCAATTCGAGTGGAAATACCAAGACGTGTGGCCACGTCGGCGACTTTTTTGTACCCCACCAGGTAGGCCAAACGGGCAAAGGCACAGTTGCTCGAAACCACCAGTTGATCAAGGATGGTGCGCGGGCCGTCTTGGGGTGGTTCGGCGTTTCGTGGCTTGTAAATTTTGGGCTTGCCGGTGGGGTTTGGTATTGGACATGGCTCGTTGCCATTGACCAGTGACATCGGCGAGATGCCGTTTTCCATCGCCGCAACCAACACGAATGGTTTCCAGGAAGAACCGGGTTGGCGTTTACCTTGGGTCACAAGGTTGTACTTATCGGTCGCAAAACCTCGGCCTCCAACCATTGCTTTCACGGCACCAGTTTTTACATCAAGAGAAACCAACGCGGCGGTGAAGTCCTTTTCATTCGAAGGCAAAATGTCCCGAACGGCTGCTTCTGCTTGAGCCTGAATATCGGGATCAAAGGTGGTTTTGATCCGAAGGCCTCCATTGAACACCGCCGTGTAACGCTCTGCGCGCGTAGCACCGAGCCGTTTGTCATCGAGGAGTTGTTGTTTGACTTCTTCTATGAAGTAGGACTCGGGAAGTACGAATCGATCCGCCGGGCGTGGCATTGGGCTGATGCGGTAGTCGGCCTGCTCGGCTTTGGTGATCATTCCCACCTTCACCATGCGCTCCAACACAATGGCGCGCCGTTGACGCGAACGATCCTTGAACCGAATCGGATCATAGCCAACCGGATTGCGAATCATCCCCGCCAAAAACGCTGCTTCGGGGACGGTTACATCATCGATTCGTTTGTTGAAGTAACGCTCCGCAGCGGCTTGCACTCCATAGGAACCTTCCCCGAAGTACACCGTGTTGAGGTAGCGCTCAAGGATTTGTTGTTTGGTGAGTTGCTTCTCAATTTGCAACGCCAGCCGCGCCTCGGTGACCTTGCGGTTCACGTTTTGTTTCGAACTGAGCAGGGTCAGCTTCACCAACTGTTGCGTGATGGTGGAACCACCCTGAGCCACGCCACCTGCTTCCACATTGGCAACCATGGCACGCACGGTAGAGCGCATGTTGATGCCTTTGTGCCGATAAAAATCTGCGTCTTCAACCGCCAGAACCGCATTGATCATGTGTTTGGGGATTCGATCAAAGGCCACGGGCTGACGGTTTTGTTCGCTCCGCAAAACGATCATCAATCGATCTTGGGCGTCAACAATTTCTGAACGCTGGTTGAGAGGTTCAAGCGCTCCGAGCGTGGCCACGGGAAACTTCACGGCGCCATTGAGCTTTGGGAGCTGCGATCCCAGTAACGCGAACGCTGCGACCAAGGCCGTAACTCCCACGGCGCTACCGATAAGCAGAGTGATGACTCGGGCTAGTTTGCGAATCAACCGGGCTAGGGGATGGAGTTTGTGGGGCGGACGACGGCGCCGCATTCGTCGTGACCCGTTTGTAGCAGCAAGCGCGGGACCATCAACGGGCAATGGCAAAGCCGAAAACTCTGCTTGGACCGGCTGATCAGACGGGGTTTGGGCTTCCGGTTTTTTGCTTTTTCGTCGGATGGCCACCGTTAAATCGTAGGCGTCTCAACGGGGTCTACAACGGACGGGTAGGTTCTTGATCGATGTCACTGCTACTTTCACCGATTCAGGGGGCAATTCCCTCGGGATTCGCCACATTTCGAGCCTCATTCCTAGGGTCGATTCCCAGCCCGAGCCAGGGCACGATCAATCTTGGACCCCTCAAGTTCAATGCATACGGGCTCTGTATTGCCCTAGGGGCAATCGCTGCAGTTTCCTTTGCGTCGAGAAGATGGCAGCGGGCTGGTGGCAATGCTGATGATGTGGCAGCCATTTCGATGTTTGCGGTTCCCGCGGGAGTGATTGGCGCCAGGATTTACCACGTTGCGACTGATTGGAAATCGTACCGAGGGCATTGGGGCGATGCGCTGCGCATTTGGGATGGCGGGCTCGGCATTTGGGGCGGGATAGCCCTTGGCACTCTCGTAGGTCTTTACGTTGGCAAGCGAAGAGGCTGTTCAACACTTGGGCTACTCGATGCCGCAGCCCCCGCCCTGCCCCTTGCACAAGCCATTGGCCGATGGGGAAACTGGTTCAACGTGGAGTTGTTCGGGGGACCTAGCAAACTCCCGTGGGCGCTTGAGGTTCCGCTGGCAAAACGACCGGTGGAGTACAAGTCGTTTACGACGTTTCATCCCACGTTTTTGTATGAATCACTATGGAATCTGCTTGTCGTGGCCTTGGTGCTTGTTGTCGAACGGCGCTTTGGCCAGAAACTCTCTAGGGGGCGTCTGTTTGCCGTGTACGTGGCCGGTTACACCTTTGGAAGGTTTTGGATCGAGCGTATGCGCACCGATCCTGCGTCAAAGGTTTTGGGGTTGCGTATCAACGAATGGACCTCATCGATCTTGTTTCTCGGAGCAATGACGATACTGATTCTTGCCATCCGGTCAAGAACAAACCCACCAGCCAAGTCTCAAGCACCTAGCACCTAGGAAAGTGGTGAACAGTGCGACCTAGACGAGTCGCGAACTGCTAAAACAGAGCGAAATTCGCCATCCAGTCGCATTTGTTCACCAGTCACCTAGCTAGTGGTAGTTGGGTTCCACCTGACCCGCCTGGCTTCAAGTTGCGGGCGAACCCAGCCTGTAGCCGCCTGGCTCGTTTCTGGTTGCCGGGTTACCGGATGCTACCGAACTAACTGCCTGGCTTCAGTTGCGGGCGAAACCAGCCCAGTAGCCGATTGGACCGTTTGCCGCAGAAAATGTTCCCGTTCCAAGTTCAAGGGAACAGGCCGCAGATTTTGGAATCGCATCTGGGCCAGCAGCCGTAACGCCTCCCAACGACACCACCCAACCTGGACCGCTCCGGTTGGGGTGCGCATCGGAAAGAAAGTTCCAGCCGTTGTTATCGGCTCCCCCGGATTCGACTTCTGGCGGTTCCGTGGAGGTCCAGGTCACGCTCAGCGGGCCGGAATCGAATCCACTTCCATCAGCTTTTGTTCCCGTCATGCGGATGAGCGCTGGTGACTCCGGGCGGGTTCCCTCGATGGAAAAGCCGCAAACCACCCCATGGTAGGTAAGTCCACTTACCTTTAACGCTAACCGTTTCGTGCCATCGACCACCGGGCGTTCAACTTCGATGATGGCGCGGGGCACATCAGGAAAATCGAATGGAACTTCGACAAGATCGTCACCAGTGATTTGGTTGACCGCTGCTGCTGGAGCTCGCGGGGCATCAACGGTTTCGTCGGCGGGCGTAGCCGGAACAGGCTCACCCGTGTCTTCGGTTACTGCACCCGTGGACGAATCAACACTTAAATCGGCGCTTGATTGAACAACTGATTCCACAGTTGATTCGGCAC
>JAYSVF010000302.1:0-7057 GCA_043718695.1 Acidimicrobiia bacterium | reverse complement strand
CCTCCCGAAGTCGGCGTAAAGACGTGGCGAGCCGCAGTTTGGTTCAACCTTGCGATCGAGGTCTCAAAACCGGAGACTCTGAATCTCGTGATCCTCGTACTCACTGCCCACTGCGACACGAAGGCTCGGCATCTCGGCGTCTCGGCGTCGTTAGCAACGCGAAACCGAAGCCGTTTAGCAAACAACCGATTGATGACACCGAGCTTCGGACCTCCCGAAGTCTGCGCATTGGGCGATGCGAGCCGCTGTGAGGTTTGCTGATTGGCTTATCGAGCGGTGAGGTAGTCGAATCGTTTCCGTGACTTCTGAAGATGCGACCCAGCCTCAAGATGCAGAACCGGGTGCATCCAGTATGGGTTCAGCCGGGGTGCGGCAAGGCACGGCGATGTCCACGTCGTTGTCCACGGCGACCGAGCCACCGGCGGGACAGGTGCAAGGATCAACGTTGAGTGGTGCGGCGCAGTTGGGGTTGAGTTCGCGGCAGATTTGGATCATTTTGGGGTCGTTGATGATGGGCACGGTGCTCTCGGCGGTTGACACCACGATTTTGGCTACGGCACTACCGACGATCGTTGGAGACCTGGGTGGGTTTGAATCGCTGGCTTGGGTAGGCACGGCGTACATTCTGACTTCGACGATTGCTACGCCCATCCTGGGAAAGCTTGGTGATCTGTTTGGTCGGCGTCGCATTGTGCTGAGCGCGATTTGGATTCTGCTCGGTGGGTCGGTGCTCGGGGCGGTTGCCCAATCAACCACCGTGTTGATTGTCGCCAGGGCCATTCAGGGTATTGGTGGGGGAGGGATTCAGGCCCTCACGTTTGCGATCATTGGCGACTTGGTTTCACCTCGGGAACGGGGCCGATACATGGGTGCTTATACGTCGATTTTTGTGTTGAGTGGCATTGCCGGGCCGATATTGGGTGGGTTCATGATCGAGCGTTTCGCTTGGCAATGGATCTTCCTGATCAACATTCCCATTGGGCTGTTGGCGATTGCCGCGATCATGGCCACGCTCAAAATTCCGCAAAAGCGGCGAGAGGCAAGGATCGATTTCGTCGGTGCCGGGTTGCTCGCGCTGACCCTTGCCGCTCTCGTGTTGGGCTTGGAAAGCGGAAAACGTGGATGGTTGAGGGTTCCCGTTGCGCTGTGGGCTCTAGGTGCACTATGCGCACTTATGGTGTTCTTGTGGCAAGAGAAGCGGGCCGCTGAGCCAATCATTCCCCTGCGGCTTTTCAAGAATCGAATCTTTGCCACCACCGCGGCTATGGGTTTTTGTGCCGGTGGTTTGTCGTACGGGACGCAAACATTTCTGCCGCTGTTCTTTCAATCGGCACAGTTTCGCAGTGCCACCGTGGCTGGATTGTTGCTCGTTCCGATCATGATGGGCGTGATGCTGGGTTCGGGGTTTTTGGGCCGCGAGATCGCCCGGACCGGCCGTTACAAGCGCTACCCGGTAATCACCTTAAGCCTCGCCCTAATTGGTTCGTTGGCACTTTCACAGATCTCGCGAACCGCTTCGTATCTGTGGCTGGTGGTGCCGATGTTCCTGACCGGTCTGGGCGTGGGGACGACCTTCACCACAACGAGCATTGCCTCACAAAACGCTATTGATCATCGAGATATTGGGGTGGGTACGGCCACGTTGACGTCGTTACGATCCTTAGGTGGGTCGATTTGCCTTGCGTTGTTTGGCACGCTGCATGCCACCACGGTGGTGACCGAATTGCGAAGTCGAGTGCCCATTGAGTCGATTCCCACGGATACGCCAATCACCAGTCTTATTAAGCGTCCAGAGCAAATTCGTGGACTACCCGTCGCCATACGAACCGGTATTGCCGATGCACTGACGGTGGCCACTGGCCGTGTATACCTCTTCTCGGCGCTTGTTGCTCTCCTCGGCTTGATCCTTGCGCTCATGCTTGAAGAGCGGCCTCTGAGGAGCTAGAAACCTGTCAATGAGAGGTTCCGAGTGAAGTGCGCGAGTTTGCCCACTACCTTTGACTGCATGAATTCTCCTGAATGGATCCAAAGCGGGCAGTACATCGACCTGGTTACCTACCGCAAGGCGGGAACCCCCGTTTCGTCACCGCTGTGGTTCGCCGTTGATGACAAGGGCAGGATGGTTGCCTACTCCGATGGTTCTTCGGGCAAAGTGAAACGGCTTCGGAACTCCTCACGAGTAGAAGTAGCTCCGTGCACTATGCGCGGCAAGCGAACCGGGCCCGGATTGGCAGCTACTGCAGAGTTGCTCCCTGATTCGATGGGGCCCTCGGTGCATGCGTTGCTGAACCAAAAGTACGGCTGGAAAAAGCGCCTCATCGAACTGGGTTCGATTCTTGGTTCCAAGCTCAGCCGCAAGCCCGCCAGCCCCGAAGCGTTTCTCGCTATCACCATCAACACAACCGGCAACTAAGACCCTGATTCAGAAATAGGAAAAAGGGCCGGGGTTATTGAACCCCGGCCCTTTCCTAAATATCGGCAAAACCCGTCGGGCTGTTACGGATTGGTAGCGATTGCTCCGGCTGCTGCTTGGTCAGCGGCTGAAGGTGTTGCAGGGCTGCCTACGTTGTTGGTTGGCGTAAGGAAAACATTCGGGCTTGCGCCTTGAGGGAGGAAGTAGATCTGGTTACCATTTTTGTACACCGCTTCGATTTGGCGAAGTTGGATGAGGCCCGGCGTCAATGATTCAGCAATTTTACGGTTTGAATCCGCCTGGGCTTGAGCTTCAATGCGTTGTGCGTCGGCTTTGCCCTGGGCTTCAATTCGTGCCTGAGCTGCCGCAGTTTCTGCCACAAGACGGGCCGTTTCTGCTTCAGTTTCTTTTTGCTTGCGCTGGATGGCTACTCGCTGGTTGGCGGCTTCGGCGGCGATTGATTCGTTCACCTGGGCTTGAATATTTTCTGGCAGGTAAATGTCACGGATGTCAATGGATTCCACGTCGACTCCTTGTTTTTGGAACTTGGCGTTTAATCGGCTGGAGACCATGCCTTGAATTTCGCCTCGGCGTGAGGTGCGGGCATCTTTTGCTTTGAAATCCGCCAATACGTCTCGAACCGTTGATCGAACACCGGGGCGCACAATTCGTTGCAGGAGATCGTCTTCGCTCTTAATGGTCTGGAACAGGTTGACCAAGAGCTTTTTGTTGATGCGGTAGTTGATCGTGACATCAACATTCATGACCGCGCCTTCCGAAGAAGCAACTTCTACGGAGTCATCGCCTTGGCGGTCACCTTCGGACGGGTTTCGGAGCATTGAGGTTTGCTGAATCCGAGTGGAGAACCGCTCTACCCGGCTTCCGATTGGCGAAATGAGGTGCCAACCCGGTCCGAGGGTGCCATCGATTTTTCCGCGGATTATCTTCACGCCGATTTCATTCGCGTCGATACTCACGAACGAGCTGGAAAGGACGTTCACGCCGATGAGGGCAACCACGCCGAGGGCGATCAGGCTGCCCAATCGCTTGGGCCTTTTGAACTGCGGGGGGTTCATCTTGGGGATATTGAAATTGGGGATATTGGACACGTGTGTCTCCTAGTTCGGCAGAACACCTGCCGATAGATCGAATAGTTATCGAATGCAACGACCTTTGCACGGTTTTGTGTCCAAGATCACCAGTTTCGTGCTCCCCGCCCAAACTTTTCTGTACGGGCATCGGCTGACCCCACCACCTAGCGTTTTATGGCGTGATCGTTACGAGAAAGAGCCGGTGGAGTACCTTCGATTTCCATGGAAGTTACGGAATCCGGGTCGACTGAGCTAGCGGGCGATGGTGTGCCCGTTGCAAATGCTGGGCGGGTGGTTGTGGTGGGAAGCATCAATGCAGACATCGTGGTTCGGGCGCCCCGTCATCCCCAACCCGGTGAAACCTTGCTTGGTACGGGGTTGAACACCTTTGGCGGAGGGAAAGGCGCGAATCAGGCGGTAGCTGCTGCGCGTAGCGGTTCCCAAGTCACCATGATCGGGCGTATCGGTCCGGATGTAATGGGTGCCGAACTCCGCGCTTCCCTGGTCGCCGAGGGGATCGATGTCACGTTCGTGAAAACCTGCAAACACGATCCAACTGGCACTGCGCTGATCGTGGTGTCCGATGCCGGTGAAAACACCATCGTGGTTGTACCGGGGGCCAACGGAACCTTGCGTGATGTCCATGTGGCCGACGCAACCGAAGCGGGAGTTTTTGCTTCTGCCCGAGTAGTCCTTGCGCAGCTCGAAGTCCCTGTCCCTGCGATCATTCGGGCCTTTGCCGATGGTCGCTCGGCTGGTGCCACAACAATCTTGAATTTGGCACCGGCCCCCACGCTTGCGTTACCGGCCGAGTTGCTCCTCGTCACTGATGTATTAATTGCCAACGAAACCGAAACGGAGCTTTTCGATGCCCTGCACGACCGATCGGCTACCGCACAAATCATACGTATACGTACCGAAGGTGCTCAGGGAAGTACGGTGCAGTTTGTTGACGGCACCACGGTGCATCGCGATTCCTTCCCTGTTGTGGTGATCGATTCAACCGCCGCAGGAGACGCATTTGCCGGGTCTTTCGCTGCAGCAATCGCGCAGGGTTTTCCCTTCGAAACGGCCCTTGTTCGGGGTAACGCCGCTGGGGCTTTGGCCTGCACGGTGGCTGGTGCGCAACCCTCGATTCCTCTCGCAGCAGCCATCGACGCCTTGCTGGCGAATTCTCGTTAGAAACTGTGAACAAAGACGACTGATTGCTCAGTACCCGACCTTTCGGCTAGCAAAAAACTATTCGGCTGGCAAAAAACTAGAGGACAGCAACTATAAGGCGACTGATGCCAAGTTTTGCTCGGTTTTCGTGGTTCGGGGCTGTTAGGTGGTTTGGCCCCACGCCTTGACGGCGCGGTTTTGTATCCAACGAGCAGCGGGGTAGTTTCCTCCTATGACCAAACTTGCGCTTGTGACCGGTGGTAGCAGAGGGATCGGGGCGGCTACGTGTCTCCAGCTGGCCGACATTGGCTGCGATATCTTGCTGAGCTACCGCACTGAGGTACGCGCGGCAAACGACGTGGTGGAGCAATGCGTTGAGCGAGGAGTACAGGCCAAGGCGGTTGCGGCCGATGTTTCGAACCCCGATGACGTGAAGCGCCTTTTCGCTGAAGCAGACACGATGGGAACCCTAGGCGCGCTTATCAATAATGCAGGAATCGTGGGTACGAAAGCACGGATTGATGAGCTTGACTACGAACGCATGATGCGCATGTTTGCCGTCAACACGGTCGGGGCATTCCTGTGCGCGGGTGAAGCGGTTAAGCGGATGAGCACTCGATACGGCGGCGCGGGCGGTGTCATCGTAAACGTTTCATCGGCTGCGGCGCGCATAACCAGCCCAGGCGAATACGTTGACTACGCGTCGTCGAAAGCAGCGATGGATTGCATGACGATTGGCTTATCCAAAGAAGTGGCCGACGAAGGCATCCGAGTCAATGCGGTGCGACCTGGGTTGATCAATACCGAGATTCATGCCAGCGGTGGCCAGCCTGATCGTGTCGAACGGTTCCGTTCGCTGATCCCCATGCAACGCGGCGGCGAGCCGGAAGAGATCGCTGCCACGATTGTGTTCATGTGCTCACCAGCATCGAGCTACATGACCGGCGCTGTCATCGACGTAAGCGGCGGTCGGTAGCCCAGGCCGGTAAGGTGAAATGGACATCCGTTCGCCGCGTTCTTAACCACGTTTCTGGGAAGGACTCTATGTTCGCAGACTCGGTGCACTCCAATCAAAGTGCGTTTTCAGCGTTTTGTTGAAGGTGTTGTACGGCAAGTCATCCCGAACCATATTGAGTCCAACGCAATATTTGCTGCACCTTTCTGGCCGAGATCCAATACTCCGAAACACTGCATCGGCGCATCCGCGACCGTCGGGCGATTTCACCTCAACAATCAGTGTGTCGGCGGGGGCGTTCACAACGGGACCGCCAACGGTCGCAAATTGCAGCCCGAAATCGATGGTTATTCGCTCCGGTCGCTTTGTGCCAACCAGAGTGATTCTTTGATATCTCATTGCCAACGACAGAACGAGTTGATCACGAAATTGCGTACCGTATGTGGCCTGCAGACAGTCATTCACGTAGCTTTGGGCATCGGCGGTGACCAAGTGCATATGCTCAATCGGGTACGGGCGCCGCTCCTTGATGGTGCGATCTCGCTGCCCTTTAAGCTTTAGTTCGAAATAGCAAAGTTGGTTGTCTACGTAGTGCCTCGAGCGAATTTTGAAACGGAGCCTTTTGCCTTGAGCATGTTGTCTGTAGAGCAGAAGGTTTTGCGTGTCGTAGTAGGTTGTATCGTACGTGAACGTAGTTCTATCGTTGATGGCGAGGACATCAAAATGGGGCCGAAGTTGTGGCATTACCGCGCTGAAAGTCTCGGCCGAGAAAATGTATTTTGATTCGGCGCGATCCAAGAGCGCCGCTCGCTCGTTGAGGTCGCGTAAGGAAATGCTTCGCCAATCTGCGAGATCAGGCTCGAACCCGCGGCGGGGGGCAGAGGAGAGTGTGTTGCTCATTTGTGTCTAGCGAAATGAGGGGACGAAGGATCGTGGCGACAATGCCGGCGCGGAGAGCGGACGATATTGGACCTCGACCATCATGGAGTCACGCACAAAGTCGATGGCGGTGACGGTGACTTCATCGATCGAAGCCTGAAGCCGTTGCGAGAGAACTTCTCGCAGCGCGATCTCGTCCATAACGACGCAGTCAAGCGTGACAAGACGACGCTGTGAAGTCTGCAAAATGGCTGGGTGATCAAGCAAAAAGATTGCGCCGACAATGATGACGTTGAGTGCAAGGGTAAACATCAAGTCCGGTGTACCAACGCCGTTGACGAGGCCGAGCACGAGCGCCCCGAAGAAGTATCCGATTTCTCGATTGTTGAATGGTTCGCTTCGTAACCGAATGATAGACAGAATTGCGAAGAGCCCAAAACCCAGCGCAGCGGCAACCTCGGTCAACTGGATGACCGTAATGGTGACAAAGAGGCAGATGTTGAAGAAGGCGAAAACAACAGCAAGATCTTTCCGTGCGTGACGCCGAAAATAGATGGC